>JAADIS010000051.1:12461-78667 GCA_013151215.1 Chlorobiota bacterium | reverse complement strand
TATCAGTTTTGATAGCAAGCATACTGATGTTTTCCGGTCAGTTGTTTTCGCAAAATACTTTGACAGGAACTTACTATTATCATGCAGATACCAGCCTGCCTATACCTGGTGTGCAAGTTCGTTTGTATGATATGAATGATTCGTTGATTGCATCGGATTTGACAAATATTGCCGGTCAATATACCTTAGCCGGAATCCCAAGCGGACAATATAGCTTGAAGTCAGCCACGGATATGGAGTCTGTTGGTGTTGACCTGAATGATGCAAACTTGGTGTTTTATTATTTAATTGGCTGGTCTTCGCTGGATTCAATTCAATATCAGGTTGCCGATGTTGATGCCTCAGAGGAAGTGGACTGGATTGACCTGGGTTTGATATACATTAATTATTTGATTAACGGCCAACCCTTCCCAGGTGGCGATTGGGATTTTGAGACCGTTTCCTTGACCTTTGCTTCAAGGGCCGCTGGAGATACCACTACCGTTGACCCATGGGGATCCTCTTATGGCGATGTTGAAGGTGAATGGGAACCAACTGGCAGAGATATTAATATTCTTCCAACAGAATATTATAGCATGGAAATGCCGAACAAGCAGGAAACAGCAAAATTTGTAGTGGCTGCTAATTACGATGGCGATTTGGATGGTTTTCAAGTCAATTTGTCGTATGCCTCTGAAAAACTGAACATATTGAGCATAAGTGGGCCTGATGAAAACTTTAATTATTCCGTTGATAATAAAAGTGGTGTTATTAAGGCAAATTGGCTGAACCTCGGCCAAAGTACAAGCATGGTTGACGGCAATGAATTGTTTACAATTGAGATTGCCGGAAACAATGAGGGGCAGATATCCGATGGCGAACTTATCAGTTTGCTCCCGGGCAGCATGCTCCTCGATACTGATGACAACAAACTGGACAATACTGAGATTAAACTACCGTTATTCAAAAACAAACAGCTGCTAAACGTTGAAGTTAATACTTACCCCAACCCGGTCGTGAGCAATATCAACTTTAATGTACGGTCGTCAAGCGAATTCAGTCAGGCAAGTCTTGTGGTTTATGACTTGACTGGCAAAAAGGTCTTTGACAAAAGGGATATATCCGTTCGCGAAGGTGAGCAGGTAATTAGCCTTGATGCCAAAGGTCTTCTTCCCGGTAATTATATTTTTTCGCTTAATCTTAAAGGCGATGGCGTAAAGAATATAAGGGGGCGTTTTGTTAAGTCCAAATAAGTAAGTTATTTGGTTGGTTAAGTTAAGGGGGGCGTTGCCCCCCTTTTTTTGTGGGATTTAATTAAATTTAGTATTTTGCAGTAGTTTATATCAAACTATATATGTTTGATTAACAATACGTAAATTGATGCTTAATTCACTTAAAACATTGTTTCTTGCTTAAATTAATGCTTTACTTGCCGAATAAACATAAAAAATCATTTTATCGCCTACTCTTTGTTATTGTGCTGCTGTTTGCAATAACTTTAAATATCAGTTCCCAGATAAACAGTTTTATACAGAGCAATATTTACGATAGCCTATATAATTATCAGCAATACAGCCAAAATGAAAAAGAGCTTTTTTGGGCGATAAAGACATCCGACAGCTTGTCGAAAACAGATGTTGTGAAGGCCTATGACTATATAAGGAGGGCTAAAATATTATTGACGAACGAAAAGGTAAACAATAAGCTGTTGTCGTTTTATCTGCATGTATATGGAAAAATATTAATCGACAACCACAAAATCAACAAAGGTATTGATACCTTAAAGATGGTAATCGACCTGAAGACAAGAATTTACGGCGCAAATGACCAGCACTTGGCCAAGACGCACAATTATTTGGGAATTGCTCATTTTAAGGCTCACCAATACGAGGAGGCTTTGAGCGATTATCTGCGTTCGATAGAGATATTGGAAATGAACTCGGTTTATAACCGCGATTTATTTGATGCCCTATTGAATGTGGGAATAGTAAAAGCAAGCCAGGGGAGCTATGACCTTGCCTATAAGTACTTTAAAAGGGCTTCGGAAATAATTGATAGCCCAGGAAGCCCCGATAGTTTATCAATAGCTCAATTTTATAATAATTATGGGCTTCTTGCCACTTTCATGGGCAAAACCGAGCTTGCGAACAAGTATTTCGACAAAGCAGAAAAGTTTTATGTAAGCTTATTAGGTGAGAAACATACTAAGTTGGCCTCCTTAAACCTCAATAAGGGGGTAAACGCATTCAATAACTTGAACTATCCCATGAGCAGGCTTTATTATGACAGGGCTGTTGACATTTATCTTGAGAGTAATCAGACAGGGTCTGGTTTTATCAAGTCCCTCAATAATTTAAGTGTTGTCAATCGTGAGTTAGGCCTGTATAGTGAATCCATTGCTTATGCTGAAAAGGCACTTAATTATTCACCATCCAAAGACATGAGAATTGTTTTATATTTAACTATAAGCAAAACATACGAATTACTGAATGATAATGAGAAACAGGAGAAGGTATTAAAAAAAGCCTTAAAACTTGTTGAATCGCCGGAAACAAACCCCAAGAGAGTTGTTGACGTATATTTGTTATATGCCGATTTTCTTAAATCTTATTCGCCTGGGGGTGAGGAATTTACATATTATAAAAAAGCACTTAACATTGAGGGTGAGTTAAATGGGTTTAAAACGGCGAAGTATGCAATGATCCTTTCCAAGATTGGCGACTACTACTCGCAGAAGGATGATGAAATAGAGATGTCGTTGATATATTTTGATAGGGCAATTAAAATATGGCAGAACTATTTAGGAATAAGCAAGTCGGGCAATTTAAATAATGGCTTCCATGATCTTAGGTTCGTTGGTGCTTATCATGGGAAATCATTGGCATTGATAAAAAAATATGAGTTAGAAGGAGATATCAACAACTTGTTTTCAAGCTTGGATAATTACGAATGGTTGCTCAAGCAATTGGAACATATAAGCAGAAGCTTACAGAAAGATAATCAGAAAATCATCAGGGAACAAATATTCCCGATCTATAATGAGGTAATAAAGCTTTCGTATAAATTGTTCAACATCACCTCGAATAATTATTTTCAGGAAAAAACCTTCGAGTTTTCCGAAAAAAGCAAATCTGCCATTTTGTTGGCATCAATAAGGAACTCGACGGCTTTGAGAACCTCCGATATCGGCCAGGTGACATTAAAGCTGGACCAGGATTTGAACGAAGAAATAAATGCTGTTAAAAAACAATTATTCGAAGAAAAACAGAAAAGCAAACCAAAGAAGAAGAAGCTTGATTTTTTTGGTAGCAGACTGATGATGCTGCTCAAGAAACATGATTCGCTTATTACCCAATTGGAGAAGAACAACCCAAAGTATTACTCGTTGAAATATGACATCTCAGTTATCAAGCTTGGTGATTTATACAAAAGGCTATCGGGTAACGAAGTGCTGCTGGAATATCAAATGATGGATTCAAAGCTGTATATTTTCGTGCTTAGGAACAATAAGCTCTATATGAAAGAGGTTTTGCTGGACTCTTCCTTTTATGAATCTGCCAGGTATATTACAAACCTTAAGAACATGGATCTCACAACGGAAAACCGATACGATTTCGCTAATTTCGTGAAGCACTCAAAAAATATGTATTCGTTTCTGATTCAGCCAGTTGAAGAGCAGGTAAGGGACAAGAGGTTACTTATAATCCCCTCGGGGATACTGGGTTATCTCCCATTTGAAATACTTGTGAAACCAAAATCGATTGTTGAGGGCCTGGATTATAGGGATCTGGATTATCTAATTAAAGATCATCCAGTTTCATATTCGTATTCCTCAACTTTAAGGTTTGGTTCTTTGTTTAATAACACATCGTTTAAGAGCAATATTGATATTTTATATATGGCGCCTCATTATCATCCTGATAAAGATTCTCGAACGGCCATGAAGCTGCCAGGCTTAAAAGAGCTCCCATTTGCCAAATCGGAGGTTGAGGGGCTTCAGCGCGAGTTTGGGGGTAAGGTTTATTCCGGGTCCTCGGCTTTAAAGTCGAAGTTCCTTGAAACTGCCGCCGGGTACGATGTCCTGCACCTCGCTATGCACACTCTTATCAACGATACGATGCCCTTGTACTCGAAATTGGTTTTTGCGCCTGAAGGCGGAGAAGATGACAAGGTGTTTTTAAACACTTCCGAGATTTACGAAATGAACCTAAAGGCATTAATGGTTACCTTAAGTGCCTGTAACACAGGCAAGGGGGTATTGCAAAAAGGAGAGGGCATAATGAGCCTTGCCAGGGGGTTTGTTTTTGCGGGCGTGCCCTCGGTAGTGATGACGCTTTGGGAAGTCCAGGATGAAAGTGGCCAGCAAATCATGGAAAGTTTCTATGAATATCTTTCACTTGGATATGAAAAAGATATAGCCATGCAAATGGCCAAGTTGAAAGTCCTGAGAAATTCCAATATGATAAAATCGCACCCTAATTATTGGTCTGCCTATATAATTACTGGGGACACATCAGCTCTAAAAGTCGGGAACAAAAACAATAGTCTTTGGTTGATGCTTATATTTGTCATCCCTGCATTTCTCGGCTTCTTTGTTTATAAGCGCATCGTTTCAAAGGTTAAGTATTAGAATGGCTCATACAAAGAAAAAAGCATCTTGCCGAAAGACAAGATGCTTTAATTTCCGCTTGGCATTCAAGGAACTTGCTTGTTTGTCTTAAATTGTATAACCAAATGTGAACCTTGAATGTGTTTGTTTTTCTCAAATTAAACCGCTGATCTATTGTTCTTCAATGTCTTTAATTAACTCTTTTGCTTTTCTTGCATAAACAGTTTGTTTGTCGATTATGCCATTTAATATCTCAATAGTCTTTTCTGAATTGCTTGTTGCAAGATAACAGAGTGCCAGGTTATATTCTGCCTGGTCGATAAACAAGTTGTTGTCGTCGTCGATAACTTCGTTCAGATTGATTATTGCATTGTCAAAATCAGACAGCTTCATATATGCAAACCCGGTATAAAGCTTGGCGCCCATATTATCGTTGTTCATGCCAAATAGCTTAATTGCCTCAGTATAATTCTCGTTATTGTATTCCTGCATAGCATTGTCCAGCGAGGCATTAAGCTTTGTAGCGCCTGCCCTGAGGGTGAACAACGAGTTGTCAGGAGCAAAGTTTTGCTGATAGAGAATCGAGCTGTTGGTATTGGACGATTTAAAATAATTTGTTGTCAAACCTCCCCCTACAAGTAAAAAGATGGCAACGGCAGCTGCAATTTGATATTTCCATTGTGAGATAGCGCCTGCTTTTTGTGTTTGATAGTATGTGTTGCTTAGCTGCTTGCGCAATTTTAATTTAGCGTTATCTGCAAGAGTTTCGTTGATTTCTCTTTGTAATTTCAATTGGCGTGCTAGTTCAGGGTCTTTTTCAAGCTTAAGCTTGAATTCCCAAAGTTCTCCTTCTTTCAGTTGTCCCTCCAAATACCGCTCGATGTAATCTGTTCTGCTATAAGTTTTCATGTTTTCTTAAATTTTCATCTTTATTTATTAATTTCACTAATCTTCCTTTACAAATACTTCTTTTCTTGTATGTGAACCCTTCTGATTTGTATCCGAACCTCAAGGTTATTTCTTGTACGCTTAATCCATCTGCGGTTAATTTCAGCAGCTTTCGGCATTCTTCACTCAATTTCTCGAAATTTGATTGGTAAATCCTGGCCCTTGACTCCTTGAAACTAATTTCCTCCGACCTTTTTATAAGGTCGTTCCAGCCTTTTTTTTCAAGTTCCGATGTTAGGGAGCTATATTCCTTGAGAACCATTTTCGATTCGGCTCTTTTTTGATTGAGCCATATATTTCTGCATATTGCGAAAAGGTAGGTCCCAAACTCGTTTTTCAGCTTAAGCTGTTGGTTTTTATGTTGTTCGTAAATCACCATTATCCCGTCCTGAAACACGTCTTTGGCATCTGCTTCCCTGCCCCCATGGTTTTGGATATACTTGCGCACAATTACAAAGAACTTTTTATATACTTTTTGTATAATAAAACTGTTGTTGTTTACTATACCGTTTAAAATTTGTTCAACAGAAATATCTTTCACTGTTCTATCTATTAGTACCCAAAGTTTTTATTTTTATACCCCCTAAACGCATTTTTTTATCATTTTTTTAAAAAAAATATCAAAATGACTAAACTTGTCGGCATTTAAGTCATAAAAATACAAAAATTTCGATGTTCTTGTTTATAATTTATTTTGCTGCTAAAATGCAAAATTATTTATTTCAAAAGCCCGGTTCGGTAAATTATTATTTTCGTAAAATGAACGACTTTATAATCTAAGGGGATAGCAGGTGGCCTGAAAGTTGATTATCACCGCTCATTTCCTCGACGAACAATAAAAAATCCCCTTGAGAAAAAAATCGGACAATATTGGGCAGCCGTTATAGTGTAAGCATAAAATGTGTATTTTTATGTTCAAAATTCTATTGTGAGGACTAAGGTGCTTATTTTTATGAAACCTGTGGCAACCTTATATGTGTTGCTTGTTTTAGGGGGTGGTCAATTGTTTGGCCAAAAGAATGGCGAAGGGGAAGCTTATAGGATAGTGTTTTATAATCTGGAGAATTATTTCGATTGTTTCCCCGATTCGCTGCTGTCGTATAATGAATTCACTGCCGCGGGGGATTATCATTGGACAATGAAAAAATATGAAGCCAAGACAAGGCAACTCTATAAAGTATTTCAAAATATTGCCGGCTGGGACGGCATCTGCCTTGCCGGTATTTGTGAAATTGAAAACGAGAATGTCTTAAAACACCTGTTATATGCAAGTCCGTTAAAAGCCAAGAATTATAATTATGTTCATTTCGATTCCCCTGACAAGAGGGGTATTGATGTAGCCCTGATATATTCGTCCAAATTTATGCCTATTCATGCCCAACCGTTTTACCTTGTGGAAGATTCAATTAAAATCAGGACCAGGAATATACTATATGTTAAAGGTATTATTGCTTCCGACACAGTACATATTTTTGTAAATCATTGGACTTCAAGGTATAGGGGTGTTGCCGAGTCGGCTCCTTTGCGGATGATGTTCTCCAGCTTGCTTAAAAGCAAAACCGACTCCATATTAAGCGGGGATCCATCGGCCAGCATCATTATAATGGGCGATTTCAACGATCAGCCTTCTGACCGGAGCTTGAGGAATTTATGCGCAGGTTCCCGCTTGCACAACCTATCTTCGGCATCCCGATATGATAATTCGGACGGAACCGTTAAGTTTAAGGAAGATTGGTTTACTTTTGACCAAATGTTAGTCTCCGAGGAATTGATGACTGATAATGGTGGGCTAAAAATCGCCAAGAGTGGTTTAAAGGTATTTGATGCGGATTGGTTGATGGAGGTGGATGAAAAATATCTCGGGAAAAAACCGTTTCGAACCAATATCGGTTTTAGCTATCATGGAGGGTTTAGCGACCATTTGCCGGTGTATTTAGATATTATAAAAACTAATTAGTTGAAGAAAAGCAGTAAAATAATGATAGTGTCAGCAACTTTTTTGATTGTTGCCTTTGCTGCTATTTGGTTAAATCATTCCGCTATTTTAAAATATCTCCTTATTAAAAGTGTTGATTCCATCTCGAAAGCGCAGATGAGCTTGAGCATAGGAAGCGTAGATTATCATCCTTTTAAAAGAAGCTTTAAAGTTTTTAAGCTTGCCCTGTTGGTTAACGACACGATCTACGAGCGCGAGAACACATCCCAGCTTCAAAGCTTGTCTTTCGACAGTGTCGTGATAAGTGAGTTTAGCTTATGGAAATTGTTGAGCGCCCGTTATATTAAGGCAAGTAAGGTTCTGACGGCACAGCCAAAATTTGTTTTTAGCCATTTAACTGTCAAGGATACTGCCCTAAGCATCAAGAAACAACTTGAGTTACTATCAAGTTTGGACCTGAGCCCGCTGATCAAAGTTGAGCTGGGTATGCTAGAAGTTGAATATGGGCGTATAGAGCTGCAGTCGGATACCTTAGGTTTTATCGAGGCCTCTGCCGATTTTTGGCTTAGGCTTCATGACTTCAGCACTGTGTCCAACACCTTGCATTTCGATACGAATTCATTCCTGTACTCCAAACGAATTGTTATCGATGCGTCTAAGGTGTTCAGAAAACTGGAGAACAATAGGGTTTTGAAAGTCGGCAATATCGAATTCGACTCAGAAGCCGAAAACTTAATTGTATCAAAGCTTTCAATATCCTCAAATGGAAGCGGGGTTCTTGATAAGCTCTATGTTAATAAGCTGTCGCTGGATGGCATCAGTCTATATGAATTGGGCAACCTTGGAAGCCTTGGCTTGAACGCTGTGAGCATGGATTCAGCATATTTCGGGATCTATCCGTTTAGAGGTTCAGGGAGCTCAAAGCCTTCCAGCCGTCAAATAAGCACTGAGCTTATTGCACTATTGAGGACTTTCAAGGTCGATAAGTTGATGCTGGATAACATCAATGTTGACGGCTTTGATGATGCTGGGCATAAGGTATTGGCATTTAGTGGGATATCAGTTGATATGGATAAGCTGAGTATTGATTCCTCGAACTTTGAAACCGTGTTTTTCCCCGATTTCAAGAATTTTATCCTAAAAATAAAGAATGTCGCCATTGATACTATGTTGAGCTTATCATCCGGCGATATTAATTATTCATTTATGAATTCTAGATTGACACTGAACAACATTCAATTGCATGATGAAAAATATGGCAATGCGATGAGCTGTAATAGCATGGATATTGATGGTTTAGATCTTGAGCGACTTATTAAGGCCCGAAAGAGCCATATTTCGGTTAAATTGTATGGCCCCGGTTTTAACCTAAGGCTCACGGACTCGAAACAGAAAATAAAAACAAATATAAACAGTAATAAAATATTAAACAGCCTAGCAATAAAGGACATTGAATTTCTTAATGCCGATTTGAATCTGATTGGTGAAAATGGTCTTGCCCTAAAGGGCGAAGGAATAAATGCCGGAATTGTGTTTGCCGGGGATATAACGGTTAATAGCGATATTAAACTCGGGGGATCCGATTCGCTTTATTGGAGCTCTTCCTTGTTGAGCATACGAGATGATGAAAAAGGATTTTATTTTTCGGCTAAATCAACATGCTTCAGCAATAATGATTTGCTCGTGGAAAATGGAATCATAAAATCCGTTAATGGCTCCGATGCCGAAGAATATGCGATAGTGGGCTGGGAAGATCTGCTTTTAAGGCATACTAGTATCTCAAGATTACTGAACGATGAGGTTGTTACGGCCAAAAAATTGGAAATCCGGAATCTTAACATAGATTATAGCTTGAAAAACGATTCCGCTGTGGCCGATAAAGAACCGTTTAAAAAATTATTGCCATTCTCAATTTATATAAAGGAGCTTGATTTTTCCGATGGGGAAATAAACTTCACTTTGCGCGACGAAAACACTATTAAAAAAGTTTATGCTGGTTTTAACATCGGAATCTACGACCTTCGACAAGCTAAGGATTTTGACTTGTCTGATATTGCCCGCTTGAATTTTGTGGGCGATATAAAAAAGTTCGCTTATAGCGATGAAAATTATAAATTCGATGTTGCTGATATAAATTACAATAGTTCCGACTCCAGCTTGGTGCTGAAAAAAGTTGGCTTTAAGATTGATGATTTTAAAAATGAAAGTATTGCGGATTTAAACGGGCTAATTGAAATCGAGAAGCTGGGAATTGAGCAAATCGCCGTTCTTGATTTTCTGCAAAACAATAAATTGCATTTCAATAAACTGGTTTTGGACAAACCTCATCTTAAAATTGGTTTTATGGAAAAAACCGAGAATAATAATTCTCACAAAGTTAATTTTAATGAATCCGAGGTGTTTAAATTCAATATGTTGGATATTAATGGCCTTAGCGCGGAAATACTTGGGCAGAACAATAACATGCCCGTCTCGTATAGCATCGGGAATGCCGATATTAGCTGGGAGCCGCTGTCTGATAATTCGAGATTGGATGAGCTTGATATCCACCTCAAGAATTTTATACTGGTTAACGAGCATGAAAAACTTCAACTAAGGATAAATCACGTCGATACAAAAATGAGGAATGACGACATTGCGGCTTCGGGCATCAGTTTTACCAAAGCCCTCACGGACAGTACCGACGGATTTAGCTTGCAAGTCCCAAAATTGAATATTTATGATGCATTGCTCATAAACTTTAATGAGCCCAGGCTAAAAATGCGAAAGCTAATTACCGATTCGTTAAAGTTTGAGCAGTATTCTTCCGGTGGAAAAAGCAAGCGGCTGACTAAACCACTTGATGTTGTGGGCTTTATTGAGCAAATCGATGATGATTTCTTTGTTGAGTACGCCGAATTCAATAATTCAGCCCTGCGGCTGACTAGACCCTTGGATACTGTTCCGGATGATTTCGGCCTAAATGATTTTGATTTGAAGGTCAGGAATGCTGTTTTTAGCCTGAACGATACTGCGCAGAAGTTGCCCAATCTGCTCACCCTTGACCTAAAAGACAATAATATACTGATTGATAGAGGATTATATACGTTGAAAAGTGGATTGATAAACTTTGATTTCGTTAATAACTCTCTTGTCATCGATACATTTAGCATACTTCCTAACCTAGATATGCAAGAATTCTTTCAACGTGCCTCACATCAAACGGATATGTTCATAATACGTGGGGGAAAAGTTGTCGTGAGCGATTTAAACCTGTTTTCTTTTATAAATGACCGAAAATACTTACTTGGCAAAATCGACCTTAATAACCTCAATGCTACTGTCCACAGGGATAAGAAGTACGAAATTAAGCATGGTGTTAGAAAACCGATGCCTGCCGAGCTGGTCAAGCTCATCAAGCCCGGGTTTTATATTGATACGATAAATGTGCATGATGCTAAAATACTATATGGCGAATATGTAAATAAGTCAAGCATTCCTGGCGAAGTTTACTTTGATAAGCTAAATTTGATAGCCACCAAGCTCACCAACCTTGACTCGATGATGCTTCCGGACCACGAGATAGAGATTAACCTTAATACTATGTTGATGGGGCAAGCAAGATTAGATGCCCGGATATTGGTTCCGCTGGATGCTTCTAATACTTTTAGTTTTTCGGGGAAGACTGAGCCGATGGACTTTAAGATATTCAACTCGATGACGGAAAACTTGTTTGGTATTTCAATAATTAAGGGGCGCGGGTCATTTGATATTAGCGGTATTTATGCTAACGACAGTATTTCCAAAGGCAAAATCAAATTTAAATACAAAAAGCTGAGGATTGGTTTGTACGACAGGGAAAAAGCAACAATGACAAAGGGTATTGCCTCACCGTTTTTCAAGTTCCTTGTTAACGACCTGTTGATTAAGTCGAATAATCCCCGCTTATTTGGGAATACCAGGGAGGGTTTGGTATATTTTGGCCGCGACAGTGAAAGATCCTTCCTGAATTATATGTGGAAGAGTTTGCTAAGCGGGATTTTGTCCACTATGTGGCATAACTCAAAGGAGCAGAGGAAAGAGAAAAGACGCATGAAAAAACTTATTAAAACCAAAAGTTAAGCAAATGAGAAAAATTTTACGAATTCTGGGGCCCGGTTTATTGTATGCAGGAGCTGCAATAGGCGTGTCGCACCTGGTGCAATCAACAAAAGCGGGCGCACTGTTTAACTACGATCTGATATGGGTGTTGATTTTGGCGAATGTCTTAAAATACCCGTTTTTTGAATATGGCGCACGTTATGCAAATGCCACCGGCAACAGCCTTGTTGATGGGTATGCGAGAGTTGGGAAGTGGGCAGTGGTACTTTTTTCCTTGCTGACAATTGGCTCCATGTTTATTATACAGGCGGCAGTCACGGTTGTAACTGTCGGGCTCCTGGCAAATATCCTAAATATAGACATCAGTATTAACATACTGAGTATCATTATATTAATTATATCGGCGATAATATTGATTTATGGTAAATATTCACTTCTCGACAAGTTTATAAAGTTTATAATTGTATTGCTCTCGGTTTCGACGATAGTGGCTGTTTTTGCCGCCTTGGGCATTGACAAGGTAGTTAAACCTGATGCGATGATGCACTTTACATGGACGCGGTCGGCTGATATTTTCTTTCTTATAGCGTTTGTTGGGTGGATGCCTGCCCCGATTGATGTATCTGTTTGGTCGTCAGTGTGGGGGGTCGCAAAAAATAAGCAATTGGGATATAGGCCTGGCCTTAGGAATGCCCTTATTGAGTTCAGGATCGGTTATATAAGCACAGCTGTGCTTGCCATTGGTTTTGTGTTGCTTGGGGCTATGGTTATGTGGGGGACCGGAGAACAGTTTTCGCCAAAAGGTACGGTTTTCGCCTCACAGCTTATCAATATGTACACCAGCAGTATAGGTAGCTGGTCGTATTGGATAATATCGCTGGCTGCGTTTACCACAATGTTCAGCACTACCATAACGGTCTTGGATGCCTATCCGCGGGTATTGACCCCTGTATTTAAGAACCTCTTCAATTCAGGTAGGGAGGTGAAGAGGGATCTTACTTTCTTATGGATTTTTATTATGATTGCCGGCACTTCCCTGATAATAGTTTTTATGGCCAGGTCCATGGCCTTTATGGTTAATCTTGCAACTACCTTGTCTTTTATAACCGCACCGGTTTTGGCATGGTTGAATTATAAAGTCGTAACCGACAGGCACATGCCCCTGGAGGCAAGGCCTCCGGTTTGGCTTAAGACATTATCGTGGATCGGGATAATGTTTTTTGTGGCATTTACATTGGTTTATTTTTATTATAAGCTGTTTTTGTCTTGATTTTTATTTGCGAGCTGCAAAAGTAACTTGCTTATTTGCCGAATCTCAAGGACATGGTCGGGGTTTGCCTCTAAAATTGCTGCCGTTGGCATTTGCGGCGATTCGGCTTCCGATGGGTTTTGTACAATTCCTAGCCCGCCTTTCTTCTTGATATAGAAAAGGCCTCTGGCGCCATCATCGTTGGCTCCTGTCAGCACAATGCCTATCAGGCTTTCCTGGAATGCATCGGCTGCCGAATAAAACAAGACATCTATCGAGGGGCGCGAATAATTCACTTTTTCGTCTGCTGACAGTGAGAGGCTCATGTTCTCCTCTACCAATATATGATAATTCGGTGGGCAAACATAAACAAATCCACTTTGCACGACCTCCTTTTCATCTGCTTCCTTTACTGTTAAGCCGGTGTTTTTGTCTAAAAATTCAACAAGGTAGTTGTCGGAATCGGGCGCCAGGTGTTGAACGATAATAATTGGGATCTTGAAATTCCCGGGCAGGGAGGCCAATAATGTTTTTATTGCATACATTCCTCCTGCCGAGGCTCCTATAACTACTGCCTTATACACTTTATATAATCGATTTCTTGTATATTTTATTTTCCTTGCTCACTATTGAATATTTATTTGCTATTGTGGAGAACTGTATTGTTTCCTTGGTGCCCAAGGCAAGAAAGCCGCCGGTGATCAGCGAGTCGTTGAACAAGGCTAGGACCTTGTCTTGCAGTTCGCGATTGAAATAGATTAGGACGTTGCGGCATACTATTAGGTTTGCCTCGGTAAAAACCCCGTCGGTAACCAGGTTGTGCTCGGCAAAAACCACATTCACCTTAAGCGATTTGTCAATAATAACAGAATTGTAGTTAGCCATATAATAATCGGAGAACGAGGATTTGCCACCTGATTTCTGATAGTTTGCGGTATAGCTTTTAATAGTGTCGATGCTGTAAATGGCTTTCCCGGCCTTTTGCAGCGCCTCGCTATTGAAGTCGGTGGCATATATTGTGGACCGGCTCAGTAAGCCTTCTTCCTTGAGCATGATCGCGAATGAATAAACCTCTTCGCCGGTAGCACATCCTGCTATCCATATTTTTAAATAGGGATAGGTTTTTAAAGTAGGGATTATATGTTTCCGGAATTCACTATAAAACCCGGGGTCCCGAAACATTTCAGTAACATTAATGGAGAAATTGTTTAAGAAGTCCTCAAAGACTTGCGGGTTGTGGAGTACATGGTGCTGCATCTCGGAAATGCTCTCAAACCTGTGTTTTGCGAGAAACACCATCATTCGTCTTTTGATGTGGGCCTTGCTGTAATTGCTGAAATCGTAGCCGTAAAACCTGTTGACCGCCTCTATCAGCAGATCAATTTCTATTTTCTCCCTCAATGTATTATCACTATCGGACTTCATATATGTTCAGATACTTTAACGGCTAACAACCTTTAAATGTGCAAACTTTATTTGTATAACCATACTCTCAACAGCGAGATCAACTTATCTTTCTCAACAGGTTTTGATAAATATTCGTTGGCTCCTGCGTCAAGACATTTTTGTCTATCTTCCTTCATTGCTTTGGCCGTGAGCGCAATTATGGGTAATTTCCCCCATTTCTTTACTTTCCGGATCTTTCGCATGGCTTCGTAACCATCCATTTCGGGCATCATAATATCCATCAAAACAAGGTCGATGTCGCTGTTGTTCTCTAGCTGTTCAATTCCTTCTTTGCCGTTTTTACCGACAATGACACTGGCGTTGTTGCTTTCCAGCAAGCTTGTGAGGGCGAATACATTTCGCATGTCGTCGTCAACAACAAGTATTTTCTTCCCTTCCAGCACATTTTCTTTCCCATGTATGCTTTCCAGCATTTTGCGCTGTTCGCCAGGCAAGCTTGATTCCACCTGGTGCAGAAACAAGGTTGTTTCGGCCAGTAAACGTTCAAATGAATGCGCCCCTTTCAGGATGATGCTTTGTGAATATTTCTGGAGAGTGTCGTTTTCTTTTTTTGATAATTCCTTTCCCGTATAAATTACGATTGGCAATTCAGTGGCAATGCTGTCCTTGTTTAGGCTTTCAAGCAAGTCGAAGCCGGTAATGTCCTCTAGCCCAAGATCGAGTATCATGCAGTCGAAGGACTCTTTTTTCAAAAGCCCCAGTGCTTCCCTGCCCTTTTCAATCTCGGTTATATTTATGTTCTCGCCCTTCATAAGCTCGACAATGCTTTTCCGCATTATTGCCTCGTCCTCTACTATGAGCAGCTTTTTAACGGGTTTCGAGATAATACCTTCTATTTTACCGAAGACTTCTTCAATTTCATTTTTGTTTGCCGGTTTTGTGAGGTACCCAATTGCTCCCATTTTTAAAGCATCGATATTTCTGTCGGCGGCGGAGATGAAATGAACCGGGATATGGCGTGTCCTTGAATTGATTTTTAGTTTTTCCATAACCTGATATCCGTCTATGCCCGGTAATCCAATGTCAAGTATTATTGCCTTCGGGCTGTAATAATCGGCATAATAGATGCCGGTTTCGCCATCAATGGCAATCAAGCCCTTAAAGCCGTGGTCGTGGCCTAGGCTTAATAATACACTCGCAAAATTATAGTCATCTTCAATTATCAATACAACTTTGTCGCCATCTTCTATTATCTCCCTGTCATCTTTGACCGTGACGGTCTTTTTCTTTTGTTTTGGGTGCTCCGGCTTTAATCTGGAAATATCGCGCAAAGTGTGTTCGTCAGTAGTGCTGGGTAGCACTAAAACATCTTGTTTGTTATTTGCTTCAGGCAATGTGCCTTCTTCGGATTTGTATTTAACGGGCAAGACGATAGAGAATGTTGAGCCTTTGCCTTCCTTGCTGCTAAGTATCATTTCTCCCCCAAGCAGGGTGGCAAAGTTTCTTGAGATACTTAAGCCAAGCCCGGTTCCTCCATACTTCCTGCTGGTGGTGCCGTCAGCCTGTTTGAATGCCTCGAAAATAATTTTCTGTTTCTCCTCAGGAATGCCTATGCCTGAATCGGTTACTGAAATTATAACCGACTTTGCCTTGTCTATCTTGCTGTTTGATAGCTCAATCCCCTTTGCGGGATACGTGATATCGAGGCTGATGCTTCCGCTTTCCGTAAATTTGATGGCATTCGAGTATAGGTTCTTGATAATTTGCTGAACCCTTTGAATGTCGGTTTCGATGAACTCTAATTTGCCGACATTGATGTTGAATTCCAGCTTAAGTCCTTTTTTGTCCATCAAAGGCTGAAAAGCAATGCTGACATATTGCTTTAGGTCATCCAGATAAAGTCTTTCGATATTCAAGTCGAGTTTGCCGGATTCTACTTTCGATAAGTCCAATATGTCGTTAATTAGATCCAATAAATCGTTGCCCGATGAATTTATGGTTTCGGCATATTGCATTTCTTTATTGTCGAGATGGGTTTTTTTGTTCTCTGCCAGCAATTGCGATAAAACTATTATGCTGTTGAGAGGCGTTCTAAGCTCGTGCGACATATTAGCCAAGAACTCTGATTTATATTGGCTTGCTTGGGCGATGTCTTTCGCTTTTCTCTCTATTTCTATCCTTGCAAGCTCTAGTTCCTTGTTCTTTCTTCTGATGGCATCGCGTTGAATTTCAAGTGCTTTCGAGCGTTCCTCCAATTCTTCGTTTGTTACTTTTAATTCTTCCTTTTGTGCCTGAAGATTTTCTTCCGATACTTTAAGGGCATTTGTTTGCTCCTGCAGCTCCTCGTTTGTCTGGCGTAATTCCTCCTGCTGAACCTCCAATTCGTTGGCCTGCTCCTGGGTACGGTTCAACAACTCCCTTACCTTTAGGTGCGATTGCAGGGTGATTATGGTGATCGCAACGTCCTTTATCGATTTTTCTATGAATTCGATATGCATCTCGTTGGCTTTCTCGGCCATGCCTATGGATATTACTGCAACAGTCTCGTTTTCATGAGTTAACGGGAAATTCAAATATGATAATGGTGTTCTTTGATTTGAGCCGTAATCAATTTTGGGCAAAGTTGGTTCGGAGGTGTCATCGATGATAATAGGCTTGCCGCTTTTAAAAACTTGTCCGATGATGCCATCGCCGGACCTTATCTTTTTCTTGACGAGTTTATTGTCTTTGGAGATGCCATAAGAACTGCTATAAATCAAGCTGCCGTTGTTTGATATATAAAACAAGCCTATATGGGCATTTAAATATTTGCAGTAAAATTCGAGGATCTTGTCGGAAAGCTCGTTGATCGACATTTCTCCTTTCATTGAGTCGGCAAGCTGGTTATAACCTGATTTTAACCAATCCTGCCTCTTGATCTCTGCGGCGTTTTCCCTGAGCGTATTAGTCATTTTAAATAATGCCTTTCCAAGCGAATCATTCTCGCTGCGCGGCTTTATCTCGGTGCTATAATCACCGGTTGCTATTTTATTTGCTTGATTTACGACTGACACAAAGCTCTCGACCATCTGGTTCATCGAGATTCCAAGAACATCTTCGTCGCTCCTGATCTCAACTTTTTCGCTAAAATCGCCCTTGGCCATCGACTTGGCGACCTCGGCATAGGATTTTAATGAGTTTACCAATTTGTTGAAAGTGGAGCTCATATCGCCGATTTCATTGTCGGGGGCCTTGATGCTAACTGAGTTCAGCTTGCCTATTGCTACTTGTTTCCCCCATGACGACAGTTGTTTAATGGGATTTACAAACCATCGGGTAACCAAGACGGAGATCAACAAAACAATAAGTATTGTTATTATAAATGAAATCTTTACGATGTCCGACAGTTCCCTGGCATTGGCAAAGGCCTCGTCGTGCTCAATTTCTTCTACGAGGGCCCAGTTTACCCCGAATTGCTCAAGATAATCGATGTTCCTATATATTCCCAGGACGAACTTCCCCGTGCCGTCGGTGTCGTAGTTTGTGCCACCTTCATCTTTTAGCTCGTGTTCAATGAGATAGGCAGGATCGTTTTCATGGATTAGGAAATCCTTCCATAGCTTGGTCTTTGCGTTGACGACCCGGGTGGAAAGCACTTCCTTTTCTGTTCCGTATTTCATGGTGGAGCGCAGGTATAAATCCTTGCCCACAATATATGCCTGACCGGTTTCGCCATATCCGGCATCCAGCTGAAGCATTTTGTTTATCTCGGTTTCAGTAATCTGAACGATTATCAAACCTGTGATTTTACTGTTGTCATCGGTAATCGGGCTTACAAAGAAACCTGATATAATTCCTAAGCTTGGTTCAAAAACCTCTAAATCAGTAAAATATGGTTTTTTGTTTTCAATTGCTCTTACTGTGGTTCTTGATAGCTTGGTTTTTTGGTATGTTTCGTCTGCTAGGATGTTGGCTCCCAGTATAGTTTCGTTTTTGACCGAGAAAATCACATCCCCTTCTAAGCCAACGAACAAAAAATTATAAAAATCCTTTCTTTTCAGAGTGTTTTGAAAGTCGTTCCTTTCCTTGATGGTGAAATCTTGCCAAACTTTGCTCTTTACGAATTCTTTTGCGCTAAGCCCCGATGTTTTGTATAGCTCTAGCAGCTTCTTGAAATATGATTTCTGGGATTCGGAGTTTGCCGTTATGTCCAGCAGGTCGCTTACTTCTTCAAAATAGGTTGTTAAATATCTTAACCTTAATTGTGATGATGACTTCAGGGATTTGTCGGCAACTATCGTAAGTCCTTGATAAGCTTTGAGGTAGTTGATGTAGCCTACGGTAGCCAAAGGAATGAATGAAATGGACAGAAACCATATTAACAAGGATTTCCCAACCCCTATATATTTCCACGATTTTAAAGTGTGCTTAAGTCGTTCCCATGAGTTTGATTCATTATAATCAAGATATTTTTTTTCCATTTACTGAATTTAGAAATTATTTTAGATATTTCTCAATGGTTGAATAAAGGGCTTCGGGATTGACAGGTTTTGATAAATAATCGTCCATTCCTGCACCAATGAATTTCTCTTTGTCGCCTACCATGGCGTGAGCCGTCATTGCAATTATCGGAATATGCTTGTCCAAGGGGGTTTCGAACTTCCTTATTTCCTTGGTTGCTTCAATACCGTCCATTTCGGGCATCTGCACGTCCATTAAAACCATGTCGAAATTATTGTCCTTGTTTTTATATTCGTTAACTGCAAGCAAGCCGTTTGAGGCCTCTTTGAATTTAATGCCTTTCCTGCTGAGCAGTTGGGTGATTATTTTCATGTTTATAATCTGGTCTTCGGCAATTAACACATTGATGTCCTCATAATCGATTAACGGTTTCTTTCTTCTTTCATTTTCGGAGGCCTCACGTTTGTTCTTCCGCAAGCTGCTACCGCCCAAGGCCAATTCCAGTTTTTCCTTGAGCTTGTGCTTCATGACCGGCTTCGTCATGAAAGTGTACATCTTGGTTTTCTTGAGTTTCTCGACCTCTATCTTCGACTTGAGGGGGGTTAAAAAGATGATATTGAATTTCTTGTCGGGGAATTCTTTAGTTAGTTTGTCGATGGTTTTGTCGCCCGATATCCTCCCCAGCTCGAAATTCACGAAGATCAAATCGAAATCTTGTTTTTTAAGTATTTGAATTGCTTGGTCCACATCGCTCACCCAGCTGTTTTCCAGCCCCCAGTTGTCTAGCTGCCTCTTAATGGAATCGGCGGTTCCTTCATGATCCTCCAGAATAAGTATTTTATAGTCCTCTGCTTTCTTGGGCAGCTTAAGTATATTGTCCTCCTCGTCATTGCTTCCGGTTATTAGGTTAAGGGTAAAGAAGAAGCTGCTTCCTTTGTTTTCCTCGCTTTCGATTTCTATTTTACCGCCCATTTTATTGACAAGCTTCTGAGAAATATTAAGCCCTAGCCCTGTGCCGCCATGTTTGCGGGTAGTGTCGGAGGATGCCTGTTTGTATGAGTCGAACAAAGTTTCGACTACCTCCTTAGGTATGCCGATCCCGGAATCCGCCACTTCGAATTTTAGCCTTAGTTGTTCCTCGATCAAGTCTAGTTTAGTTATATTTAAGGTTATAGACCCTTTTTTCGTGAATTTAATAGCATTGTTCAATAGGTTAAGAAGTATTTGGCGAAGCCGTAACGGGTCGCCGATAATATTGTCCGGGATATCCGGGTCGATATTGCAAACCAGTTCGTTGCCGCTTTCATAAGCACTTATGCAGAGGGTGTTGAATATTTTCTCGATCAGGGTCCTCAAACTTAACTCTATTTCTTCAAGTTCCAGTTTGTCGGCCTCTATTTTCGATAAGTCAAGAATGTCGTTTATTATTTCGAGCAATGTTTGTCCCGAATTTTTAATGTCGCCGAAACGCTCCGATTGCAATTCGGTCAGATCCCTGTCCATCAGGCCCAGGTCGGCCATTCCTATAATCCCGTTCAAGGGAGTCCTTATCTCGTGGCTCATGGAGGCCAGGAAATTGCTTTTTGCCTTTGTTGCCTCCTCGGCTTCGATCTTGGCTTTTTTTAACTCATCGATTGTCTTGGATAGTTTTTCGGTCGTTTCCTCAAGTGCCTGGCGATGCTTGAAAAACTCGACAAAGGCTTTGATTTTGCTCTGTAGTATTTCAAGGTCCAGGGGCTTGTATAAATAATCTACGGCACCTGTTTCATAACCTTTGAAAATATGGCGGCGTTGCTTGCTGATAGCCGTCACGAATATTATCGGGATATTTTTGGTGCGCTCGTTGCTGCGCATTATCTCTGCTGTTTCAAAGCCGTCCATCCCGGGCATTTGAACATCCATTAAAACAAGTGCAAACCTGTGTTCCAGCAGTAAGCCTAAGGCCTCATTGCCCGAAGTTGCCGTAATTATAGTCAGTTCAGGGCTTTCCAGTATGCCTTCAAGAGTTAATAGGTTCTCGGGTCTGTCGTCAACTATCAGAATTTTATAACTTTCGTTGTTGCTCATGCTTAAAAAAATTAAATTGCAATTTCACTCAAAGCAAAGATAAGATTTTTTGCAATAAATAATACATTTCCTCAAGCTTTGTATAATGTGGTTTTTTTGAATTGCCTTACACGGGCATAAAAATCAGGATGTTTAATTCATAGTCGGGTCAAGGGGGAATTTTGACCAGAAACTATATATGCGACCCATACTGTTTAAAAGGTTTTTCCACATTTGTTCAATGGGCATTTGCAATATGGATTTGTCAACATTGGGGTTTACTATCCATGAGTTGCGTTTTAATTCCTCCTTCAATTGGTTG
The DNA here is from genome assembly GCA_013151215.1 of Chlorobiota bacterium. Lineage (GTDB taxonomy): Bacteria > Bacteroidota > Bacteroidia > Bacteroidales > F082 > BM524. The sequence goes on along the minus strand of JAADIS010000051.1, from coordinate 57,651 downwards.
GCGCCCCATCCGCTATAACCGATAAAAAAACGGATATTACTGGTATTTAGTTGGTTAAGGATAATAAGCTCTTTTACGACCTCGATATCCCCACCCCAATATAGACCGTTGCCAATAGTCATTGAACCTTCGATTTTGTCGCCTAAAGTGTGGATGTAAAAAGTGGAGCTTGTGTCAACGGGGCCTCCCACATAAATCTTCGAGTCAAATGGTGGGAGTCCTTTTAAAACCGCGTTTATCGGTTCATGGATAATCTTGTTTAGTACCACCCCAAACGAGCCTTCCTCATTATGTTCGGCAAGCAATACGACAGATCTTCCAAAATAATAATCCCCCATAAACGGCTCCGAAATCAAAAGCCTTCCGCGTCTAGGTTCTAAATTATTACTTTTTATTTGTACCAATCTGTCTATTTCTTTCATTTTTTAAATTATTTTTACAGAAAATTTCCTCAAAAAACGTACCATAAGTTGAAAAGAAATAATAACTATCAGAAATATTTGAACCTCCGACAGGAATTCGATTTCTTTGAATATCAAAGTTACAAAATTAATTTAATTGATGGCGTTTTAAAAATCGAGTTTTCTTTTAATATGTCGGACAAGTACTTCTTTAAACCTAAGATGGAGTTGAGGCTTCCTGACGGGATTAAATTGGAAAGTACGAAAATGTTGAATTCCGCCGTATTCAACATTGGTATGGTGGAATTGATAAGTTACTGGAAAACAGCCTGTCCGCCTAATATTATTGTCAAGCCCCACAAACTTGACGATGAGCAGGCCGGGTGGTGGAAAAAACTGTATTTCAACGGTTTGGGCGAGTTCTTTTATTTAAACTGCATAGATGTTCCCATTGACGGGTTTGTAGATATTGAAAGTTGCGGACAGGCAGCCGAAGCTGTTAAAGCCGAAATGAATTTTGAAAAAGTAATAGTTCCTGTTGGTGGGGGTAAAGATTCGGTCGTCAGCCTCGAGATACTGAAAAGAGCGTCTGTTGATGTGATCCCAATGATGTTGAACCCCAACCCGGCAAGAATAAGAACCATTGAAAATGCAGATCTTAAAATCGGTGATTCGTTGGTCGTCAATAGGTTTCTGGATAAAACCTTGCTTGAGCTCAACGACAAAGGTTTTTTAAACGGCCATACTCCTTTTTCCGCATTGCTAGGGTTTACCAATGTCTTGCTTTCCTTGTTGACAGGCGTTGGCTATATTGCTCTCTCAAACGAGAACAGCGCAAACGAGAGCACAGTACCCGGAACCGATATAAATCACCAATATTCTAAATCGTATGAATTCGAGCGTGATTTTAACTTTTATGTGAAAAAACATATTAACAATAGTATCAGCTATTTTAGTTTCCTCCGTCCTTTGAACGAGATACAGATAGGCTTACTGTTTTCACGGTTTTCACGGCATTTTATGAGTTTCAGAAGTTGCAATGTAGGTAGCAAGGAAGATAAATGGTGTGCGGGCTGCCCCAAATGTTTGTTTACATATTTAATACTGTCACCATTTATCTCAACTGACAGGCTGACGGCAATATTCGGGAAGAACCTATTGGACGATGCGGAATTAGAGAGTGTTTTAATGGAGCTGAGCGGGAATGCCAAGTTTAAGCCTTTTGAGTGCGTTGGCACTGTTGATGAAGTTAAATCCGTGATTGACAATATTTTGAAGTCGGGGGATGGGAATTTTACGGGGCTGAGGCTATTGAATAACCCGCGTTTGTTAAAATTGGGGAACGCTACAAAGCTATCCTCCCTGCTTTCTGCGTTTAACCGGGAGAATAATCTTCCGCCCGAGTTTGAGGAAATCTTAAAGAAGGCGCTAAATGAATAATTTCTTAAAGGAAAAACTTAAAGGCAGAAAAGTTATTGTTCTCGGGTTCGGCAGGGAAGGGAGGTCAAGCTTTAAGCTTATAAAGAATATTCTCCCTGAACTGGTTTTCGGTATTGCCGACCTCGACGAAGGTGTTGCTGAGGACGAACTGTTGAGGACTTTTCCCGAAAACATGCTGTTCCTTGGTCGGAATTATCTTGCCGCAATTAATAAATTCGATTTTATAATTAAGTCGCCGGGAGTCTCCCTCAAGGGAATAGATATTGATCAGGGCGTGGAGCTTAGTTCGCAAACATCTTTGTTTATAGGCTTTTACCGAGATCAAATTATCGGCGTCAGCGGAACAAAAGGAAAGAGCACGACCTCCAGCTTGATTCATTTTCTGCTCAGGAAAAATAATATTAAGAGTGTTTTGATAGGAAATATCGGAAAACCGGCCTTTGATAGCTTGCATGACATTGATAATGAAACCATAATAGTTTATGAGCTGTCGGCTCATCAATTGGAGCACATAAGCGCCTCGCCCAAAGTTGCTGTATTACTAAACATTTTCCCAGAGCATCTCGATTATTTCCCGAGCTTCGAAGCCTATAAACAAGCAAAATACAACATCTTTAAATTTCAAGATAATTCTGATACGCTTATTTGTGCCGATTGCTTGAATAATGACCTGGAAGTGATCTCGGGGAATATGTGCTTCGGTATTGAGAAAAGTGATAATCAAGCATATTTGGACAACGACAGACTAGTAATTGAATCAAGAGGGGAAAAATTATCCTATAATGGGAACTTGTTGAAGATATTGGGTGTCCACAACCGCCTGAATGCGTTGGCAGCAGTTTTGGCCGTAAATAAGTTCGGGCTGGCTGTTGAGGATGCCTTTGAATTCCTAAGCGATTTTAAAGGGCTGCCACATCGTTTGGAATTTGTTGGGGAGCATTTGGGAGTGAAGTTTTATAACGACAGTATTTCTACTGTGCCCCAATCTTCCATCGAAGCCGTTAAAACCTTAAAAGATGTTGATATACTTATACTTGGCGGTTACCATAGAGGTTTGGATTATAATAACCTGGCCGACTTCATCTCGGCTTCGGACATAAACACCATCATTTTTCAGGGAAAGGCCGGGGATATTATTTATGAGTTATTACTGGAGCGGGATTTTGATAAAAGCAAATTGTTTAAGGCCTCGAACCTGACAGATGCTTTTGGGACAATAAGGGAAAGAAGTGCCCAGGGTGATGTTTGCTTGCTGTCGCCGGCGGCTGCCAGCTATGATCAGTATCGGAATTTTGAACATCGGGGCGACATTTTTAGTGAGTTGGCAAATGCATTGAAATAAGGACGGGAATTATGCTGCAATAAGCCCTATCATGCACCTTGTCCCGGATGGCCATAAAAAAAGCGGACTAAAGCCCGCTAAAGTGATTATTGTTTAAAATTATTCCTTTTTGTCCTTGGGAGTTTCTTCCTTTTTGTCTTCAGGGGTCTCTTCCTTTTTGCTTGCTGCCTTTTTAGCCGCAGGCTTCTTGGCGGTTTTCGTAACTTTCTTTTTTTCGGTTACCGCTTTGGTGCTTGCTGCTGTTGCCTTTGTCTCAGCAGTTTTTGCGACTTTCTTTTTTGTCGTTGTTTTCTTTGGTTTCTCGGCTTTAGTTGCTTTTTTTTCTTCAGCTATCTCTTTTGCCGCAGCCTTTTCTGCTTTTTCAACACTCTTTGCGGGCGGGGCGATATATTTGCGGTCTTTTTTTTTCTTGCGTAATTTGCCGTATGATCCTATAGTTATTTTGCCTCGCTTGGTTTTCTTATCTCCTTTACCCATATCTTGAAATTTTTACGTGTTAATATTTCTTCAAAAATATTAAAAATTCCTTAATATTCAAGCCTATATCGAGAGTATTATTTTGAGGTTTTTATTTTTGCTTTAAAAACTGCTCCTCTATTAAGTCCGACCGCTTAATAGTGCGCCTTGCCCACTCGAGTTTTGTGTCTATAAGCTCCTCGGCATTAAGCCGCCAATGGGCTCCCGATTGATGAAGGCGGTTTGTGAGGGTGAACAATATTAAGGCTGCTGAAACGGAAATATTATAGCTTTCGGTGAACCCAAACTGCGGAATTCTTAAAAACTCATCCGAATTTGCAATGGCCAAATCGCTTAAGCCGCTTAGTTCTGTCCCGAAAAGCAATGCGCATTTGTTGTCCAATGGCATGTTAAAAGGTGTAAAACTTTCTTTATGAGGGGTGGTCGCTATTATTTTATAGCCTTGAGATCTTAGATGGTCAATGGCCGATAAGGTATTGTTTCCCGATTCGTTATATCTATAAATATTCAACCATTTAGTGGAGCCCATGGCCACCTCGGGGTTTACCGTATATTCGTTGTTGTTCTCAATAACATGAATGTCCTGTATTCCGTTAAGGTCGCACGAGCGCATAACGGCACTGGCATTGTGGGGCTGGAAGATGTTTTCCAAAACAACCGTTAAATGCCTCGTCCGGTATTTTATTACTTTGTCGAACAAGGACTTCCTTTCCTCCGTTAGCAAATCGGAAAGGAACGCATATAATTTTTGCTTATCAATATTATCCAAAATAACTGATTTTAAGTTTGTTAATCATAAAGCGGATTTGACTTTGCCTTGTTGAAGTCTTCTTTGAGCTTGTTGATTTGTGAATTATCCGGTCGCATGCTGAAGAGCATGATTTCCATCAGCCCGGCTTTCCGGTATGTTGCCGGGGGCAAGAAAATATCAGGGTTTATCCTTGTTTCAATAACCCTGGTGACAACAGTGGTGGTGGTTCCCCCATAAGGGCTTTTTTTGCTCGATTTCATGGCTAAACCGTTTTTGATGAGATTTAAGTATTCGGTTGATCCCTCAATTGAGTTTTTTGCCTGGGAGGGATTCATTTGATTGGTAAATGAAATCATGCTTTCTATATCAATATCTTTATATGGGTTTATGCTATCCGTGATCCATATTGTTTCCAACAATGAGTCTGAAGTCGATATCTCATACTTTTTTGATTTAAAGCCGGCTATATATTCTTCTTTTTCTTTGTAGATAATATTGATCTTAAATGAGTTAGTTGTTGTATCAGTGTTCCCCCCCTCATAATCCTTTTTGATTTTTGCTATCAGGTCACGGGCAATTTCTTTCTGTTCGGGGTCAGCCGTAGCAACTATGTTTTTTAGTTTTTGCTCGAAAACCTCAACAGTGCTTTTTTTAAATTCGCCGATGGTACCTTGCCAATAAAGCTTATTGTAGCCGAAAACCAGTGTGATCTCGGCAGTCTTCAAATTAATTATTGCTACCGATGATTCTGTTTCAAAACGAATTAGGCTGTTTTGAATAAATGTTGTTTGATGCTGCTTATTTCCATAATTATCTTCGCTGACTTCCGAGATAACCCATCCGGCATATACTTTAATGCCCATAAAGCAAATAAAAACAAATAAACCAATCCGTATAAAAAGCCTCATAAATATCTAATTGACAACCAAATGAATATAAAATAAGAAATTATTATCTCTTTTGTATTTTACAAAAGTAAAAAATATCGCACAGCCTTTTTTATTTGACAATAAAAATATATTTTTGCATGCTCAAAATTGCAGTATAATGGTTAAGAAAAAACAGGAAGATATTAAAGTTGATCAAAGGCTAGAGACAATTGAGGAATCCCTTAGCAAAACGGAGAGCTTTATTGTTGAAAACCAAAATACGATTAGCATCGTAGTTGGGATTATTGTTGTTGTTATCCTTGCTTATTTTGGGTTCCAGAAATATTACCTGGAACCACAAAATGCCGAGGCACAAGAACAAATGTATCCGGCTCAACAATTTTTTGAGGCCGATTCGCTCGACAAAGCACTGAACGGCGATGGGAATAGCATAGGGTTTGTGCAAATAGCGGAAGATTACAGCTTGACAAAAGCAGGGAATCTTGCTAACTACTATGCCGGATTGTCATATCTTAAAAAAGGCCAGTTTGATTTAGCTATCGATTATCTCGAGAATTTTGAGAGCAACGACCATATTGTCGCCTCCATGGCATCCGGTGCAATAGGTGACGCATATATGGAAAAAGGGGATATTTCATCTGCTATTTCTTATTATCTGGAGGCTGCCCATCGCGACAAAAATGATTTTACAACCCCGCTGTTTCTTTTTAAGGCAGGCAATGTTTACGAAATCGACAAGAAATATTCAGATGCCGTTGAGGTTTATAGCGAAATAAAAACCGAATTCCCCCTATCGAACGAAGCCCGCGACATTGACAAATACATAGCCCGTTCAAAAGGCTTGATGAAATAAAATGAAATTGAAATAATTGAGACCCGTCTCGCCTCAGGCAAGACGGGTTTTTTTTATTTTTGCAAATGTTAATGATAAACTTTAGTGATGGGCATGACTAAAAGTGGATTTAGAATAGTGTTTATGGGCACGCCCGACTTTGCGGTCGCAAGCCTCAGAAAACTCGTGCTGAACAATTTTAATATTGTTGGTGTAATAACTTCACCCGACAAACCGGCAGGGCGTGGAAAGAAAACGCGCGTATCAGCGGTTAAGCAATATGCGATTGAAAACAAGCTGAACATTATGCAGCCTGTTAACTTGAAAGACACTGCCTTTGTTTCGGAATTGAAGTCCTTGGGCGCCGACCTTCAGATTGTTGTGGCTTTTAGGATGTTGCCCCGGATAGTTTGGGACATGCCACCGAAAGGAACCTTCAATCTTCATGCCTCCCTGTTGCCACAATATAGGGGTGCGGCACCAATAAACCATGCTATTATAAATGGAGAGACAAAAACAGGCTTGACAACCTTTTTGCTGGATAAGGATATAGATACGGGAAGGATTATCAAACAAATTGAAATTGATATCCGCGAAGATGACAACGCAGGCAGCCTGCATGATAGGATGATGGAAATAGGCGGCGAATTAGTTTTGGAGACCGTAAATGGGATAATGGAAGATACGATCACAACAATTGCACAGGATCATAAAATAAGCCATATCGGGAAATTAAAGCCCGCCCCCAAAATATTTAAAAACGATTGCCGCATTAACTGGGATGATACACGTGAAAACGTATTTAATTTTATCAGGGGCCTAAGCCCGTACCCAGCAGCATTTACGGTATTGGAAAATGATAAAGGAAGCACCCTAAACATTAAAGTGTTCAAAACAACCAAAGAAGCCTGTGATGAAAAACTGATTCCGGGCTCCATGATTTATGATAAGGATACTTTGAGAATAGCTTGCAACAATGGTTGTCTAAAAGTGGAAGAACTTCAGCTGACAGGTAAAAAGCGCATGGCCACAGCTGATTTTTTAAGGGGAATACGCCTTGGCGGCAACTATAAAGCCGCTCTTGTTTAGCCCCCTGAATCCCTTTATTGATGGTAATTTTATAAGAATTGTACCTAAAAAAAACGATTGTTATCAACAAATGGGCGCACTTATCAACAATATTATGGCTTTTAGATGGTGCTAACTTGCATTTCTTAATTAAAGGACTATATTTGTTGGAGTTAAACACTTATTACTAATTAAATTTTTTATTACAATGAACAAAGCTGAATTAATAGACGCTATGGCTGCCGGTGCCAATTTGAGCAAGGCAGACGCAAAAAAAGCACTAGATGCTTTTGTAGATGCAACTTCAAGTGCACTTAAAGGTGGCGATAGAGTAGCATTGGTAGGATTTGGTTCTTTTTCGGTTTCAACAAGGGCAGCGCGTATTGGCCGCAATCCTCAGACCGGAAAAGAAATCAGTATCCCGGCAAAGAAAGTTGTTAAGTTTAAGGCGGGTGCTGATTTATCGAAAATCATAAAATAAATGCCTTACACTAAAAAAAGCCCCGACGGTTTACCGTCGGGGTTTTTTTATCCCTTAGCCCTAAGCTGATTAATTCATAAAAAATGACAAAATACTTGAAAATATTTCGCATCCCTAATTAACAAAAATCGTGTAACAATATATACCTCACGTTGTTAGGCGGTTTCAGCAGACCCTAAGTAGAAACCTGTATGGCAGCTTAGCATCCTCACCAGCGTAATCTATCCCGATACGCCTGCTTATGCTTATAGTGTATTCCGCAGCATCAAAATTATTGTCCTCGATCCAAACACGATTCGAATCCAACATCAGGTCGTTGTGACTTATGTTTACGCCCAAAACTTTACAAACTTTGGCAGGGCCGTCCGAAAGACCTTTCAGTTTATGCTTTTTGCTTCGCGCATACATTGCCTCAATTCCCGTTCTTGGAATAATACCCCTTATCAAAACGGCATCGGCTTGGTCTTTTCCGGCTGTAACTATGTTGAGCAAATAATGTATTCCGTAACATAAGTAAACATAAGTCCTGCCCCCGGGCTTATACATTGTCTCCGTTCTTTTTGTCCTGCGACCACCGTAGGCATGTGATGCTTTGTCGGTTGCGCCTGCATAGGCTTCCGTCTCCGATATTATTCCGGAAGTAATAATGCCATTGATATTGGTGAATAGCTCTTTCCCGATCAAATCCTTGGCCAGGCCAACTACGTCATCGCTCTTATAGTAGGATAAATGCAGTTTCATAAAAAGCAGGCGATGGGTGTGTCATAAAAAATATGCTAGTCCGATACTTATGGCAGCACTGCTTATTTTTCGGTCAGCAGCATAATTATAAGGAGTACCGCTGGGGTTGTCTTCCGAAGTCCATCCCCAGCCGGTTATTTCTTTAAAATGTATGTTGGAATAATAATAGTCGAGGTCAAGGGTGAGGACATATTTGTTGAGCTTGTACATAAAGCTGGTCCCAGTACCGAAACCCAAACCAAAGGCTTTTGCAACTTCCCTGAAATATTCGGTTTTTTCAGAGCTTTCGGTATTTGTCCCCCTGACAATAAATTGTGGTGAATGGGCCGAGGAAAGGCCGATGTTTCCCTTTATTTCCCATGTAAATCTTTCAGAGATGGGTAGTCTCAAAAAGGGTGATAAATATATTCCCCCGGAATTCCACGGACGGTTGCTCTCTACGCTGAACGAATAATCACTCTTGCTGGCAGCTGCTTCATTTTTCAATGCCTCGTTGTCGATATTGTTCGCATTGAAAACGAAATGCAACTGCAGACCAAAATTGTGGGATAACTTATATGAGTATATTACCTTTAGGTTAATCCCTGTTTTTGCAAAGCCGGATGTGCTGTCAGATAAGTCCGATTTGGAAAAATCGCCGAGAGGAAAAGACGGCCCGACTGAAATGCCCACATATTGTCGGCTTGTTTGGGCAATTATGCTAAAGTTGCTTAACACAAATATTATGATCAATATTTTTTTCATGAGATCTCTTTTTTGCAAACTTACTAAAAAATCAATCTCTTTTTTTTAGAACCCTATGTCAAGTTGATTGTTCCAATGGAGCTTTTCGTCGATTGCCCTTATAATCTTGCCGTTGTCAAGGAGCCACTGTATAGTGGCTATAAGCTGATCTTCGTCAAACTTGGTGCATCGGGCTATTAGCTCATATAAATGCATGTCGGTTTGGGTTAATTCTTGCTCGAGGAATTTGCTTATGGTTTCGAACTCGATATCGTTAAGCTTAGACCTCGATTTGCCGCGGCAAACATCGCAAAGCCCGCAGCGCTGCGATTTTTCTTCCCCGAAGTATGCCAATAATTGCTGACTCCTGCATTGTAATGAGTTCGAGAGGAAGTTCAATAACGACTGCAGCCTTTTTTCAGCCGAGGTTTTAAGGTTTTTGTAGTTGTCCTGCTCGAACTCGATATTTTTCAAGCCAAGCCTCTCGCTCGTTAGAACTATTTGAGGCGAATATTTGACAGGTATGTATTTAAGGACTTTTAAGTTATGCAGATATGAAAGCTTTTTCACTACTTGCTCCCTGCTCATTTCGGTGCGCCTGGCAATTAAGTTCTCGTTGATATTTACGAATTCGGTAAAAACTCCCGAATAGGAGCGGAGCATCTCCTTTATTATCCTGTCGGAGCCCTTGTTCTCAACCTGAAATCTATATAAATCACTTTTGTTTAGCACGATCATAATTCTCGAGTATTGTCCCGAGGATTCGATATAATATATAAAACCCTCGCGCTCAAGTATTTTTATCGCCGAATATGTCTCTATTATTTTGATGTTGTAGTTCTTGCAGAATTCGGCTATGTTAAAATCAAAACCTATATCCTTCCCGCTACCTTCGGGGATCTGAAAATAATTCCCCAGGGCGTTATAAACTTTTTTGATATAGGAGATCTCCGGGAATGAGCTCTTTAGCCTATTTATCGAATTGTGGATGTCCTCATTGTTGAACAGGACCAGGCCGCCTGCTGTTTTTCCGTCCCTTCCGGCCCTCCCCGCTTCCTGAAAATATGATTCTATGCTGTCCGGCAGGTCGTAATGGACTACTAGCCTGACGTCGGCTTTGTCGATTCCCATTCCGAAAGCATTGGTGGCAACAATATTCGACAGGTGGTTTAATGTCCATTCTTCCTGCCGCTTCGTCCTTTCCCTTGCGTTTAATCCCGCATGATAAAAGGTTGAGCTGATGTTGTTTTTATTGATGATCTCTGATAATTCCCTGCATTTTCTGCGGCTTCTGACATAAACAATGCTGCTGCCTTTGGTTTTTTTCAACACTTCCAGCAATTTATAAGTCTTGTCTGCTTCTTTATAAATACTGTACGAAATATTCTTGCGAAGAAATCCTGCCTTTAAGACATGCGGGCCTTTGAACTTCAGCTTGTCCATGATATCCTCGACGACCTCAGGTGTCGCAGTGGCAGTAAGGGCCAGTACCGGAACCTCGGGGATAAGGCTTCTTATTTCGGCAATCCTAAGATATGGCGGCCTGAAATCGTAGCCCCATTGAGAGATGCAGTGGGCTTCGTCTATGCTTAGGATATTTACCTTCAGTATGCTGATTAAGTGTCGAAACGGCTCTGATTCAAGCCTTTCCGGCGAAATATACAAAAATTTGAATTTTTCGTGCACACAATTATTATAAACCGACTCTATCTCGTCGCGGCTCATGCCCGAATATATGGCCCCTGCTTTGATTCCCCGGCGCCGTAAGTTCTGTACCTGGTCTTTCATAAGGGCTATAAGTGGGCTGACAACTATGCAAATGCCATCTTTAATTAATGCCGGAACCTGGAAAGATATTGATTTGCCCCCTCCGGTCGGAAGTAGCGCAAGCGTATCCTTGCCTTTTAGGATGGATGATATTATATCTTCCTGCATGGGGCGAAAAGATGAATACCCCCAGTATTTAATTAGTATTTTTAAGGCTTCATTTACCAAGTTCTATAATTTGACATGTTTGTTTATTAGCTTGAAAAGCTCTTGTATGTTTATCGGCTTGGCAATAAATTCGTCGGCTCCCGCCTCAAAACTCTTCTCAGCGGCACTTCTCGAGAAAAAAGCCGTCTGCATTACTATCGGGAGCCCAGGCTTTAGCTCTTTTAACCTTCTCGTAGTTTCGTAGCCGTCAAGGCTTGGCATCATTATATCCATTAAAACCAGTGAGATACTGTCGTCCTTGCTGCACTCAGAAATTGCATCTTCCCCTGTGCTTGCGATAACTACCTGAGCATTAGTTGGTTTAAACATCGATTTAAAGAAAAAGACGTTCTGGTCAACATCGTCAACTATGAGGATTTTTAGGTTTTTATAATCCGGTATCTCAATCTTGTTGAAATATCTATGGCCCTCCCCGGATTTGCGTTCGTCATCAATGGGAATAGTGAAATAAAAAGTAGTGCCATAACCCGAATGTGTGTCGAGCCAGATTTCGCCGTTCAGCAAGTTAATTATCGATTTACTTATTGCCAACCCTAGCCCGCTGCCTTTTTCGTTTCTTTGAAGTGTAGTTTTATCCTGCGAGAACCTATCGAAGATAAGCTTGCTAGCCTTTGTTTCTATGCCGGTCCCACTATCCTGGACGAAGAACTGCAGCTCCTCGTTGCCGCCGAAACGATATCCGAATTTTATATAACCGGTATCGGTAAACTTCATGGAGTTGGTAAGTAGGTTGTTCAATACCTGCCGCAACCTTACCTGGTCTGTGTGTATGTATAGGTCCCTATCAGGGGATGCTTTGGATAGCTCTATGTTTATGTTGAACAATTCCCTTGCTTGCTTTTCTTGCTTGAAGCCCAACAGCACTTCGTCCATAAATGTGTTAAGCTCGAAGCTTGCCTTCGTTATTTTTAATTGCCCGGATTCTATTTTCGATATGTCAATAATGTCCTCGATCAACTGCATAAGCGATTTGCCTGAGGAGCTTATCATTCTGCGATAAAGTATATCATCTTCTTCTGTGTTATCGTCTTCAAGAAGAAGTTCCGAGAAACCGATAATCGAGTTTAAGGGCGTCCTGATTTCATGCGACATATTGGCAACAAATGCCGTTTTAAGTATATTCTGCCTCTTAAGCTCTTCATTTTCAATGGTTAGCTTGTCTATATCATTTCCTTTAAAGAAAAGGAAAAGCAAAAATTGCTTCCCGCCCTCTATGAAATTGACCAACTCGGCAGTAATGTTCGATTGCTCGCCTGAAACATTCGTATAATCCAGTAACACTGATGTTGTTCCCGTCGGTTTTGTTTCTCCTTCAAGCAGGGTTTTGAACTGTTCGTCATTGATCCCGCTTTCGATATTGTTGCTGAAGATATTGGAAAAAGGAATTCCTTTTAAACTCCTTGGCCCTAAGTCCAGAAAGTTGATGATATGTTCGCGGTACTCAATTATTACACCTCTGTAAATCAATATCGACGGACGTCTCAAATTATCAAACAAACTTTTTAAACCATCGCTTATTTTAGGGAACTCAGCCATATCGATATTTATGTATTTTTACCAAGAAAATCAATTAAGAATAAAATATTTCCAACTTGTACAAAAATACTAATTTTTTTATCAATAAATCCAGAAATATCCTTGTTCAGGCAACCACGCCTATTAACTGCTGTCAAAATAAACAAGAAAGGTCTTTATGATTCCAATCAACCGGATAATAGATGGGTGTAAGGCCGGTAGGCAAAAGGAGTTTAAGGAGTTGTATGATTTGTACGCCTCGCCTATGCTTGCCGTGTGTTTTCGATATAGTAAAAACATGGATGATGCAAAGGATATCTTACAGGAAGGTTTTATTAAAGTTTTTAAAAAAATCAAGGATTTTAAAGGTACAGGCTCTTTTGAGGGCTGGTTGCGGAGAATAATGGTGAATACGGCCTTGAACTATTACAAAGCCAATCTTAAATATTCGTTTAATGTTGAATATGACGACAGGAAGCACGATACGATGGACGCAAAGAATAGTGCGGAAAACATATTTGTCGAGAAGACCGTCTCGCATGAGGAGATTTTAAAATTGGTTCAAAAATTACCCGATGGATATAGAATGGTTTTTAATATGTATGTTCTTGATGGCTTGACACATAAGGAAATCGCGGATGATCTGGGAATATCCGACAATACGTCCAAATCGCAGCTCATGAAGGCAAGGAGGATGTTGAAGGGTTTGTTAACGGAGAAATACGGTGCATTGCACAACATAATATAATATTATGAAAGAGTATAAAAATATTGATGAGGTTTTTGAGGAGGCAGCCGCAGGTTTCAAACCTGAACTGCCCGACAGCATCTGGGAAGAAGTGAACAAAGGCGTTTTTGCCGAGGCTGCCAACAAGTCTGAGTTTAAAGTTTATTACCGCTATGCCGTAGTATTGTTGCTGTTGTTGGTTTTAGGTTCTGCTATCTGGTATTTAATGTCAAGCCCGTTTTCATCAGGGATTAACAACAAAACCATCGACAGGGAAGAAGTTGCTGTAAGTAAGGCAATTGATGATCAGGCAAATGCAATAAATAATCAAAATGAAGAACAAAATGCCCTAAATGATGGCCCGGAAGTCGGTGTAACTGGAGGTGCTAATAAAAACACTACTGTTAGTGTTGAAACTGATGCTGTAACAAGAACATTGGGTAAGGATCCCATTTTTGAGACAGTTAAAAAGCCTACCGATGAGGCTGTATTTGAGAATGAGGATGCCGGATATGTTGAATCCTTTACCCTATCCGGCGAACATGCCATGCAAGCAGAACCTGATATCCTTAAATTAAGCTCAAGGAGCATATTCGATATCTCAAAGCTTAAGCTTGAGCCGATAGATAAACCAATTGATGTTAGCGAATACTTGAAGCAAAGAAAAAAACTTCATCTGTTTTCCGGTTTGTCATCCAAAGCGGCTATGATGTACTATCCCAATACCCGTGATCAGTTTACCTTTTCGGTTAATGCTGATTTTGGTTTTGTGTTCAATGATTTTTATGTTCAAAGCGGTATCGGATATCAAAAAACCAAAGAAAGAGGGGTTTATAATTATACCTATAGGACCAATGACAGCATAGGCTTTTATAATAAGGTCGAGTCCTTCGAGATTAACCCTCAAAACCCTGAGGAGATTATTTATAATACCACTAAAACCACTGTTTACGACAGCCTGGTGCACGTAAACACTACATCGCCATTGTTTTATTACGATTATATAAACCTACCTGTTAAACTGGGATATAAAGTATGGGACAAAAACAATCTGAGCTTGTCAATTGAGAGCGGGATAGTGTTCTCCAAGCTGATAAAGAGCAAGATCCCCGTTGCGGAGTTCGACCTTCCTGAATCAACACTGTTGCAAATAGAGGACGCAACTCCCACAAGGACCGACATGAACCTGCAATGGCAACTTGGCCTGCGCTTCAATTATAATATCGTTAATTCGTTGACGCTCTCGTTGCAGCCGGAGTTTAGTAAATATTTAAACTCTATTTATAAGAATGAGAATTCAAATCCTATGATTAAACCTTATACCATGGGCTTTAGATTCGGTATTTATTATGATTTTTAGACTTTAGTAATGAAAAAATTGATACCTAATATTTTAACGGCGGTTTTGTTTTTGCTTATACAGGCAACTATGGGCTCGCAATCCTGGTTTTATTTTCAGGGACAGGTTGTCTCGGAAGATAGTATGCTGCCTATTGCAAACTACCCTGTGTTTATAGAGTCGTCCGATGATATGCAAATTATGACGATGACCGATAACAACGGCTTTTACTATGATTCGGTTTATGTTGAGGCTGAAGAGTTTGACCACGCAAGGGTTGGCGTCCTGAATTGCGCCGATGAATTTGTTTTTGTGGAATTCGACCCGCCCCAGGAATTTAATAATGCCGATTTTAGCATTTGTTATTATAATCAGGAATGCCAGGCCTTTTTTACCTATTATTACGATGGTCAGGATGAAATGAAAGTCCACTTTCTCGATGCTTCCATGGGGAGCCACAGCGGTGCTTTATGGGATTTTGGCGACGGTGAGACATCCAATGACGATAATCCTGTGCATACTTATAGTGAGTTTGGGTATTACGAGGTGGGATTGATAATCGAGGATACTGTAACGGGCTGTTGGTCAGAGCATAAGGATATCGTATATCTGGGGGATAGTTTAGGTTGCCAGGCAGGCTTCACTTATTCGGGGAACCCGGTAAATGCTAACGAAATACAGTTTACCGATTTGTCGATGGGCAATATAGATTACTGGTTTTGGGATTTTGGCGACGGCGATACCTCCGAGGAGCAAGATCCCTCACATGTTTTCCCCCAAAATGGGATTTATGAAGTTTGCCTGTTTGTCTCAAGTCAAATGATGACTTGTTCCGATATGTATTGTATGGAAATAGAGATAAGCGATTCAACTACATGCTTTGCTGATTTTACATACTCGCTTGACACACTTAATAATACTCCATATACTTATGTGTTTACCGATGAGTCGTCGGATGAAACCGAAAACTGGTATTGGGATTTCGGCGACGGCAGTTTCTCCGAGGATCAAAACCCGGTGCACGTATTCGATTCCAGCGGCACTTACCAGGTTTGTTTGTTTAGTTCGGCCAATCCCCTTGGCGGCGATTGTTCCGGTTTTATCTGCAAGGAGATTTCGACACCTGATTATTTCAATTTCGGGGGACATGCTTTTATCGATGGATTTCCAATTAATATAGAAGAAGATGACAGCTCGAATATGGCCACTGCATATCTGTACCGCAGGATATCCAATCAGTGGCGATACATGGACAAAAGGGATTTTTGGAAGTTCGGATATTATTGGTTTGTCCGAAAACCGGTCGGAGAGTACTTGTTGCGCCTTGATCTGACGCCGCAATCGGTAGATTATCAAAACTATGCGCCCTCCTATTATCAGCATCAAACCGATTGGAGATATGCTACTACTTTCGTGTTGGAAAACAACGATCAGTTTGCTGTTGATGTTAACTTGAAAGAACTTTTTGATATGGATGCAGGTATTGGTGGCATTAGCGGCAAGCTGCTTAGTGGCCTGAGCTGTGACGGGAATCTTAATTTGTCGGGACGGATCGTTAAGCTTTACCTCGAAGATGATTATGTCGCATTTAGCAAAACAAACAACTTGCAGGAATTCGAGTTTAGTTCGCTGCCTAATGGCTTATATAGCCTACAGGCAGAGGTAAGTGGGAAATCGTCGAGCGTTGGCTTTGTGCAAATAGATGATAACCAATTGTTTTCCGATGGCAATTTATTGGAGATCAACTGCGATGCCTACGTTGGGGTACAGGAAAACCTGGCAGAAAAGAGTTTAAGTATCAACAAGGTTTATCCCGTGCCGGCAGACGATTATATAAATATCAGTATAATTTCGTCGAAAAGACAAAATATACAAATCGAGCTTATAGATGCATTGGGCAGGAATTTTGAAACCTATAAAATGAATATAGAAAGCGGGCAGACATCGGTTAAGTTGAATATCAGCAAAGCCGATCGGGGCTTGATGCTCTATCGTGTTTTGTCGGACGAGGCCAAGGTTTTGGCAAGAGGTAAATTTATTCATGGCAGATAAGCATGTTTCTCCCCAAAGAAAATATAATGTGCTGAACGGCGTAAATCAACTTATAAGATTATTTTGTCCTGTCCCCTTATGTATATTTCATATAATATTTATTTTTAAATCCTATAATAGCATAAGTATCAGTATGTTAAAATTCACAAATATTTTTCTTGAATAATTTTTTATTTCAGGCAACCATTAATATTTTTCTTGTCTAACTAATAAGAACGTCACGAATAAGGGCAGATAAATCAATGTTTAATTAAATTTCTAAATCATGAAAAAATTTATTTTTAGTCTTTTACTGGGATTTATGAGCTTGGCTGTTATTGGTCAGGATTACAATCTCAACATTAGCGGTTATGTAACAGATGAGGACAGTGGTGAGCCATTGGTGCAACAGATGGTCAACATCAGTATTCCCGGCGATTCCATGTCAATGGATTTCTACTATTTCAATACTGTTTTTACCGATGCCGACGGTTTTTATGAAGATAACATAGAAGTCCCGGATGGCGAGACAGGAACGGTTTATGTCGAAACTTATAGTTGTGACGGTTCTTTTGTTAGTGAGTCGGAGGAGTTCTCGGAGAATTCCAACGAGCTTGAGTTTGACTTCGAGCTTTGTTCTGACCCGAGCGGCGGCGGCGGCGACTGCATGGCAATGTATTTCTATTATCAGGATTCAACCGATTTCATGACAATTAATTTTGTTGATATGAGCATGGGAATGATGGGGGGTGAGCCATCCTCATGGGATTGGGAGTTCGGTGACGGAACTGGTAGTACTGAACAAAACCCTGTCCATACCTATACCGACGAAGGCGAATATGAAGCTTGCCTGACAATAACGACCATCGACAGCATCAGTGGGGACACATGCGAAAGCACTTATTGTTCGGATGTTTATGTTGAAAACTGGGATTTTAACTGCGAGGCATGGTTTTACTATTACCCTTTAGGTGATGATACCTGTATGATGGGCTGTGGAGATGGCCTAACACTTCAGTTCATGGATTATTCCTGGGGAAACCCAAGCGGATGGGAATGGGATTTCGGCGACGGGACCACAAGCAATGAACAAAACCCGATTCATGAATATGCCGCCGGTGGCGAATATCAGGTTTGCTTGAGTATTTCGTCCGATTCGTGCGAGAGCTCTTATTGCGAAACTGTTTATGTGTCAGACGATGGCAATAACGATTGCTATTCATGGTTTGAGTATGAAACAACGGATTTGAGCGTTGATTTTAACGGATACCTTATGAGTGGCGACAGTACAACTACTTACTCATGGGATTTTGGCGATGGGGAATATGGTACAGGGCAGAGCCTTACTCACGTATTTGCCGAGGCTGGGATGTATCTTGTTAACTTGACAGCCCAAACAGCCGATTCATCATGCTTTGCGGATTATGCCGAAATGGTATGGGTTGGCGAAAGCTTTAGTTTTGCCGTTTTTGGCAATGTTTATCTTGAAGATAGCCTGATGGCCGATTTTGCCGATGTTTATCTGATGACTTTCGATACCCTTGGCGACAACCTTGTAAATGTGGCAACAACGCAAATTGATGCCAACGGTTATTATGAATTTGATGGTGTGGGATTGGAGAATTGTATATATTTCGTGCAGTCGGAACTTACGGATGCATCAGCATATTTTGGCGATTATCTGCCTACTTATCACCTTAGCGCCCTTAACTGGGAAGATGCTTGGCCTGTTTTCCCGATGCCGATGGGTTTTGCCTATGATATTTATATGCTGGCTGACAGCAATGTCATGAACTCGGGCAGCGGAATTATAAATGGTTTGGTAAATTCCGATGAGAGCCGTGGCCTCATGAGCGATGTCGAAATCCTCCTTATGGATGAGAACAAGAATCCGATTACTTATTTGCGCACTGATGAAAATGGCAGCTTCCAGTTCCCTGAACTGCAATATGGCACTTATATCGTTTATACCGAGATTGTCGGAATTAGGACTACGCCTGCCCTGGTAACCTTAAGCCCCGATTCCCCACAGGTAGATATCACTATTGTGGTTGCCAACGGAGAGGCAGTACTGGGCGTTGGCCAACAGTCTGATATTATCGAGGATTTAGGCGAAATCAGTCCTAACCCGGTTTCTGATAACGCATCCTTAAATATCAGCCTTAAAGAAGGTTCAACAATAAAACTTGAGATTATGAATCAGTTTGGCCAGATACTTTCCTCAAAGGAACTTAATATAAATCAGGGTGAAACGAAAATCAATCTGCAGACATCAACACTTAAACAAGGATTTTACTTTGTTAATATTATTCCGTCCGACGGGATAAAATCCGTTAGGAAATTTATTAAAATAAGATAACACCCTTTCCGGTTGTTCTTAGCAAACCCCGAGCTGCTTTTGTAGCCGGGGTTTTGTTGTTGTTTGAAGGTTTGTACAGAGGATTGGATTTGTAAATATCCTGAAAAACAAGGCTTTATGGAGTTATTTCTATTTGCTCCTTTATGTTTCGCCCATCGCATGCGAGAATGAAATGGCGGGCAGCTCCGGAGCTCTCGGTATATTTTTTTGCGACACGGACTTGTTTCTCGTTAATGAAATCACAAAAACCAGCGAAACAACCAAGCAAAGCAGATTTTTGTCTAATTTTATAGCAAATATGAAATCGATGAAGATTCGTTCGATAACAATAATGTCATTTTTACTCCTTTCTTTTGTGATGGCCAAATCTCAGGACATAGATATTAGCTCACAGCAAACATTGGGCAATATCGACCATAACTTTACTTATTCGATATTGCCTCTGAGCGGTGGTGGCTATATACTTCTTGCCGATACCGAGACCGATAGTATGTCGATGGATTATTTGCTTATTAAAGTGCTTGCCGACGGTCAGATTGATTGGCAGAAAACTTTCGGCGGGGAGGCAGTTGAAAGGCCTTCGCAAATTATAACGGACAATGATGGAGGATTTTATGTTATTGGTTCAAGTTCGAGCTCGCAAGGCGACTTCAGCAATAACCATGGTCTTTTTGATGTATGGCTAACTCGCTTTAGCCTTGCCGGGAAATTATTGTGGCAGAGAAATTATGGTGGCAGCGGCATTGATTTCGGCATTGACATAAAACTAAAGCAAAACGGTAACTTTTTAATTGGTGCAAGTACCACATCCGGTGATGGTGATGTTTCGGAAAACAAGGGCATGACAGATTTTTGGCTGTTGGAATTGGCCCCTGATGGCGACATTATCTGGGAAAAGACCTATGGGGGCTCTGAAAATGAATATTTTGACAACTTTTTTATTGATGAGTATGATAGCATCTTCATGCTTGGTGGGACAAAATCAGTAGATGGCGATATAAGTTTTAATCATGGCAATAAGGATGTATGGTTGGTGAAGACCGATAATCAAGGTTATTTATTATGGGAAAAAACTTATGGTGGCTCAGATAGCGATGAAGGGAAATGCATAAGAAAATCGCATAACGGCAATGTGATACTAACTGCTATTTCACGATCCGACGACGGTGATATTACCAAGAGTTTCGGATTAAATGATTTCTGGGTATTGGAAGTCGATAAGAACTCCGACCTGCTTTGGCAGAGATCCTTTGGCGGTTCTAAGAATGATGTGCCCAAAGACATGCTGCTAACCGACGATGGATACTTAATTGGCGGGACAACCTATTCTTTTGACGGGAACATAACCGAAAATAAGGGCAGGGGTGATGTATGGATGCTTAAAATATATAAGGATGGGGTGATAAACTGGCAAAAAACCTTCGGTGGTAGCGGTGTTGAAAGTTGTACCAAGATCGTATATTCTGAAAACGCAAACTATCTGAGCTCGAACAATACTGATTCGTTCGACTTTGACATTGATGAGTCGATAGGGAAAACAGATGCTTGGATGCTGGATTTATGCGAGACGTTTGCCCCTCGGGATAATATCTCCATTTGTGAGGGCGACAGCATTTTATGGGAAAATAATTATTATGGGGAAAGTGGTGTTTATACTGAATCCTTTCAAAGCAAGTGTGGTTTGGACAGCATACGGAAGCTCGTTCTGGAGGTAATCGAAGTGCCCGGGCTTAATTCGATATCTGGCCCGAGCCTGGTAACTGAATTTACTGCCGAAGTTTATTTTGTTGATGATTACGAGGGCTTGCAGTATTTTTGGGAGGTAGAGAACGGAACTTTCAAGGACAGTGTTTTCTTGTCGCATAACCAGGTTGTCTGGCATGGTTCCGGTAACGGGCTTTTGTCCGCTTATGCCATCAAAAAACAACAGTGCAGCACCGATACTGTTTTTCTTGATGTATATGTAAGCGGGGTTGGAGTGGGGGAAAACCCTGATAAATTGGTGAGTGTATATCCAAACCCTTCGAAATCAGGATTGTTCTATATAAATTCAGATAAAAAGTTTGATTATGAATTGATAAGTCAATTTGGCGTTAAGTTGAGCGAAGGGTATTATTCCCCGGGAAGCCAATTAACCATCGACATATCCCGTTATCCAAAATCCATCTATTATTTAGGGATTTCAATGGAAAACAAAGTCGTTTTTAAGAAATTGATTCACTAGTTTTAAGTCAAGCGCATTGTGTCTCAAAAGCCGAAGTTGTTTTTGTCAGGAGCGAGGCACGAAATTTTCGGCATAGCCCTATATTATTGAAATTTTCAAGGAAGCTGTAGGCAAAAAGAACGAGAGATGGTGTGACTAAAACATTTTTGGCTTGACACTATGCTTTATCAGCAGGCCCCTATTTAAAAGCATCGCTAAAACCAGGCCCGTGAATTTACGAATTCAATGGATAATCCTCGCTGAATTGCTTCAGCCTGGCTTCCAGGTCAGTCATTTGCTCATGTTTGACCAGCGAGGTGCAAGCCCTGATCCCTTCGGTGCGCTCACTTCCGGTAATCAATAGTGAGATGGCGCTTATCCCATAATAAACAAGTTTGTCCAGCAGCTCCTCGGCATCGAAACCGGGATATGAGAACGTGAAGTAAAAGCCATCTGCTATCGGCTTGTCAATATCCATGTCATAAACAATCTCGAATCCGTATTTTAGGAATATTTCCTTCATTTGGTGGGCTTTAACGCCATAATCCTTAACATAGTCCACGAAGTTGAACTCGCCTGAGTTAGCAGCTTTAAGAATTCCCAAAAGCCCGTATTGCGCTGAGTGCGATGTTCCCGAACTGAGCGGGTATAATGTCCCGAAAATCATCGCGTAACCAAATTCGTCCCTGGGGTAAAACCCGTTGAGGTCCGGATAATTTGTGCTGTATAAATTATCGGAGACTACCATCATGCCTATTCTCTCACCTGCATAGCTGAAGGCTTTCGAGCTGGAAATAAATAAAATGTAGTTTTCCGTATAATTCGCCACAGAGGGCTGGTAAGGCGCTTCGCCGGGCTTTGAATAATCTTTTCGGAAGTCCATGCCGAAATAAGCCAGGTCCTCCATGATAACTATATCATATTTTGTTGCAAGTTCGCCGATAATTTTCAGTTCGTCCTCGGTAAAGCATATCCACGACGGATTATTGGGGTTTGAATATAATACGGAATGTATTTTCCCTGATTTAAAATATGATTCCAGTTTTTCGCGCAGTTTCCCGCCTCGGTAATTGTAAACATCGAAGCTCTCGTATTTAAGCCCCAGAACCCTGTGCTGCATTTTGTGGACGGGGAAGCCGGGGTCGATGAAAAGTGTAGTGTCCCTGTTTTTGTGAAGGCGGCTTAAAGTTAGAAAGGCGGCAAATCCTCCTTGCATTGAGCCAACTGTTGGAATACATCCTTCCGGCGAAACATCTATGTCCATGAACAGCTTAACGAATTTCGATATTTCCTCTTTAAGTGGTTTTATTCCCATTATGTCGGGGTAAATGGCTGCCACGCCTTTTTGCAGTGCTTCTATCTGAGCCTTTACCCCCGCCTGGACAGGGGGCAGGCCTGGAATGCCCATCTCCATCCTGATGAACTTCTTGTTTGTGGCCTCCTCAATGTTGTCAACAAGTTTTTTGATCTCCCTGATTGATGCTTTGCCAACTGATTTCAAGCCGCTTTCTTCAATCAGTCGGCTAACGGTATTGAACTCGATGGGTGTAGATTTCATATTATATATCTTTTATTTATCAATTATTTTTTCTAAGCAAAATCGGCTATCGCCAAAATTATCCCTAATGCAATTCCTAATATAGCTGCAAAAAGTACTTGTAGATCAGCGGGTAACAAAAAAGTAACCGTATGTGCCGGAATCCAAAAGAACGGAATAGTTTTCTTAAACACGAAATTCCACTGGATATCCCAGTTCAAATTTACTAAAATTTCCCGGAACTTAATGGGTTTGAAAAAGCCCGAAAGCGTGCCGCCATTGTTAACTATGTGGATATCAGTTATTTTATGGAAAGTCATCATCAATGGGGCATAAATAATGTTTAGTGCCGCACTGATGCCCAGGGAAACAAGCAGCTTGTCGAACGAGAACGCGCCGCGAAATATTTCCGTGGCGTTTTGTAAGCCTAGGTATTCGATTAATACGGGAGTCCCCGAAGCAAATATAACGAAGGACATTTTTATGCTTATCCCGAGAAATCCCCAAACGATCATCCTTGGGGCAATCCCGAAACCCTTTTTGTAATAATTCCCCGTCTTTATTCGCAAACCTATCAGCTCGCCCATGGTGGCCAATATGGAAAATTTAACAAAGGATGTGATAATGCCGTGCTCGCGGTTGACGTGCCGGTAGAATTCCAAGAGTTCCTTCGACAACAGGAACGGAAGAAAAATCAGCAAAACAATTAGTATGAATATTAGATCTTGCTTTCTGCTCATTTTTCTATTCTTATTCGTGCATCAACGGCAACAAGCTTGTTTTTTGTCCCAAGCAATGGGTTTATGTCCATTTCGGCAATCTCGGGTGCTGCTTGCGCTAAAAGCGAAAGCTTTTGAACGATATCGGCAAATTGCCCTTCGTCAATTCCTTCCTGGCCGCGGGCTCCTTGGATTATTTTATAACTTTTTAGTTTTCTGATTTCATTCAAGGCCTCATGGGCGCTCACCGGGGCCAGGACTGTTCTTACATCCCTGAACACTTCTATAAAGATACCTCCAAGGCCGAATAGAACCAAATGCCCGAATTTTTCTTCCCTTTTCAATCCGGCGAAAATTTCAGTGCCGCTTAACATGGGCTGCAGCAATACTGCCTTTGCATCTGCAAGCTGCATCATCCTCTTGAATTCGGTTGTGGCTTCTTCATCGGATGTGATATTTAATTTAACCCCACCGACATCGGACTTATGTACCGGCCCAACAACCTTCATTACCAAGGGGAAACCAACTAATTCGAGTGTGTTTCCCAAATCCTCGACAGACGATAGCGTTGTTTCTTTTGCCCTTGGTATGCCGGCGGCATCCAGCAGGGATCGTATTTTTTCAGGTGCAAGATATCCGTTTTCCGAACCGTCAATTATCTTGCGTATTTTTTTTGTGTCGATCCAGCAAGGCAAGCTAGGCCCGCTACTGTCATTGCTGTAGGAGTAAACTCTTGACAATGCCTTGCCTAAGGTAACCTCATCAGGGAAAAACGTATTTCCGAGTTCCACAAAATAATCGACCTCCGGTTTGGCGGTGAGAGTGGAAGGCAGAACAGGGAAAACAGGTTTGACAGCACTTTTGATTTTAGCGTCAAGGATTTTATAAACGTCAAAGATCTTTGTAAGGCCGGGAGTTCCAAAGATAACGACCATTGCGTCGATTTCGTCGAGTTCCTTGTCGCAATAGTCGATAATTGTTCCCAGTTGTTCTGCTGTTCCCGTTGCCAGGAAGTCGATTGGATTGGCAACCGATGAGCCTGGAAATAGTTTTCCCTTGAGCTCTTCGGCCTTTTTGCCCGAAATCCCGGGGACGTTCAACCCTCCGTTGGAGAGCGAGTCGGTGAGCATCACGGCAGGGCCTCCTGCATGGGTGATAATTGCTATATTCTTGCCTTTTAGCTCAGCTTTCATGAATACCGAGGCAACGCTTATCAAGTCCTCGCGGCCATAACACCTTACGATTCCCGCTTTTTTGAACAGAGCGTCAACGGCGGCATCGGATGATGCCAAAGCACCTGTATGCGAAGATGCAGCCCTGCTCCCGGCCTCGGAGGTACCTGCTTTTATGGCTGCTATGCGGCATCCTTTTTTGATCAGTGATGAAGCGTGTTTTAAAAGCATTTTAGGTTGTTTGATAGTCTCCATATAAAGGAGCTTTACCATGGAGTCGGTTTTCGGGTCGAAGTTTTCGTCCATATACTTTAAAACTTCCTCAACTCCCATTTGTGCCGAGTTGCCTACCGAATAAACATTGGCGAACTTCAAGCCCTTAGGAATGCCTGCTTCCATTATAAAACATGCCGTTGCGCCTGAACCGCTCACGAAATCGCAACCGTTTTGATCGAGTTTTGGGATGGGATATGTGAAAACGCTGTGGTGTTGCGGGGTTAAGATGCCAACGCAATTTGGCCCAATCAGTGAACCTTTTACATTGTTGATGGCTGCAACAATTTTGTCCTCAAGTAATTTGCCCTCATGGCTTTCCTCGCTGAACCCGGCAGAAAGTATGATGAATGCCTTGGTGTTTTTGTTTCGGGTCAGGTATTCAACGGTTTGAAGGGTGTGTTTTGCCGCAATGGCGATAATTGCCAGGTCGGTATCGGGTAATTTGCTTAAGTCCTGATAGCTTTTAATGCCCTGAACTTCGTATTCCTTGGGGTTTGCAACATATAAATCACCTTTGAAACCACCGTCGATTATATTTTTTAACACTTTGCCGCCCGGCTTTTCCAAATCCTTGGAACCTCCTACAACAACAATGCTATTTGGATGAGTAAGTTGTGTATTTATCATGAATAAAATCTAATTCGTTATATAAAAATGCAAAATTAGGCATTTAAGCAGGTGGTTCTGCAAACGATGTAAATTTAGAATTATTCAACGGAAAGCGTATAATTGCGTTTGCTCGTCCGTTAAGGCTTTGATGCTGCAAAAGTACTGGAAGTGCAATTTAGGATGACCTTCTATTCGGTGAGATAAACTAAAGTTTCTTTACGAAACATCTCCTGCGTTTATGCTGGATATGCTCATAGTTTTTCCAGTTTGAGATTACGTTGTGGTTGACCTCGAAAACTCCCGTGGTCTCCATTTGGTCGATTCCGGCCTTCATCATCTCTTGCTGAAGGTCCGATATTAAGATGACTGCGACGCCATTGCTCTGGTATTCTTCCTTCACCCCTGTTAAAAGCATATCGATAACCTCAGGATGTTTCAACGATTTCATTATCGGTAAGATACCGAAAGGGAACACATTGCCGTTTGCTTTTTTCATGGCTTTGGACAAGGAAGGAAGCCCGACAAAAAAACCAATCACTTCATCGTCTTTCTTTACCATTTTCACAAACTTGGGATTGAGGATAGAGAAATATTTTTTTGTTGAGGCCTCTATCATCTTCTCGGTAAAGGGCGAGGTATAAGGCAGCTCCTTAAATGCTTCGTTCAAAATGTCGAATACGGTGTGGCTATATTGTTTAAGCTCTTTGCTGTTTTTAAAGCTGACCGACTCGAAGCCATATCTTTTTTTTATCAGGGCAGCCCCTCGCGCACCTTTTTTTACTGCCCTATCACCGACCGTAAGCCTAAATTCAAGCCAGTCGTTTTCCTTTTTGTAGCCAAGTCTGTCGAAATGACCCTGATAGTAATCCATATTGTAAACAGAGGCTATTGATGGCAAATATTCAAAACCTTCAATCAAAAGCCCTTGCTGGTCGATATTTGTGAATCCCAGGGGGCCGTGTGCCAGTTCCATGCCCTTATCCTTTATCCATGTTTCGGCAAGCGAGAATAATTTGTCGGCAACTTCAATGTCGTCTATAAATTCAGGGCGGTTGATACGTCCGAGTCTTTGCTTTGTTTTATCATTATAATGACTATTGATAATTGCACCTATCCTGCCGACAATCTTTCCGTTTTTTTCAAGCATCCAGAACTTTGAGTCGCAAAACTCATAAGCAGGGTTTTTATCTTTGCTTATCGAAAAAACCTCGTCTGATTTAATTGGGGGAATCCAGTTTTCCGAATTTTTATAAAGATCAAAAGCAAAGTTCACGAATCTCTTTATCTGGCTTTTGTTTTCAACTTCAATTACCTTTAAAGTCATAATATGTTGTTTGGTTCAAGGGGCAAAAGTAATGTATAAATCACCTAAATAAAAATATATGATCCAAAACTAAACGCCTATATACATTTCGTCGAAATAGGAAGAGGCTTTTACAAGGGCAATGGTTCCCAAGTCCTTGAACAAGCTGTCGGCTCGTTCGATAAATTCAGTTTCTTTCCCGGTACTTACCTCCGCAAGCCCCAGGAATATTAAGTCGGCATTCTTTGATTCTTCTTTTATTATTTGGTTCACAGGGAGTTTCTCGGTTTCGTTGTTGATAACTTTGACTTCGGCATCCATTCTCATCTTATGGAGCGCTTCTTTGGCCATCCTGTGAATCTTGGTTTTCTTAGCATTGTGGTAGTTCACTATTAAGATCCTGATTTTAACATGTCGCCATTTATAGGATGCCCTTAGGTATTTTATAAGAGAAAGTATCAAATTCCCGTTGTTCGATCCGCCCCGCCACCAGATGTCTATATTCCTGTACTCACCAAATTTATCTTCCTTGTCATAATCGAGCATTACGATATTTAAATCCAGATCGCACAGATGCTTGTACATTTTGGCAAAACGCTGAGGGTTCTCGGTATGTCGCCCCCAGCCCATCACAACTGTGTTCGGCTCAACGCCGGAAAAACCATAAGTTGCTGAAATGCTTTCGATCCCGTCATAAATATCATTGCATTCCTGGATTCGCGTAAATACGCCTTCTGTATCGATATCGTCGTTTTTGGTAATAGCCTGCTTATGTTTCGGGAACAAAACCTTTGATGTTTTATTGAGGACTAAAATGAAGTTGGATATTAGGCCGTAGTTTCCCACCAGTGCCTTTCCGAACTCTATAAGATAAGGCCTTGTATAAGTTCCTCCGCTAAACAACAATATATTGGGCCGCCAATTCCTTACGTTGACACTGGACTTCGAGAGCAGGGTAAGTAGTTTCCTGAGTATGGACGACCAAACGCTTTGCCAAACATCCCCTATTTCAAGATGCAGCTGCTTGCGGCTGATAAAATGATAAACTAGCCCAAGTACCAACAGCGAGCCGAACATTGAGATGATGTCCAGTTGGAACATAATGAAGAAACTGGCGAAAAAGCCGACAATCCCTATCCAGATGGATATTTTGAACGAAGGCCTGAAATCGGTACTGGCCCATTTCTCAAGCGCAAAAGCAAGATTGATAAAACCATAGGCTGTTAAATAAAACATGCTTACGATACTTGCTATAATGTTCAAGTCCCCGATCAGGATACCGATTTCAGATAATATAAAGGTGAATATCAATGCGTTGCGCGGCTCGTTGTTTACGCCATATCCTTTTCCCAGTATTTTGGGGACGATTTTGTCCTGGGCCACCGCCTGAATAATCCTTGGGCCTCCTAAAATCCCGCCAAGGGCTGACGATAGCGTTGCACCCCAGATTCCTGCTATCAACAGGGCAGGTATCCAGGCTATGGTCAATAAAAAGTTGTAGTTGTTTATTAATAATGACTGATCCACAAAGAAGTAAAATAAAATTGCAAGACTGATGTAAACAGCAAGACCGACACCGATACTAAGCAATGTTCCTCTTGGGATATCCTTGACGGGATTTTTTAGATCGCCCGACATGGCGACCCCGGCTGTAAATCCGGTTACGGCAGGAAAGAATATCGCAAATACCTGCTCAAAAGTAAAATCGTGAAAAGGCTTGACTATTTCCTGTGTTTCTATTGTAGGGTGGTTAATAAACAAACCAACAACTACCGAAATGATCGAGAGTGCTATTGCAGCAAGTATGATAAATTGTGACTTTATGGCAATATCGGTGCTTATAAATGCAATTATTACCAATAAAACAAGAACAAGCGAGCCCACTACCCGGATGCTGTCAGCGCTTATCCCGCTGATTCCGATGAGTTGTTGAATATAATCCAGCGATAAAAAGTTTTCGGTAAAACCAACAACATACAATGAGATAGAAAGGGCAGTGCCGATAAATAGCGTGATCCCGATAGATCCGCCCATGGGCAGTCCGAGCGATCGCGACAAAATATAGTAAATGCCCCCGGCCTTTATTTTTTTGTCGGTTGCAATGGATGAAATGCTCAGGCCCGTAGTGATCGAAATGACATGGGCTAGCACTATTATCGCCAATGTGCCCCAAAGCCCTGCCACGCCGGTAACCCAGCCCAGGCGCAAATACATAATCACTCCCAGGATGGTTAATATGGAAGGAGTGAACACCCCTGCTATCGCACCAAACTTTTTAGCCTTTTCGCTCATAAACAGACTTGATTTTTTTTATTTGTCGAGATAAATAATATTGGTAAAGATAAATTTTCCTCGAAATTAAAAATTTCCAGCTTCTTCCGTTTTTATTGAGTATGTGATGTTCTTGTCCTTTAAGCCGTTCAGCATAAAATCCACGATATGTTTATTGCTGCCAAGGTGTTCGGGGAAGCAAATGCCTGCTTTGGTGTATAGCCCTCGGTCGATCATTCGCAATGCCACCGAGGCCGTATAGCCCGTGGTCCTTGCCATGGAATGTATGCCTGTTTCCTTGTCGAACTCGTCGTATAGCTCGAAACTATGGCGTAATTTCCTGCCATCTTTTACTCCTTCTGCAATAATCCTCATCACTGTGAGATCAATTTCGTTTTTCTTTAATTTCCATTGATCAAAAAGAATCCTGCTGGTCATTTCGAGAGGGGAGAGGCTTGCGTTATTGAAATCTGCTTTCTTCGTATCGAAGAACCCATTTTCCGAAAGCAGCTTTATCTTAGCGGCATAACCGGGATAGCGCAAAGTTTTTTCGTACATGTTTTTTGCCTTTATCGTCCATAAAAGCGAACGCAGACCATCGCTGTTAAAAGCCTCCAGGGTTCCAATGTTGTCGAATTCGAGATGTTCGATTTCAGTAAGGGGCTCTTTCCCGACTACTTCATAGTTCTCTACAACTCTTGCAGTGCGAGTGTATTCCTCTATCACGTCGGTTGGTGAGAACACGGCCTTGTATTCCCATGGTTGAGTTCTAAGCTTTGGCAAGCCGCCGACAAAAATTTTCAAGTTTTCAATAGTGTCGAGTTTTGAGGCCGCATATCCGCTCAGCAAGTTGCTCATGCCGGGGGCAAGGCCGATATCGCAGATTACCCTGACGTTTTTTTCCGTTGCCAGCTGGTTTAGATCGGCCGGGTTTTCGGGGTAAAAAGCAATGTCGATAGTGTCAGTACCGCTTAAGATACACGATTTTAGGCTGTTGAATCCCATAAAGCCGGGTGTTGCGTTTACCGCATAGTCAAAATCCTGCAATAAGCCTATTACTGTTTCTTGCGAGCTTAAGTCGGCCTTTATGGTTTTGATATCCTTAGTTCTTATGTTTTGTAATTTTTCGCCGTCGATGTCGGCGATGCTCACTTCAAAATTATTGTCGGCGCTCAAGTCCAGGGCAATCGGCCCACCCACAAGGCCGCACCCTAATACAAGTATTTTCTTCATGTCTTTTTTCTTCAAAAATAAACTTATTGACGGATAATCTCAATCACAAAAACAAAGTTATATAATTAAAGTTAAAGGCGGGAAGGTATTTGAGTTATATTTTGCTTTTGAATTTTAGCTGGGAGAGGATAATTCCGGATATTACCGTTAGCATTCCAATAATTTTTAATGAGTTAAATTTTTCGTCGAGGAAAAAATATGAGCTTATTCCGGCAAAAATAGGTATTAGATTAGTGTAAATATTTGCTTTGCTAAGTTCAAGGTTTTTAATAACAAAAGCATAAAGTACGTAGCAAACCGAAGATCCGAATATGGCCAGCATAAATAAGGAAAGAATAGTAACAGTATCAGGTATTATGCTTATAAACGATACAAAATCAATTGTTAAGAATAGAGGTAGAAACAATAGGGCGCCTATTAAATTTTGATTTGCTATTATCGTTATCGGTGAGTAGTGATCAGTTAGCTTTTTAACCATAACCGAATAAATTACTGCTGAAAATACTGCAAGAAATAGAAATAAAAGACCTAATGGCGAGGCGTTCAGGCTGAAATCTTCCTTAAAGATTAGCATCAGAACTCCCCCGAATGATACAATAAGCCCTAAAATGTTCAGTAAGCTGAGTTTCTCATTGAAAAAACGCCTTGCTGCAAATGCTGTAAATATCGGTATCGTGGAAATTATAACGGCGCTGAGGCTTGCCGACACCCTGTCGAGGCCGTAATATTCGCCTAGAAAGTAAAGGAACGGATTGAAGATTGAACTTATCAATAATAACTTTCGGTGCTCCTTTTTAATTTTCTCAAACTGGTTTGTAATAAGCAGATAGGCAAAAAGTGCAATGAATGATAAAGATAAACGTATTGTTATGGTCGTTAAGGGGGTATAAGTCTCAAAAACCAGTTTTGACCATATATAGGTGAAGCCCCAAAAGAACATGGATGTCGCAGCAGCAATATGAACAATGGGGTTTTTTATCATCTCAAGAGCGCCCTTCTTCTTTTAAAAGGCCTGTATAGTGCTTTAAACTTCTTAGGGTCAAGGCTATAATGGCAGTGCCCAGAAGAATATAATGCCCTGTTGTTTGTGCATGGAAAGATCCTTCGATAAAATATCTTCTTAGATCATCAATAAAAACGAAACTTGTTACCGTTGCCAGAAGTCCTGAATATTCCCTTCGCAAAATACTGACGAAAGAAAATGGCACGACATTTTTTATATAGTTTTTATATGAGGGGATGAATGCCGGCGTTTTATTTGCCCAGTTCATATAACTGTCGCCAAATTTTCTTTCCAGGAACCTCTCTTCCGCAAACATTATCCTTTCGTAATAAAGCCAAAAAGCCAGAGTAACTATAATCACGAATGCCCAATTGAAGGTGAATGACACTATCCCTATCCACATAAAATAATTGCCCACGTAAAGAGGATGCCTTACGGTCGAATATATTCCGCTGGTATTTAGGCTCTCTGCTACCTGGCCTTCCTTAGTATTGCGCCCGCTGGTGCCCTTAGGTGTGGTTGCGATTGCTATTGACCTGTAAATCAGGCCAATAAAACTTAATGCAAATGAGAGAACACTAATAAAAGTAATCCATTCCTGGCTCATATACCCAAAGTCGGTAAAATAAATTACGGGTATGGCGGCAATAAATAATACTAGTGGTATTTCACCTCTATGACGGAAAAGAAAATTTCCTTCTTTTTCAAAAGAGTTTACTAAAGCCATGATCTAAAATTTTTGCAAAGTTATTTTTTTTTCGATGTTTTGCTTCAGTCGGCCTAATTAATGCTGCTGATAAATACATTGTTGTTCAAGTAGATTATGTCGATCCTGCCTATCGGTGTTTTAACGCTTATCTTTAACGGAATCCTGTTGCCGGTACTGACCCACAGATAGGCCTTGTCCGAATCGCTTATTATTGCATTGTTCTTGATATATGCTGTCAGCTTTTAAAATAAGATTGCCCACCTTGGTATAAATTAGCCCGTAATTATAATAAACCTCAAAATCCAGTTTTTCATGATTCCCGAACCTATGCCTGTCATTGGTAAACGAATTTTCCCCTTGGCCCAATAAAGCCGAACCTAAAAGTACAATTATGACAATTATTATATTGGGTTTCATCGCAAAAAATAGTGATAAAACAATAAAACCCCTTAATTATCAATCAATTAAGGGGCTTTGCCTGTAGCGAGACCGAGAATTGAACTCGGGACCTCCGGGTTATGAATCCGACGCTCTAACCAACTGAGCTACCTCGCCTTTTGAGGGCGCAAAAATAATTATTTTATGTTTACAAACAAGACAATTTGTTAAAAACTATACCTCACCGATAGAATAAGATTCCTGCCCGATTGGGCTATGCCTGATGAATATGGCCGATATCTTTGGTTCAGGATGTTTTCGATTGCAATATTGGCAATAAATCTTTCGCTGAAGGCAAATGAAGACCTCAAGTTCAATGTCCACCATGATGGGGACCAGGGGTCTCCGTTTTCGTCGGTGGCATACATATAGGCTTTGTCCCTTTCGGAAGGCGCAAGGTTCTTATATGCAACGGCTGCGTTATAGGCTGCGCTTATTTCAAGCTTCAGCTGGCTTTGCTCGTAGGTTAATGAAGTATTGCCAAATAGGGGAGGTGCGTGACGCAAGGCTTCGCCGGCATCGTCAACTCCTTTGATATATGAGACCGCGGTGTTGAACCCAAGGTATTTTGCCAATTGAATTTCAATAAGGGCGCTTCCTCCGTAAATATTAGCATAAGAGGCGTTTACAACTGCCTCTACTTTGCTCATCTCACCATCGTACATAATCGAGTCGGCACCGTTTAAGGTGTAGTCGCGCCTGACCATAGCATTGTTCAAGTATGAATAAAACCCGGTAAGCCGTATTGAGGCTTTTGTGCTGAAACTGCGATGGACGCTTATTTCGGAATTATAAAGGTATTCCGGCTTTAGGTCCTCGTTCGGAACAACAACATTACCGGGTTCCGAATCAAAGACTTTGGCAACATCATCAAGGTTCGGAGCCCTGAAGCCCGATGATAGGTTAAGGCTCAGCTGCCATTGCCCGGGGCGGTAAACAATTCCGGAGCTGGCCGTAAATGCGGCATTGTTTAGGCTTATCCCGCTATATGGCAGTTTGTAAAACGAAGTGTCGTTGAAAGTGGATTTTAAACTAACAAACGAATATCTGATTCCTGCTTGGAAAGTGGCTGGGGTTTTAAGGAAGTTCTTTTTATAACTTGCGTAAACTCCTGAATGATAGTATTTGTTGCCTCCGTCAGGATAGCGGCTGGCAACGGTTTCCTGTTCCCCGCTAACTATGTTCCGCTGCAAACCTTCGGAAACCACATCGTTATAGATAAACTCCAGACCATAGAATATAATATTGGATGCGTTTATTTGTTTGTCAAAATCGGCATTGGCCGAGAGTATGTTTACCGATTCTGTTCTTTCCCTGAGCCAATCCTTGTTCAGCTTCCTGTCGTTCCTGCCCTCTTTGACATTTTGGAAGGCAATAATAATTTCAGCCTGGTCGAATGCTTTTGTCGCATTGTGGAAGTCGAGCCTTAAGCTGTTCATAAGCCACTGTTGGGGGGAATAAAACCACTTCGCATATTTCGGCCTGCCGTTTTTCTCCTGCAACAACCTGTCGTAGCGCGGCAGGTCGGAAGTCTTCGACAAATACAGACTATAGGTCCAGTTAATGCTCTTGCTGAACCTGTTGCTGAGCTTAGTGGTAAAGTTCAGCTGCTTATAGCCCGAGAATTTCTGTAAATCAGGCTTGTCGTTTTTAAAAACGGAATCTTTTCCGTCAACTCTTTTCACATATTCGTTTCGCTGAAGGTATTCGTTGCCGTTTTTCCCCATTAACAAATCATCGAATGAGCTAAGGGAGAACGATGCCACAAAAGCCCATTTGTCGTTGGCAGAGTTTATGTCGGCATGTAAAGTCCTTTCAAAATTGGCAGTGGAGAACCTTGTCAAGGCATTGCCTTTGGTATGCCATTTTTCCGAACTTGAGAACTCAGGGCTGATTAGGTGGAAATCGATTACTCCGCCGAGTGCGTCGCTGCCATAGATGTTCGTTCCGGGGCCAAAAATCACTTCGGTGCTCTCCAGGCTGTTCACGTCGGCCTGGAGTACGTTCTGGAGGTTGCCGCTCCTGTATATCGCGTTATTCATCCTAACGCCATCAACAATCAATAAGATCGAATTTGCGGCAAATCCCCTCAACATTGGGCTGCCACCTCCCAATTGACTTTTTTGGACATATACCTCACCACTATTGCCAAGCATATCGGCGGAAGTTTGTGGATTGCCGAAGATAATGTCCTTTTTTTTGATGATCGCTATCTTGTTCGGTATCTCCGATGTGTTTTCTTCCCACTTGCTGGCAGAGACGACCACTTCGCTCAGCTTGACGAAGTTTTCGTTCATGCCCACGCGGAGATTCTGCCGCCTCAATTTGTGCTTATTGGTGGCAAGTAGATAATAACTTGTATGTTGAAATATGATTTTCTCCTCTTCCGAGAACTCGCTTAGGTCGGCTATGCCCGAGCTGTTTGTAATAGTGGTTGTTTTTTGGTTGCTGCTGTAAACAAAGACATTACTTATGGGTTTTCCGGTTTGCTCATCGAAAACATATACTGTTTGAGAATTAACAATAACGGAATTGAGCATTATAATGCTGATGACTAGTATTTTAGAATACTTTGCGGTCATTTTGCCTGGTAATTAACGTTTCTTATTGATTCCTTTTTGCTTGGCGGCTTCTTCCAGTCGTTTTTGGAACCCCGATTTCTTTTTCTTCGGTTTCTTTTTATTAACCTCAATCTGGGCTCTCAGCTTGTCCTCGTTTATGAAATAACGGAAAACGAACATTTGCGTGAAAGTGATGATGTTGGCAAGGAAATAATAATAGCTCAATCCTGCCGCATAGTTGTTGAACAAACCGAGGAACAAAACGGGCATGAGATACATCATTGTTTTCATGCCTGGCATCTGCTGGCTTTGTGCGCCCATCATCTGGTTGTTCAAATAGGTGTACATAAGCGTTGATACCGTCATTAACAAGGTGAAGAGGCTGACATGATCGCCATAATACGGGATATTCCACGGCAGGTCTAAGATAGAATCGTAGCTTGAGAGGTCAGTGGCCCAAAGGAAGGATTGTTGCCTCAGTTCGATACTGGCAGGGAAAAATCGGAACATTGCAATTAAAATAGGCATCTGCAGCAGCATCGGCACACAGCCGGCGGCTGGGTTTGCCCCGGCACTCCGGTACAAAGACATAACTGCTTGCTGTTTTTTCATGGAATCTTCCTTTTTAGGGTACTTTTTCGAGAGCTCGTCAACCTCAGGTTTCAAAACCCTCATCTTTGCCGACGACATATATGTTTTGTATGCGATTGGGAAAAGAACAAGCTTGAGCAATAAGGTCAATATAAGAATGACGATCCCGTAATTCCACCCATATCCTCCAAGCCATTCAAACACAGGTAGCACGGCGTATTGATTCACCCAGGCCAAAATGAAAAAACTCCAACCGATCGGAATCTGGCGCTCCAAATCCAAATCGTATGATTTCAATTTATAGAAATCGTTAGGGCCGAAATAAAACTGCATGGGGAAGTTAGTAGTTCCTTGTAGGTTTATTGGAACGCCCAGCTCAACGTTCATGGATTTTAAATATCTGTCGATATCAGAATTTTCCTGTGTGCTTACTTTTAGCAGTCCATTGTCAAAACCATTCTTGGCAATCAATGACGAGCTAAAGAACCTTTGTTTGAAGGATACCCATTTTAGCTTGGTGCTTATACTTTCTTCCTCGTCTTTTGTTTCCGATAAATAATCGACATCATCGTTAAAAAACTTATAATACAGCGTGGACCCGTTGAAGCGGTCAATGCTTTTTTCCTGCTGGCGCAGATCGACATACCAGTTGAGGCCAACGGAATTTGCTTTTATGATCGAACCCATATTGACAAGGTTCACATCAAAGTCGAGCATATATTCATCGGCTTTAAGCGAATAAACATATTCCACATATTGATTTTTGTTGAAAGTCCCTTCGCCCTGATCCGTATAAAGCCGCATGCTGAACGACAGGCTGTCGTTGTTGCCGACCTTGATGTAATTATCATTAACGGAGGGCTGGAAGTAAAAATCATTTGTGTTTATTATCCTGTTGTTGGAGAAAAACGAAAACCCGAATTTTGAAGTCTCCGGATTGAACAATATCAGTGGCATCGAATCATAGGTCTGAAAATCCTTTAGCTCAACATTTATAATATGTCCGCCTTTTCTTGATATTTCTATCTTAACAACATCGTTCTCCAGTATAATTGATTTGTCTTCGCCATTTGCTGAGTTTGCGAAAACGTCGAACTTATCGTTCAGGTTCTTGTAGTCGGTTGGTTTGTTATCAGCCTCGTTAACAGTGGTTTCGGCTAATCCCTCGGTTTTTTTCAACTCGGCTTCAACTTTTGCCGCATTCGCTTTTGCCAACTCAATTTGCCGTGCCTCATCTACTCTTCTGATAGAATCGGCGATGTGTTGCTTCTGTGCCATTTCCTCTGCCGAGGGTGTCATCCAAAGCGTATAGCCAATCATTATGGCTCCAATTAGTATAAACCCAATTATCGAATTCCTGTTCATTTTGGTCAATTTATCAAGGGTGCAAATGTAAAGAGAAATCCTTTACAATAAAAGTGAAAAAAAAAACCGCCAAAAACTTGACATGCTAACAAAAAAGTTATATTATTGTGATATCAAATTAATATCAAAATATATAAATATGAAAGAAGAAATCAAATATTCGCCTTTGTCAGGCTACGTGGCGCTTCTAATCGTTTTGATAATGATTGTTGCCCCTGTTTTTGCAATTATTTTCATGAAGATGTTGATAAGTATTCCCATACTTGTTTTAGGTTTTGTGGGGATATTCGGCTTTGTAATCGTAAATCCAAATGAATCAAGCGTTCTTGTTTTGTTCGGTGAGTATAAAGGAACCATCAGGAAAAACGGTTTTTGGTGGATAAACCCTCTCTTTATCAGGAAAAGGATTTCGCTGCGTGCGCGAAACCTTGACAGTGAACCAATTAAAGTTAATGATAAAATTGGTAATCCCGTCATGATAGGTGTAGTAATGGTGTGGAAAGTTAAAGAAACCTATAAAGCGGCCTTTGAGGTTGATGATTATGTACATTTTGTGGATATACAGAGCGAGGCAGCAATTAGAAAACTTGCAGGGCATTATCCTTATGATAACTTTGAAGTGGAAGAGGCTGAGCTTACTTTGAGAAGCGGGGGAGAGGAAGTCAATGTCGTATTGGAGAAGGAGATTTCGGAACGCCTTCAAATAGCAGGTATAGAAGTGATTGAAGCAAGAATCAATTATATTGCTTATGCTCAGGAGATTGCAGGAGCTATGTTAAAGCGTCAGCAGGCTACTGCAATAGTTGCTGCCCGTACAAAGATTGTCGAGGGTGCCGTAGGTATGGTAGAAATGGCTTTGGAATCTTTGGCTAAAAAACAAATTATTGAATTGGACGAGGAGAAAAAAGCAAGCATGGTAAGTAATTTGATGGTAGTGCTTACGTCCGACAAGGATGTTAGTCCTATTGTAAATACTGGAACTATATATTGATAAAGGTGGAAAAAGTGTATTATAAGGAAATTCAGAAATTTGGATCAATCCCCTTGTATTTTACAATGGGATTGATCTATTTAAGTATATTATCTGTTTTGATTTATGCCCTTATAAACCATTTTATCATGAAAGGTGATTTTATAAACGGGCATACTGATGAGAACGGCCTGATAATTATTTCGATATTTATACCGCTTGTTTTCGTTATTTTCGGTTATTTGTTGTTTGCTTCCAAATTGATTGTGGAAATTAACGAAAAGGGGATAAAATATAGTTTTAAACCTTTAATCAGGAAGGAAATATTTATTCCAAAGGAGAATATCAAATCATGGGAAGTGAGGAAATACAGGCCAATAGTGGAATATGGCGGATGGGGTGTTAAGCCGTCCAGAAAAAGAAGGTATTGGAATAAGAGACGGAACAAGGTTAACAACGCTCTTAATGTCAGAGGTAATATAGGTCTGCAACTAACTATGATTAGCGGAAATAGGTTATTGATCGGAACTCAAAGAGCTGAGGCAATAAAAAGGGCAATGAAAAAATTGATTCCGGACTTAATGATTATGTAGTTTGATTGATTATTAAATAATGGCAAAGAAAAAGGCGTTTGTACTAAGGGTGCAACCGGAGATGATGGAAGCATTGGAAAAATGGGCACAGGACGAGTTCCGTTCGGTGAATGGGCAAATTGAGTTTTTGTTGAACGAGGCCCTGAAAAAAAACGGAAGGAAAAAGAAAGATCAAAAATAGGTCAAGCAAAAACGAAACCTAAATCAGTTTTTTTCGTTGGTACTATCGAAAAAAGCTTTTACATTTGTTTCAAAAATAGATTGAATTCCTATTTTTGGAAATCTTGATCAATTCAAGAATTATGCAAGTAACTGCAAATCAATAATTAGCGTATTTGCGCTAAATAGGCATGCGAATTGTTATATGTAAAATGAAAACATAAATACTAATTATCATGAAAACAAAATTACTAATTTTAATGATGGCTGGATTAATCACGACCTTTATGGTTTCCTGCAAAAAATCAACTACGCCAACCCCAAGCGATCCAACATTTAAAGACATGCAGGTTCCTGATGGATTTACTTTTAAAACAACAAGGGAAGTCAGCCTGGGCATAAAGATGCCGCAAAGCCTTGATTTTTCCGGAATGCGAAGCCGTTTCGACGTTTATACCGCTAAACCTACGGAGGGCGGCTCGTTGATCACATCGGGCAGTTTCGATACCAACGGTGAATTTAGTGGTATTATTAGAATTCCTACAGCTTTGACAGAAGTATATGTTAAGAGTATTGCCGGTAGTGCATTGGTTGAGGTTCAGTCTGTTTCCTTTAAGGAAGACGGTGTAATTATCGACTTTGGCGATGATTACGGATACAATATCCCTGATACTACCGATCCCGGCGGAAAGTCTGCCCCTGCTTCACTTACGCAGTTTGAGGGCAGAGATCTCGCGTCCGTGGAGTCAAATTCGGTCGGAAACGGTGATTTTGAAACAAATAGTTTTGGAACCATGCTGTATTGGTCTAGTCTGCACCCTGTTGACAGCAAGTGGTACTTTACCCAATATAGTGGAAGTATGGAATGGTATAATGATGGCGGTAACGGGCTTGTTAGAACACCATGGACAGAGGGCGGCAGCCAGTATTATTATGGCGGGGTAGCCCAGATGATTGATGCTGAGCCTGGTGACGTAATAAGCTTTTCGGCCGACATTAAATCAGTGGGAAACAACAACAGGCTTTACTCGTGGCTATATATTATCCCTGTAAACTCAAGCAACCATGCCCTGGCTTATTATAACGTACGTTATTACCGTCCTTCGGCAACATGGACAAACAAGCAGGTGGCCGCTACTATGCCGTCCGGCACCGATAAGGTGAAAATATTGGTCTGGACAAATGATTATGCAGCAGAGGCATCTGTCTATATCGACAATATAGTTGTTACAGGTACGGTTGTTGACAGCGACAACGATGGTGTTGACGATGAATTAGATGACTATCCGAATGATGCTTCCAGGGCTTTCGATGTTTACTATCCGAACGAAGATGATTGGGGCACTCTGGTTTATGAGGATTTATGGCCAGGCACGGGCGACTATGATTTTAATGACCTGGTCTTGGATTATCAGTTCAAGTCCGTTTTAAGTTCCTCAAATAAATTAGTGGAGTTTTTTGTTGAGAACTCCGTAAGGGCGGTTGGCGCAAGCTTGCACAATGGTTTTGCGTTCTCGCTTGGTGGTGATCCTTCCAATATTGCCTCTGTTACAGGTAGTAGCATGCTTCATGGCGATGTTGATTTAAATGCCAACGGAACCGAACAAGGCCAAACCAATACCGTAATCTTTTTGTTCGACGATTCGTTCGATATGATTGGCTCTTCCGGAAGTACTTTTATAAATACCCAGCCGGGGATTCCTTATGTTGATCCGGATACAAATACGGTCCATGTTCTATATCAGAATCCCGTTTCAGTATCTACCACGGGGACAGCGCCTTATAACCCGTTCATAGTTGCCGACCTTGCGAAATCGCGCGGAACCGAGGTGCACCTGCCCGGGCAGCAGGCTACCGACCTTGCCGATACAGGCTTGTTTGGTCAGTGGGCCGACGATACAGACCCGGCCAGCGGAAAATATTATCAAACAGCAACAAACCTTCCATGGGCATTGGATATTCCTGAAAGTTTTGATTATCCTGTTGAACAAGTGGAAGTTATAAGTGCATATAATCATTTCAGGGAATGGGCCGAAAGTGGCGGCGCCAATTATGCCGACTGGTATAAAGATCTTTCAGGCTACAGAAACAGCGGAAATATATATGTGCCTGATAATTAAAAAAACAATTAGTAGTATATAATGTTTTCATAATACTAAACCCTGTGGGAAACCACGGGGTTTTTTCGTGCTTGGGATCCTGTGCCTGAGACCTGGATTGCTTTTAAGTTTTCCCAAGCATTTTGTGTAGGTGCTATTCCTCGGAAGGAGCGGGTAGCTGTATTTTTACTTCCTCTGAGAATTTCTTCCATAAACCTAACAGCTCTTGATACTTTTCAGGTTCGGATTCCTTTAGGTCGATTTGCTCACCAATATCGCTTGAAAGGTCGAAAAGCGCAAAATTGTTTATGTCGAAGGGCCTTATGTAATTTGTAATCTTCCAGTTTCCTTTTCTGAGCATAGCATTCCCGTAATGCTCAATTGCAAATATGTAATCTGAAGGATGAATCGAATCAGTTTCCCCCGACAGAAAAGGGATGAGTGAGCTTCCCCTAAGCGGATAAACTTTATGCCCTTTGTATGATTCAGGATAAGTTACATCTGCCACTTCATAAAAAGTTGGCGCCAGATCAAGCAAGCTTGTAAAGCCATGGTGGATTTCGTTCTCCTTTTTTACTTGTGGACCGCTGATAATCATTGTAGTATTAATCCCGCCTTCTGTTGCATAATCCTTGAAATACCTAAATGGCGATGATCCGGCCTCAGCCCATTGCGGGCCATAGGAAATATAAGAGTCGGCGTTTCCCATATTGTCATAGTCATCGTTATAATACTCTTTAAGACTTGAATAGCTTTCGTTATGCAAGAAGTCCCTGTGCGCAGCACCATTATCCGACATAAACACGAATAGTGTATTATTATATTTGCCGATTTTTTTTAAGTGTTCGATTAATCTGCCAATATTATAATCCAGGTTGTCAACCATACCGGCATATAGTTCCATCTTTCTTGCTTCCCTAACTTTTTCATCCGCTGATAATGAATCCCAGGGCCGAACTTCTTCATGACTGGGCGGCAGAGTGGCATTCGTGGGTATTATTCCCATTCGTTTGAGGCTGTTCAATCTTCGTTCCTTTAGGTTTTCATATCCATCATCATAAAGCCCTTTGTATTTTGCCCAATATTTCTTGTCAACCTGCAAAGGCCAGTGAGGTGAAGTATATGCAACATAGGCAAAAAATGGCCGACCATCATCTTTGTTCGTGTCTATGTATCCGATTAGCTTATCAGTATAAAAATCTGTCGAGTAGTTTCCGTCTGTCCAGCTTGTTGGATCCCCATCTTCTGTGTAATCCGACAATCCATCCTTTAGTGCGCTCTGGTTAGTGTAATGATTCCCTGCGCCGTCCAAGAGTGCAAATGAGTGCTCAAATCCCTTTTTATGCGGGTTCGATTCAGGCTCTTTTCCAAGGTGCCACTTCCCGGCCATATATGTGTGATAACCGGCATCTCGAAGCAATTCCGGAATAGTAGCTATCCTGTTTGTCAATCTTCCTTCATAGCCGAACTCCTTGGTAACAGTTCCCTGGCCTCCCATTCCTGCTATATGATTGTCGTTTCCTGAAAGCAACATTGCACGTGTAGGCGCGCACATGGGGGCTGTGTGAAAGCTGCTGAACCGAATACCTTTTGTAGCGAGAGCATCAATGTTGGGGGTTTCTATTTCTCCGCCATAACAGCCAATATCCCCATAACCAAGGTCATCGGCAACTATCAATACAATATTGGCTCTTTTGCTGTTCTCTTTTTTATTTCCTCTTTCTGAACACGATATGTATATTCCAATTAATAATACTGTCAAGAAAACATATAGGGCGTATTTGGGTAATCTGCAATGATTCACTTTTCTAAAGAACCAATGCCCCGGTTTGAGTCTGCGCGTTTTTTTCATTGTCAAGTATTTTATTCGTGTTTTTAAGAGTTTTGTGTTAAATCAGTATCTTATCTGATATAAAACAATTCACCGGGAAACAAAAGCATTATTGTTTTCCCGAATATTTCCGGTATATGTCAATAACCCGAGGTATTAAGAACGAGTCTTCGTCATTAGGTATTATGAGATCCGATTTGGAGACTTTAATATGTTCTCCAAGCTGATTTCCCATCCTGCTTTTAACTGTATCCTCGTCTATGCAGTCCCTGTTTAGCACCCTTTTCAACCTTAGCTCATAAGGTGCTGTAACACAGATGATCTTATCAAAATGCCTTTGTTGCGTGTATTCAAAAATAATAGCCGACTCGTGTATGGTGAAAGGTTCTGAGTAGTGGTTCTTGAGCCAAATATCGTATTTCCTGAATACCATGGGATGCAAAATGTCCGTAAGTGCCCCGAGCTTCGACTTATCCTTGAATACTATTTGGGCAAGGATTTTAAGATCTATTTCGTTGAGCTTGGTGAGTATTTCGCCCCCGAACCTTGATACCACTAATTTTTTAACTTCGTTGTTACTATAAAGTTTTTTTGCTTGTGTGTCAGCATAAAAAACCGGAACGCCCAAGGTTTCGAATATCCTGGACACGGTCGATTTCCCGCTTCCAATATTTCCTGTCAG
Organism: Chlorobiota bacterium; assembly: GCA_013151215.1. Classification (GTDB taxonomy): domain Bacteria; phylum Bacteroidota; class Bacteroidia; order Bacteroidales; family F082; genus BM524. The sequence goes on along the minus strand of JAADIS010000051.1, from coordinate 14,215 downwards.
GCCTAGCTTGAGCATTATTTGAGGATTAGGAATTCAATTTCAGCAGGTTGAAGCCTTATTGTTCGTGCTGCTTTTGGCGATTTGCCAATTTTAAGCTGAAGCTTGTTGGCTTTCAAGACATCAATGCCTTCAACATTTGGGAGTACTTTAAATTGATTCTTCCTGATGTCCGAGAAATCTCTCAGTGCAACCGTAAAGAAAACCTTGACCGTTGGCGGAAACGCCTTTAGGTTATACTTTGTGTTCGACAGGTCGATCGGGATTTCCAGGCTGGATTCGGTAAACTTTTCCACGCCTGCTTGTATATTTGTCGAATGAACAGAAAGGTGGAGCTTGTCGGCAAGCGGGTTGACCAACCTCAGGTTTTCGTCAATATCCTTATTTATGTTATCGAAGACCTTTTTCTCGGTAAAGATATAATCTATGGTATCGATTATGTCTTTCGGGCCATATATGATGATCTTATCGGGTTTTATGGTTATGGGCGAATAAAGGTCGAACTGGGGTGCGAACTTTAATTCCGTATTATTGTAAATCCCAACTTCCTTTTTGGAAAGCTTTTCCATTTTGAAGGCTAGCTTTTGCAACGATATGTCGATTTTCTCAGTGGCGATACCAAGGTCGTCCGCAATTTTATCCTTTATCGTTGAGGTGTTAATAAAGTATTCGTTATTGCTTCTGTTGTTGATGTCGCATTGGCTTAGGTCAATGTTGAACCTCCTTGAATCACTACGGAGGTTAAGCTTGAGCATCTCAAAACCCGTAGCATTGATACTGATTTTGACGACAGAGTCGACTAAAGTTGTAAGATGCTGGTTGTCAGGAGGGTTGACGTAGGAAATGCCGAAAGTATATATGTCGGTATATACGTCGGACAGTTTTATCAATATCCAGAAAAAGGCTGCGATAAAAATGCAAATAATAAAAATAACATGATTGTTCCTATTTGTTTTCTCTTTCTTCGAGGAAGCAAAACTATTACCTATATTATCTCTATTAGCCATTTATCACATAAAAATCCCGGAGCATAAAATTAATAAATGCTCCGGAACTTTTGATTTTTCTTTACTTTTTAGTGAGGCCTACATCAGTAGTGTCCATAACAACGGCAGAACGCTCTATTGTAAGCTTTTGCTGGTTGCCAACATCAACAACGATCACCTTTTCCTTAAGCTCCGTTATTTTACCGTGGATACCTCCTATTGTAACAATCTTATCACCTTTTTTCAGGTTTTCCCTAAACTTTTTTTGTTCTTTGTTTTTCTTTGTCTGTGGACGGATGAAGAAGAAATAAAAAACTATTAAAATTAAAAATAAGGGGAGCATCGACATCCATTGATTTTCTCCTCCGGCTGCTGCTTCTAACAGTACTAGTAAAAATTTCATTTATTTACGGTTTTATATTAATTATTCTGAGGTAATACTACCTGACCTTTTATCCTTATTACGGTTTTGTTTGGTTGGGTGTTCGCCATTATTGTTATTGACTTATTCTGAAAGCCTTTTTTGTGCTTAGAGTCGAAAGTGGCTTCGACATACTCGGTCTGGCCCGGTTGCACAGGAACTTTGGGGTAGCTGCTAACGGTACATCCGCAGCTTGTGCTAACCCTGGAAATCAGCAGGGCTGATTTTCCGGTATTGGTGAACTTAAAGCTATATGAGACTTTTTCACCTTGGATTATTTTGCCGAAGTCGTGTTCCGTTTCCTCAAAAGTAATTACGGGCAAATCGCCTTGGCCTACTTCACCATCTGC
>JAADIS010000051.1:0-12387 GCA_013151215.1 Chlorobiota bacterium | reverse complement strand
ATAATAACAAAAACTGATAATACAAATACTAAGTTCTTCATTTTATGATTTTTTTAATTCGATCCCCTAATAATACTCACGGATCCTTTATATATTTCGGTGCCTCTTGGCCCTGTTGCTTTTAAAACATAATAATAAACGCCTTCCGGCAAGTTATCGCCATCCCAGTCGCTTTGGTAATCCTCACTCCTGAAGATCACCCTTCCCTGCCGGTTGAACACAACAAGCTTAGTGCTCTCGTAATAATGGTTTACGGTATAAAAACCATCCGTGTCCTTTGCCTTGAAGGTGCCTCCTGCATCCCCTTGCCCTGATTGAGGCTCGGTGATCCTGAACACATCGTTGATGCCGTCGCCGTTAGGCGTAAAAACATTTGGGATGTCAAGTTTTAACGGACGCACTTTTACGGTATGCGTAAAAATCGTATCGCATCCCTCAGGGTTTAATGCTGTGAACATTACTAAATAATCTTTTCCGCCGTCCTCTATCTCCTTATCGTTAAGGATAAAACTGTGCGTAGGAGTGGGCAAGAAAGAATTGGCCGTATCCTTGTCGTCGTTGAAGTTCCAGAAGAAATTAGATAAAGGAATAGTGTCAACAGAATTGTTTATAAACGAGAATTCAATATGGGGGCGTTGTACAAATGCCGTATCGGGATCTGCAAACAGTTCAACGTCAGGGTTATAATAGGCTTTTGTCCAGATAGTATCTTTTTCAAAACAGCCATGGTCGTCTTTAACGGTAATGCTGTAATACTGATGTGCCTTAAGCCCCAGGGCAACGCTCGAGTCGCCGGGGGCGATTTGTATAGGTTTCACGTCCCAAAAATAATGATATTCGTCAGGTTCGTATTCCCCGCTTGCCTTCGCCCTCACCTTGGCCGTGTTCCCGTTGTCGTTGTCGCCGTTGGTGCAGGTAAGCTGCAGTTGTTCCAGCTCCGTATATATTTCAGGCAGGGTGGTTACAAGAAATGAATCGCTGCTGCACGATTGCCCCGTGTTTTCATCCGTTACCGTAACGGTAAACAGTGTTTGGTCAAGTATAGAAACAAGAATTGAGCTTGTTGAACCGCCTATCTTGACATCATCTTTTTTCCATTCAAATGAACAGGTCCCGCATGCTGGTACACTTAGCTCGAATGTTTGGTACCGGCAAACCGGTATGTCCGTATCTATGCTAATAGTGCAGTCTTGGGCCTTTAACATATTTCCCGTTAACAGCAATAATGCAAAAACAACAAAAAAGCGGTTCCAATCTAAAGTGTTCAATTCAAATTTATTTTTTAGCATGCTCTAATATAATTGCAAAAATATAAAAATCCGTTCTCCTTGTCAGCTTAAAATAATCCATAATCAAGCATGACAAGGGTGCAGTGCTCAACCACTTCAATGTCGTTCGCCCTCAAGGTTTCGGCAAATTCGTTATTCTCGGAGCCGGGGTTGAAAATTACGCGTCTGGGGTTCAAGTTGATAACATAATCAAAATACCCGCTTTGATGTGATGGCCCGATATACATCGTTACTGTATCAATATCTTCGAATTCAGGCTGTCCGACTTGAATCTCGACGCCTTCCACATTTGCGTGTTTTAGTCCTATTGAATATACCTTATGCCCGTATTTCAACAACTTTTTAATAGCCTTATTCGAATAACGCTCAGGTTTGGTGCTTCCCCCGATTACCAGTGTGTTTTTACTCTTTTCTGCCATACTATATTTTTACGCTGCGAAAATAACTTATTTCCCCAACGTGGAGAAGTATTTTTTATTGTAATTAATTTTGTGCCCAATACTGTTGTAATGTCAGTAACTATCTGAAAAACAGGTCATAATGACATATATCAAAAGCCTTGTGCTGTCATATTTTCATGCTCTTGTTAAAAATCATGTTTGGATTAATGATTGATATAGCCCTGAGAAACATAAAAAACAAAAAAATATGAATTTAGATAAGTTGACAATAAAGTCGCAGGAGGTAATTCAGCAGTCGCAGCAGATTGCCGTTTCGTATAATAACCAATCAGTTAATAATGTTCATCTTCTTAAAGCAATGTTAAGCATTGATGAAAATGTTGTTCCGTTTCTTTTGAAAAAAACCGGTGCGAACATGAAGGCCGTATCAGATATCGTTGATGCGGAACTGAAGTCGCAGCCAAAAGTAAGCGGGGGGGCGGACTCATATTTCAGCAACGAGGCAAAAGAGGTGTTTCAAAAGTCATTTACATTGTTGAAGAAATATGGTGATGAATATGTTTCTGTGGAGCATTTGCTGATCGCATTGATGTTGGTCAAGAGCAGGGCTGCCGATATCTTGAAAGATTCGGGAATAAATGTGAAACAAATCGAATTGGCAATCAAGGAAATGCGGAAGGGAAGCAAGTCGGACAGCCCGGGAGCCGAGGACAAATACAATTCATTGCGGAGGTATGCAAATAACTTAAACGAAATGGCTTCCAACGGCAAGCTCGACCCTGTAATAGGCAGGGATGACGAAATCAGGAGGGTACTTCAGATTTTGTCCAGGCGGACAAAGAACAATCCGATATTGGTAGGTGAGCCGGGCGTGGGGAAAACAGCCATTGCCGAGGGCATAGCCCGCCGGCTTGTTGATGGCGATGTCCCTGACAACCTGAAAGATAAGACTATTTACTCTTTGGATATGGGGGCTTTGATCGCCGGGGCAAAATATAAGGGCGAGTTTGAGGAAAGGTTAAAGAGTGTCATCAGGGAGGTTGTTGATGCCGAGGGCGAGCTGATTCTGTTTATCGACGAAATACACACCCTGGTGGGGGCCGGGAAGTCGGAAGGGGCAATGGATGCCGCCAATATCCTGAAACCCGCTCTTGCGAGAGGCGAGATAAGGGCAATCGGGGCCACGACATTAAAGGAATATCAAAAATATTTTGAAAAAGATAAAGCCCTGGAGCGCAGGTTTCAAAAAATAATTGTCGATGAGCCTGGAAAGGAAGCGGCCATCTCCATCCTCAGGGGCTTGAAGGAACGCTATGAGACCCACCATAAGGTCAGGATACTGGACGAGGCCGTTATAGCATCAGTGGAATTATCAACTCGTTATATTACCGATAGGTATCTGCCCGACAAGGCGATTGACCTGATCGATGAGGCTGCCTCCAAATTAAAGCTGGAAGTTAATTCAGTGCCTGAGGAACTTGAGAAAATAGAACGTGCATATACCCAGCTTGAGATTGAGCGGGAGGCCATAAAAAGGGAAAAGGATAAATTGAAGCTTTCCAAAATAAACAAGCAGCTTGCCGACCTCAACGAAAAAAGGATGAGCCTGAGGGCCGAGTGGCAAAGCGAAAAAAAACTGGTCGATATTATCCAGAACTACAAGGCTGAAATCGAGGATCTTAAAATACAGGCAGAAAAGGCCGAGCGAGAGGGCGATTTGGGAAAGGTTGCCGAGCTGAGGTACGGAAAGATAGTGGAGCTTCGTAAAGCATTGGAAGAAAACAAGCTAAAGTTGAAAGAATTGCAAGGGGACTCGCCATTGATCAATGAGGAAGTGGGCTATGAGGATATAGCCGAGCTTGTGTCGCGCTGGACCGGCATTCCGGTGAGTAAAATGCTGAAAAGCGAAAAAGATAAACTTCTCCATCTGGAAGATGAGCTCCATAAACGCGTAGTTGGCCAGGAAGAAGCAATCTCGGCCCTCTCCGATGCCATAAGGCGCAGCAGGGCAGGATTGCAGGACGAAAACCGGCCAATAGGATCGTTTATCTTTATGGGGACAACCGGTGTGGGGAAAACGGAACTGGCGAAATCACTTGCTGCTTTCCTGTTCAACAACGAAGCCGCCATGATAAGAATCGACATGTCGGAATACCAGGAACGACACAGCGTTTCAAGGCTTGTGGGCGCTCCTCCCGGCTATGTGGGCTATGACGAGAGCGGGCAGCTTACTGAAGCAGTTCGCAAAAAGCCTTATTCCGTTATATTGCTCGATGAAATAGAGAAAGCACATCCCGATGTCTTCAACATACTTTTGCAAGTGCTTGACGATGGCAGACTGACAGATAACAAAGGCAGGCTCGTTGACTTTAAGAACACTATCATAATAATGACGTCGAACATAGGCTCCGAGATAATCCAACATAATTTTGAAGGTGTTGGCAAGGATAGAATCGATGAAGTTGCCGATGCAACCAAGAAGCAGCTGGAAGATCTGCTGAAATCAAGGATGAGGCCTGAATTCTTGAACCGGATTGACGAAGTGATTATGTTTAAGCCGCTGAGCGAGAACGAGATAATCGATATAGTGAAAATGTTGACCGGCGATCTAAGGAATAAGCTTTCAGAAAAAAATATTAGCTTGGGCTTTAGCGATAATGCAATCTCATTTATTGCAAGAATGGGGTTCGACACTCAACTGGGCGCGCGCCCTGTAAAAAGGCTGATCCAAAAACTCGTGCTGAATAAGTTGTCGAAGTTGTTGTTAAGCGGTGAAATTAAGGATGAAGCAGATATATTCATAGATTCCGATAATCAGGAACTTTTGTTTAAAACTAAATAGTTCTTTTTCGTAAAGCATTGAAAAAGCGGATTATAGTAAAATATAATCCGCTTTTTTATGTTGTTGATTAACTGTAAGAATCAGCTCTCGGCAGAATAAGCTTTTTTATATATATTTACCTGATTATATACTCACTTTAAATTATATAAATGGGCACTGATAATAAAAGTTACGATTGGTCGGACAAAACCATATTGATCGTTGAGGATACGGACACTTCTGTCATGTATTATAGGGCAGCACTGAAGAAAACGAAAGTAAAGCTTGTATATGCCGACAATGGGCAATCTGCGGTTGATCTCATTGAATCCGGAAGCAGCTTCGATTTGATATTAATGGATATTAATATGCCTGTTATGAACGGAATAGATGCGACTAAGAAGATCAAGGAGTTTGCCCCACAAGTACCTATAATAATTCAAACGGCCTATGTGCTTAATGACGAGAGGATTAGGAGCTTCGATGCGGGATGCGACGGTTTTATGGCAAAACCGGTTAAAATACAGCAGCTGTTCGCCACGATGGAAAGTTTATTGTGATTAAAACCAAGATATAATGAAATTACCAAAACCAAACTTTTATAATTCAAAACTCAGGAATAAGATTCTTATTTCTATTTTGTCCATAGTATTGCTGGCCTTTTTGACAGTGTTCTCTTATATCATAATCAAAAACGAGAAAATTTCCTCCTTGAGGGCTTTCAGGTATGTTGAGGCAAGCGCAAGGGAGCATGCTAACTTATTGAAATCGCAATTGGAGAGCGACTTTTCGATATGCAGGACCATAAAGCTGTCATATTCCGATTATCGCAGTTATAGCAGGGAAGAGCGCGCCAAAATGTATAATAATACAATGAAATCTGTTTTGGAGAACAACAAACAGTTTATTTCGGTATGGACTTCATGGGAGCTTTCAAATATTGACGAGTCCTATAAAAAAGAGGACGGGCGGGAATCATTCGTGATCTATAAGGAAGGCAACAAAATAAAATACAAGGACGAGATAATTGATACCACCGGTACGCCCACAGGTTTGTATTACGATATTAAGGCCAATCCGACCGAAATACTTACAGAACCCTATTATTATAGCTATACAGGTGATAAGCGCGACGAAATACTTGAGGCCAGCATCTGTATCCCAATGTTTGAAAAAGGTAAATATATCGGTCTTGTCGGCGCCGATGTCGAGCTCGAGAGGTTCGATAAGATTCTTCATGACATAAGCCCTTTCGATGGCAGCTATTCACTTTTGATTTCTTCCGAAGGGATGTTGTTCAACCATTCAGGGGGTAAGGAATTAAAGAACAACGTTAGTATCGGGGACATGCCAATAGCTGCTAAGCTCGATTTTGATATCAAGAAGAGGTTAGCCGAGGGCAATGATTTCAGTTATAGGACTACTTTGGACGAAAATGAGTATTATGTAACTTTTTCGCCGCTAACACTTGGGAAATCAGGTAAATACTGGTATCTGGGAATAGTTGTGCCTGTAAAGACCATTCTTGCCGATGCCAGGGCCGAAACGGTAATTTCGCTAATAATAGCTTTTATTGGGTTGCTGGTCGTTGCCCTGGTTATTTGGTGGCTAGCCCGTACAATTACCTTTCCCTTGCTCAACACCACAAGAGTTCTTAAACTGCTTGCCAAAGGAAATGTTGACGAAGTGCACGAACTTGACATAAGGACAAAGGACGAGTTGGCGGTTATGGCCGAAGCCGTTAATACGGTCATGAAAACGTTTAAATCGAGTGCGATATTCGCGAATAACATAGGTGAGGGAAAACTTGACTCGGAGTATAAATCATTGGGTGAAAAAGATATTCTCGGAAACTCCTTGCTGCAGATGCGCGATAAACTGCGAGAGTATAATTTAATGACATCCAGGAACCAGTGGCTTCAGAAATCCATTGTCAAGATTAGTGCGGTACTTCAGGGGGAGAAGACCTTCAACGATTTGGGCAATGATCTTTTATCGGCAATGGCCGAAATATTAAACGTTCAAATAGGTGCTGTTTATGTAAATACCGACAAAGTGTTAAAGTTAACGGCTTCGTATGCATACAACAAGCGCAAATCAAGCTCCAACAGTTTCAAGCTCGGCGAAGGGCTTGTGGGCCAGGCGGCACTGGAACAGAAAATACTGCTCTTCGATAAGCTCCCCGACGATTATATTAGCATTAAATCCGGTTTGGGGGAAAGCAAGCCGTCGAGTATCATCATCATCCCCCTTATTTATGAGCATGAGGTAGTAGGAGTTGTTGAACTTGGGACTTCTTATGATTTTGGTGAGGATAAAATGGATTTTATCCGTCAGATATCGGAGAATGTCGCTATTGCTTTCCGGTCTATTTCGCTAAGGACCAAGATGGAGGAATTACTTGGCAAGACCCAGGAACAGGCTGAGGAGCTGAGGGTTCAGCAAGAAGAGCTGGTGGAAGCCAACAGTGTCCTGAAATCGCAGACCGAGGCTTTGAGGGTTTCGGAGGAGGAACTTCAGCAGCAACAGGAGGAACTTAGGGTTACCAATGAGGAACTGGAGGAGAAAACCAAACATCTGGAAAAACAAAAAGCCTATATAAGCGAGAAAAACCTTGACCTAGAGAATGCAAGGAAGGATTTGGAAAGAAAAGCCGATGAACTGGGTGTTGCGAGCAAGTATAAGTCTGATTTCCTGGCAAATATGTCGCACGAACTAAGAACACCGCTTAACAGCTTGTTGATTTTATCGCGCGACCTGGCCGATAATTCAACAAAAAACCTGACTAAGGAACAAACCGAGGCCGCAGAGATCATCTACAAGAGCGGCAGCGATCTGCTGTCGATGATAAACGACATCCTGGACCTCTCAAAAATCGAGTCCGGTAAAATGACCGTCAATATCGAGGATGTGGAACTTGCCGGGGTCGGTGATACCGTTGTTAGGTATTTTAAGCATTTAACGGATCAAAAAGGAATCTCGCTACAAGTAATTGTTGAGGATGACGTTCCGGCGGTGGTGAGGACCGACCAGCAAAAACTGGAACAGATACTTAAGAACTTTGTTTCCAACGGGATCAAGTTCACCAATAAGGGCGGTATAGTAGTAAGGTTCCATAATATTGACGGGAGCATAGTTTTAAACCAGAGCGGTTTGTCGGCTAAGAATGCTTTTGCTGTTTCCGTTGAAGATACCGGCCTTGGCATCCCAAAGGAAAAGCAGGCCGAGATATTCGAGGCATTCAGGCAAGCCGATACGAGCATCTCGAAAAACTTTGGGGGAACCGGCTTAGGCCTGTCTATTTCAAAAGAATTGGCAAAGCTTCTGGGCGGCGAAATCGGACTTAGCAGCAAGCTCGACGAAGGTTCAAGCTTTACCGTTTATCTGCCCCTGGATTTCGATACCAAAGATGGGGCAATAACAAGGGCCAAATCGAATAAAGCTAAGAAGAACAAAAAGGCGCCAATATCCGAAAACGCTAATACTAAAACTGCTGCGGCAAGCAAGATTTCGGTTCATGATAATTCAGACCGCATTTATGTACCGGATGACAGGGAAGAAATAAAAGAGGGGGATTCCTTTATCCTTATTGTTGAAGACGACCCTGAATTTGCAAAGATACTTGTTAAGGAATGCAACTCCAACAAGTTTAAATGCATTGCTGTGGAAAGTGGCGAGCAAGGCCTTGAGATTGCCAAAACCAAGAACCCGGCCGCAATAATACTCGACATCAACCTTCCGGGAATAAACGGTTGGGCAGTAATGAAGATATTAAAGGATAATCCCGGGACACGGCATATCCCCGTTCATATCATGTCGGGCGACGATGCAAAGTCGGAATCGAATAAGAGCGGGGCCATAGGGTTTTTGCAAAAACCGGTTGACAGAAAATCCATAAATAGTGCTTTCGACAAAATCCAAAATTATATCAGCAAGGATGTTAGAAACCTTCTTATCGTTGAGGATGACGAGAACCTAAGGCATGCCATCAAGAAGATTATTGGTGTGGACGGTATCGAGATTACGGACGCCGACAATGGGCAACATGTTCTTGAATTGCTCGCAAGCCAAAGTTACGACTGCATGATCCTGGATTTGGGCTTGCCTGATATGTCCGGTTTCGAATTGATAGAGAAGATTCAGAAAGAGAATATCCATAAACCGCCGATAATTGTTTATACCGGTAAGGATATAAGCAAGGAAGAAAACGAGATGCTTGAGAAATATGCCGAGACAGTTATAATAAAAGGAGTGAAATCCGCCGACAGGCTATTAGACGAAACCTCCTTGTTTATGCATAGGGTGGTTGCTCAAATGCCTGATAAACAAAAAGATATCATAAACAATCTTTATGAGAGGCAAGATGCCTTCAAAGGAAAGAAAGTTCTTGTGGTTGATGATGACATGAGAAATGTTTTTGCGCTTTCGAGTGTGCTGAACAAAAACGGATTAAAGGTCTTCAGGGCGGAAAACGGAAGGGTCGCACTGGATGTGCTGGCTGAAGAAAGCGATATGGACATTATTTTAATGGATATAATGATGCCTGTGATGGACGGTTTTGAGGCCATGACCAAAATCAGGAAACTGAAAAACTTCAAAAGAACACCAATTATAGCATTAACAGCAAAAGCAATGAAAGGGGATAAGCAAAAATGTATCGACGCCGGTGCCAGCGATTATATGGCAAAGCCGATTGATGTTGATAAGCTACTGTCCCTGATGAGGGTTTGGTTGTATAAATAATGGTGAGATGAATGATAAACCGAAAATACTTATTGTTGACGATAAATTGCCGAATTTAATTGCTCTTGAAACAGTTCTTAAAGATAGTAATGTAGAGTTCGTTCGTGCATTGTCAGGCAACGAAGCCTTGGCGGCTACGCTGAAGCATGAGTTTGCACTTGGTATAATCGATATTCAGATGCCTGATATGGACGGCTATGAAACCGTTGAATTGATTCAAAACGATCCCGGCATCACTTATTTCCCGGTCATTTTTGTCTCGGCCATCCATAAAGATGAATTCTATGTTGTGAAAGGTATAGAAACAGGTGCCGTGGATTTTATCTCAAAACCTATCGTTCCATCTGTCCTGAAGGGAAAAGTAAAAGTCTTCCTCGATCTTTATGAGCATAAGAAGCAACTGGAGACCTCCAATGCCGAGCTTCAAAAAGCAAAGGAAGAGGCGGAGAAGACGAATTTCCTCAAATCGCTGTTCCTAGCAACGATGTCTCATGAAATTAGAACTCCCATGAACGGTATCATCGGTGTTGCCGAACTCTTGAAAACAACTGAATTGACGCAGGAGCAAAAGGATCTGCTGAAGATAATGTCCATATCGGGAAATCACTTACTGTCGATAATTAACGATATTCTTGATATATCCAAAATTGAGGCCGGCGAGATAAAGCTGGAAAAAATCAAGTTCAACCTACTGCAGATTGTAAGCGAAACGGTTGAGCTGTTGGCTATTAAGGCCAAAGAGCAGGGCGATAGGCTGTCTTGCGAAATTGACGGGGAAATGCCCGCATTTTATTATGGGGACCCGCTTCGCCTAAAGCAGATTATTACCAATTTGCTGAACAATTCATTGAAGTTTACCGAAAATGGCGAAGTTGTAGTAAAATTGGAAAATACCGCTAAGATTAATGATGTCCATAAACTCAAATTTAGCATAATCGATACAGGGATAGGTATCTCGGAGGAAGGGAAAGAGAAACTGTTCAAGACGTTTAGCCAGGTAAGCAAATCAACACAAAGGGAATATGGTGGGACAGGCCTCGGGCTTGCTATTTCCAAAAACCTAGTGGAGATGATGGGCGGAAATATCACTGTGGAGAGCGAAGTCGGCGTTGGCTCAACCTTTTCGTTTACTATTGATTTGGAAGTGGCTAAAATACAGGATGTTATCGACAACAGCCAAAGAAATGAAATTCAAAACTCCGAGCTTCCTTCGCGGGAATTGAATATACTGCTCGTAGAGGACAACAAGATAAACCAAAAGATAGGGATAGGCGTCTTAAAACCCTTTAATTACAATGTTACTTTAGCCGAAAATGGTCTTGAAGCAGTTGAGCGATTCGAGGAAATCCATCCCGACTTGATTTTGATGGACATACAAATGCCCATTATGGACGGTTTTCATGCAACTATGGAAATAAGGCGTATCGAGTCGGAAAAGAAACTCGACAGGACAAAAATAGTTGCCTTGACAGCCAATGCCCTTGAAGAGGAAAAGCGGAAATGCTTTAGTGCCGGAATGGATGAGTTTATCGCCAAACCGTTTAAGATCAATGATATAAAAAGAGTATTGTTGGATTTGGAATGATAATTATACATTGAAACGGATATGCATGATATCTCCATCTTCAACAACATAATTTTTCCCTTCAACATGAAACTTGCCTTTGTCTTTCACGGCTTGCTCAGAGCCTAGTTCAATAAAGTCTTTGTATTTCATTACCTCTGCCCTTATAAATCCCCTTTCAAGATCACTATGTATAGTACCCGATGCCTCCGGTGCCATCATGCCCTTCTTGATAGTCCAGGCTTTTACTTCCATTTTACCGGCAGTAAAAAACGATTGGAGATTTAAATGATCGTAGGCTGCCCTAACCAGTTTGTTTACCCCAGGTTCGTTAAGGCCTGCATCTGCTAAAAACTCTAACCTGTCGGCCGCGTCCTCAAGTTCGGCGATTTCTTCTTCAAGCTTACCAGCAATAACCAGAACTTCAGCATCTTGACCGGCAAAGTGGCCCATTACTTTTTTTGAATAATCATTACCTTCAACAGCGGAAGTATCGTCAACATTGCAAACATAGATTACCGGCTTGGCCGTCAAAAGCAAAAGGTCGAGGCTGTATTTAATCTCATCCTCACTAGCATCAATATCCCTTGCGTTGCCAAAATTCTCAAGATGATCTTTAAACTTAGTGAGGGCTTCAATACCTTTTCTGGCTTCTTTGTCGCCTGATTTGACAAGTTTTTCCAGACGTGCGATTTTTCTTTCCACTAAATCCAAGTCCCTCACTTGTAACTCAAAATCAACTATTTCCAGATCCCTAAGCGGATCTACAGAGCCTTCGATATGGGCAAGGTTGTCATCGTCGAAACATCGCAAAACATGTATCAAGGCATCCATTTGCTGGATGTCGGCAAGAAACTTATTTCCAACGCCTTCTCCTTTGTTGGCACCTTTAGCTAGGCCAGGAACATCAACAATTTCAACAGTGGCAGGTACAACTTTATCTGAGTTTATGAACTTATCAATCTCGTATAACCTTGGATCGGGAACATTGCAGATGCCTTTATTCGATTTGGTTGCACTAAAAGCATAAGCAGTGCTCTCTGCCTTGGTGTTCGACATACAATTGAAAATGGTGGTTTTGCCTGTATTTGATAATCCGATAATTCCGCAGTTTAGAGCCATGATAATTTGTTTTTATGCTAAAACCTGATAAAAAATGAGGCTGCAAATATAGTATTAAATCATTTTAGTTTATTATAGCTTTTGACTTGCCGATTATTAAATTATCCCGCTTAATAGTAATTATGTAAATGCCTTTATTCCAGTTGAGTACATTTATTTTGTGACTAAAAAAACCCTTATCTTTCCGGGGAATGATTTTAACTTCTTTTATTTTTCGTCCAAGCATATCAACTACTCCTACTTCATACTGACTCTGACGACCTACTTCATCTATAAATTCTATTTCGATCCATGATTTAGCGGGGTTTGGAAATATCTTTAAGTTATGGTATATATTTTCTTCAGCCCATTTGTAATCTCGTTGGCCTACCCAGCATTCCCAGGGGCTAACGCAGCCCATGCTGTCAACCTTTATGATCCATGCATCCTGGTTCCCGGTATCCGGCG
>JAADIS010000115.1 GCA_013151215.1 Chlorobiota bacterium | reverse complement strand
GCTTTGATAACATATCTGATCTTATTTTCAGTTTCTTCATTTGCTCAGAAGAAAACAAGCGTATGGTATTTTGGCAACAACGCAGGCCTGGACTTCAAGTCTGGGACAGCCGTTGCAATTACTGATGGGGCACTCTCAACAAGAGAAGGGTGCGCAACAATATGTGATGATCTTGGCAATATCCTATTTTATACCGAAGGCACCAAAGTTTGGAACAAGAACCATCAAATAATGGAAAACGGAAATGGGTTGTTAGGCGATTTTTCATCAACTCAATCAGCCATCATAATCCCTAAACCCGGAACATCAAATATTTATTACATAATTACCGTCCCCTCAATTTATAATGCCGGCAATGCTATTCTTAGGTATAGTATTGTTGATTTAAGTTATAACAGTGGTTTCGGAAAAATCACCATGAAAAATGAAATCATCCTTGAAAATGTTACTGAAAAACTTACAGCAATAAAAAAAATAAATGGAATTGATTATTGGTTTATTGCACACACAAGAGGATCAGACAATTTCTATACATATTCAGTAACTGAAAGCGGAATTGACATTAACAACCCCATAATTAGCGAAGTAGGCATAATACATTCTGAACCTATCTCCAATTATGTCGGATATCTTAAAGCTTCACCAAAAGGGAATTATATTGCATGTGCCCTTCATGGCTCCGCCCAGTTATTCGAACTTTTGAACTTCGACATTCAAACAGGTGCTATAAGCAATCCCATCGATTTCATTGGGCATTATGGTGCTTATAGCCTTGAGTTCTCACCTGATGAAACCAGATTATACTTTGCCAGGGAAAATGGGCAAAATGAAATCTTTCAAGTTAACCTTGATTTAGAGACACCTATTGACATCATTAACTCCCAAACTATTATTGGATATTCTCCCGGATATAATATTGGGGCTTTACAACTTGGCCCCGACGACAAGATATATATTTCATTTGATTTTAGTCAATATCTAGGTGTAATAAACGAACCAAACAACTTGGATACAAACTGCGATTTTGTTCAAGACGGAGTTTATCTGGCAGGAAGGCAAGCCCGGCTTGGGCTCCCTAACTTCGTGTCGAACTTCTTCGAGGCAAACTTCACCTACGAGCCTGACTGCGAGGGCGACTCCACCCTATTTACACTCCAATATTCAGGTACTTACGATTCGTTGACATGGGACTTTGGCGACCCCACAACTGGAGAAAACAATATCTCCAAGGCTCAAAACCCTTATCATGTCTTTTCCTCAGCGGGCGAGTTCGTTGTCAAGGTTGTCATTTATTCCGGCGGCAGCGAATACCCCATCGGGAAAACCATTGCCATCTCCACGCCCCCCTTTGTCGAGCTAGGTAACGACACCAGCTTTTGCGCCCTTGCTTCTTTTCTGCTAAAGGCAGGAAGCGGCTTCAGCTCATACCTCTGGCAGGACGGAAGCACCGACTCGGTGTTCCTGGCAACCGAAGAAGGGAAATACTGGGTGAGGGTGGAGAACTCCTGCGGGTTCGGCAGCGACACCATAAACATCAGCGCGGGCACAGGCCTCGACATCGACCTGGGCAACGACACCTCCTTCTGCTATGGCAAATCCATTGCACTCTCCCCCGGCACCGGCTTCTATTCCTACTATTGGCAGGACGGGAGCGCCGACTCCGTCCTCCTTGCCGGAATAACGGGGTTTTACTGGGTCCAGGTAACGGACTCGGCAGGGTGTACGGCCACCGACTCGATCCACATCGACACCTTCATGGACATCGACTTCTCAATCGGCCCCGACACCTCCGTCATCTGCGAGGGCGACTATATCTTCCTTCACGGCCCTGAGGGATATGTTTCCTACGAATGGCAGGACGGCTCCTCATTTCTTGACATGATCGCAGACACAGCCGGCATTTACTGGCTAGAGGTAACGGACGAGAACAGTTGCGCGGCAAGGGATTCCATCCTGCTTATGGTGAGCATCATCCCTGACGACTTTCTAGGAAACGATACGGTCATGTGCAAAGATAGCTATCTCGAGATTCATGCCCCTCCTTATTTTTACAAGTATGCTTGGAATGACGGATCAAGTGATTCCGTGCTTATAGCATGGGAAACAGGAGATTACTGGGTTTACGTCGAGGACAGCATAGGCTGCTCAGGCATTGACACCCTTTCACTGGCCTTGTTCGAGCCCCCGCACATAAGCAAATCAGGTGATTCCCTCGCCTGCCCGGGCGACAGCATTGTCTTGAGCCCTGGATACGGCTTTATCGGCTATTACTGGAGCACGGGCTCCGGCGATTCCGCCATAACGGTTTACAGCGACGGACTGTTTTGGGTGGAGACAACTACATTCTGCGGCGTCTTTGTTGATAGTACTGACGTGGCTTTTTATTCAAACAGCGGCTTTTCCCTCGGACCCGACACCAATACCTGCAGCCGGGAGGCCATCACGCTTTCCCCCGGCCCGGGCTTTGCCTCTTATCTTTGGAGCGACGGCTCGAACGACAGCATCCTTGTCGTCGAAGAGGTAGGACAATACTCTGTGGCGGTCTTCGACGGCATCTGTGAACTGACGGATTCCATTAAAGTGGAAAAATGCAATATGCTCCGGGTGCCAAATGTCTTTACCCCTAACGGCGACAGCTACAACGACTACTTTTTTGCCGTAGGCGAAAACGTCAAGGAGTTCAAGATGACCATATTCAACAGATGGGGGCAGATACTGAAGGTCCTGAACGACATCGACGAAAAATGGGACGGGAGCCGCAACGGCAATGAATGCCCTGATGCCGTATATTATTGGGTGGTGCGCTATACCGAAATCAGTCGTGATGCCATACCAGTTAAAAAAGTTTTAAAAGGATCGGTTACTTTGATAAGAGGGAAATGATCAGCCCTTCCCCTCTTCCTCATATCTCACTTTCGACTCTCTTATACTTGCATTCAGCTCAAAGCCTATCAATATGATAATCGAGTTATAATATAGCCATACCAAAAGGATTATCAGGGATCCTATGGAACCGTAAATCAGGTTATACCTGGAAAAATTCTCGAAATATAATTTAAGCAACAGCCCGCCCGCAACAAATAAGGAAGTTGACAACATTGAGCCTGCCGATATGAATTTATATTTTGTGTTCTTATCTCTATACCGCCCGTAAAAATATAATACTGAAATACTTAGGAGCAAATTACCGATTATCACCAACCACTGGAGCGAGCGCAACGCAAAAACCGTGAAACTACTGTTTATTATTTCCAAACTTTTAAGTATCATTATGGTTTCCTTTCCGAACGCCAGCAATATCAATGATATAATTATGAGCATCGCCAATGCCGACATCAAAAAGAAAGCCCTTATCTTTTGTTTCCACCAAGGCCATATCTCAACATCGAAATAACTATGGTTGAAACTTTCCAGAACAGCATCAACACCATTGGTGGCGAAATATAGGGTGGTCAGGAACACTACGGACAACAAACTACCGGAAGGTCGGCTAACAACCTCTACTATAGTGCTTTCAGCAAGATTATATATTTCGTATGGCAACATTTCCTTCATCAGTTCCAAAAGATTTTTTTGGAAGTCAACATCAATAACAAAGGGTATCAACGTAAACAAGAATAGTATAAACGGGATAAGCGCAAGGAAAAAGTTGAAGGCAATGGCAGCGGCACGGTAAGTCAATACGCCTTTGAAAAGCCCTCGGAAAAAGAAAACAAGAACATCATAAAGAGGCATGCCGTCGAAACCGGGAAGGACGATAAAACTTAATTTCGACCTTATCCATTTTTGAACGGAGAGAATCAGCAACTTTAAACTAATGATATATTTCCTCAAAATATATTTTTAAAAACCGGCTTTCAAGCTTAAATCCAAGCTTCTAATCTGATGCGTGAGCGCGCCCACCGAAATATAATCAACCCCGGTTTCGGCATAGTCCCTGATAGTATCTATGCTAATGCCTCCGGAAGCCTCGGTCTCGTATTTCCCATCGATCACCCGTAGCGCTTCCCGCAATTCGCCCGGACTAAAATTGTCCAACATTATCCTGTGAACACCTCCTACCCTCATGGCCTCTTCCAATTCGTCAAAATTACGGACTTCCAGCTCTATTTTCAAGTCCTTGCCGTTTTTCCTCAAATATTCATTGGTAGCAACTATTGCCTTTTCAATGCCTCCGGCGAAATCAACGTGATTGTCCTTGATCATAATCATGTCATATAATCCGAAACGATGATTAAAACCGCCCCCGGTCTTGACAGCCATTTTTTCGACAACCCTATTGCAGGGTGTGGTTTTCCGCGTATCGAGAAGCTTGGTGTGAAGGCCATCGATTTTTTTTGCGACTTGATTCGTGAAAGTAGCTATTCCGCTCATGCGCTGAACGAAATTAAGTGCAGTTCTTTCGGCAGACAATAACGACCGCGACCTGCCTTTAACCATCATTAGCTTGTTGCCGGGACTAATAAGGCTGCCATCCTGCATTAATATCTCAACATCCGTATCTTCGTCGATTTGCTTAAAAACCTCCTTGGCAACTTCCATTCCTGAAAGGACACCATTTTCTTTTGCAAGCATAACAGCCTCCCCCTCAGCACTATACGGAACAGTAGCCAATGATGTATGATCACCGTCGCCCAAATCTTCAACTAATGACAGCCGTACTAAATCCTTAATAGTCATAATCTGAATTTATTTGTCAAAATTAACAATATTGTGATAAATAATCGAAAAATTAATTGCCGTCCTATATTTTTTATACTATTTTTGAAGCATCGCACCAGCACATATAAAATGATAAGAAAATTAAAATACCTGACAGTTATAACATTTTTATTTCTAATGGTTTCATGCGAAGAGGAGCAAAAACCTACCGAAACGAAAAAATTCAAGAACGAATTGAACAATTTCAATCAAAAGATGAACAAGGTTGGCGAAACCATGAACGTGATGGACGAGATGCAATCGGAGATCGACAAAGTCGATAAGGATTTATCCGATGGAAACATAAGCGAGTCGGATGCGGTAAAAATAAAAGATAATATCACCAACCAATATTCGGGCAAGCTAGCAAAATCCGCAAACACGAATCCTGCGCGCAAACTTCCGCAATGGGCCCGCGATTTAGGCTTGACTGAACCGGTGGGTCTGAAAGTTGACAGGGATATCTCGCAAACGACATCCGAAAACAATCCCGAAGAAGGGTATAATTCCGTTCTCCTTTTTTATAAGCCCAATTATGATATCGCCATGAGGCAGGCGGCCATTATAGCCAAAAAAGCAGGAATACCCATGACCAAGGATTATTCCATGGCAAAAAAAATGGAGGAAGAAGTTGGCGAAGAGATTTTGAAAGGAGTGGCCTATATGAATTTCGAGCTGGGCTCAACGGATCTGCCCAAATATACGATTGCCATAACCGTTGACGAAAAAGGCGTGCTTGTAATTAGTGCCAACGATGCCCAAAGCATGTCGGATCAACTTAACAGATAAAATTAAATGAATATTGTTATAACAGGAGCAGGCAAAGGCATCGGCTTTGAGCTGGCAAAGATATTTACGGCAAACAAGCATAGGACATTCGCGATTTCGCGAAATACTGAAAGTCTCCAAAATTTAAGCGGCAATTTATTGAAGCCCTTTTCATTTGATTTACTGAAAGGTGATTATCAGCAGCTTGCGTTGAAAATTAAAGATTTCCTCCCTGAAGTCGATATCTTAATAAACAATGCAGGGATATTAATCAACAAGGCATTCCGCGATTTCACCGATGACGATTTCGATATTATGTTCCGCACCAATGTTAATTCGGTTGCCAAAATGAGCCGTATGCTCTTACCGGACCTCAAGCCCGGGTCGCACATAGTAAACATCAGCAGCATAGGCGGTTATCAGGGAAGCTCCAAATTCCCGGGTTTGTCGCTGTATTCGGCCAGCAAGGGAGCAGTAAGCATTCTCAGCGAAGCCATGGCCGAAGAGCTCAAAGAAAAAGGAGTCTCTGTAAATGCCCTTGCTTTGGGCGCTGTTCAGACCGAAATGCTGGCATTAGCATTCCCCGGCTATCAGGCATCGTTAAAAGCCCCTGAAATGGCTAGCTTCATTTATGATTTCGCCATTAACGGCAACAAATACTTTAACGGGAAAATAATCCCTGTTTCATCCTCAACGCCCTGAGCATCAATAAGTGAACTTCTAATAATCAGCTTGCAGCAAAGATTTTACATCTGAAAAAGGAGCATTGTCCTGAGATCCTGAAACAAAAAAACCATCCTTCAAAAAACCGAAGCTTAAATAATAAATCAAATAATTAGTAGTTTTGCAAAAACTTTATTACTGATGTCAGAGAAAACGATAACACATCCGGGTTTTATCAGAAAAGTGTCAGATAAAAGCGCCGAGATAATGATTATTTCCAAATCAGCTTGTGCGTCATGTGAAATAAACGGGTCCTGCTCCGTCAGCGATACGGAAGAAAAAATTGTGGAAGTCGTACTGAAAGACAATGAAAACCTTAAGAAGGGAGATCAAGTTGTTGTTGAGATGAAACAGTCGCAAGGAACTTGGGCGGTGCTTTTAGCCTATGTTTTCCCGTTTATCCTGGTACTTGTCAGTTTAATTATATTTACCAGGATTGGAACAGAAGAAGGGCTTAGCGGATTAATATCCCTGGGCTTGCTAATTCCTTATTACACCATATTGTACTATACAAGAGACTATATCAAGAAAAATTTCGAATATAGGATTAAGGGGTCTTAACGTAAACGGATTTAATCGGGCAAAAAACGTATAGCGTAATTTATATGTATTCTAAAATAGATTATAACAAACTGACTTACTATAACTTATACGCCCCGGAAAAGTTAGCCGCTCTCTAAGTTTTTGTATTTATCTGATTACCAACAGTTTGCGTAAACCGCTTTAAATGCCGAACATTCGATTTTTATTAGTAAAAATTCTATTTTTGTGAACTTTTAAACAACTGAGTATTTTATTCACAAAAAGAATAGTATTGTGGACAACATTATATTAATAGCAGTTGCGGCATTGGGAGGCCTTGGGCTTTTGGCTGCGGTTATTTTATTTTTTGTAGCCAAAAAATTTAAAGTATATGAAGACCCGCTGATTGATGAGGTAGAAGAGAAATTGCCTGCTGCAAACTGTGGCGGCTGTGGTTTTCCGGGCTGCAGGGCATTTGCCGAAGCAACGGTAAAAGCTGCCAAGGAAACCAAGAGCCTTGAGGGGCACAACTGCCCTGTTGGCGGAAACGACGTAATGCAAGATGTAGGAAAAGTACTTGGCCTTGAAGTAGAAGCCATGGCTCCTATGATCGCCGTAATTAGATGTAATGGAACCCCTGTAAACCATCCGGCAAAGGTTAAATTCGAAGGAGTTAGCTCATGTGCATTTGCCCATGGCCTTCACGGTGGCGAAGGCGGATGCCAATACAGTTGCTTAGGATTAGGCGATTGTGTTGATGCCTGCGATTTTGACGCAATACACATGAATCCCGAAACAGGCCTCCCAGTGGTCAACGATAAGTGTACGGCCTGCGGGGCTTGCGTGATAGCCTGCCCGCGCGATATTATCGAACTGCGCAAAAAAGGCCCTAAGGACAGGAGGATCTTTGTTAGCTGCGTCAATGCCGAAAAAGGCGCTCCGGCTAAAAAGAATTGCCAAACTGCTTGCATAGGCTGCTCTAAATGCGAAAAAGTATGTAAATTCGATGCTATTACAATTACAAGTTTTCTGGCTTATATAAATTTTGAAAACTGCACATTATGCAGGAAATGTGTTGAGGTATGCCCCACAAGTGCCATTTGGGAAGTGAATTTCAAACCGCGCAAACCAAAAGCCGACCGCCCTGCATCGGTAGTAGAAAAAGCCACGGCAACCAAAGCAACACCTGAAAAACCAATCCCTTTAACTATAAAGGTCGATAATGTTCAGGAGGATTTGAAGAAAGAAGATAATAAAATAGAAAACAAAGAATAATACCACTGATATGGGAATTTTAAAAACGTTTGCCTTGGGTGGTGTTCACCCTGAAGAGAACAAACTCTCGGCCAATGCTGCCATCGAGGTTTTGGACCTTCCCAAACAAGCATTCATTCCATTGGGACAAAATTTAGGAGCCCCTTCAAAACCCTTGGTAAAAAGAGGTGAGGAAGTTAAAACCGGCCAACTCCTGGCAGAAGCCGGAGGGTTTATCTCAACTCCTGTTCATTCACCCGTTTCCGGAAAAGTTTTCAAGATCGAGAACATCCTCAACGCATCCGGATATAAACAAATGGGTATTATCATCAATGTTGAAGGTGACGAATGGATGGACGACATCGACCGTTCAGATGA
>JAADIS010000137.1 GCA_013151215.1 Chlorobiota bacterium | reverse complement strand
TAACAGCCGGTAACAACAGCGACAGCTTGTTGATGAACGACAAAATCATCTTCGGGAAATATATTTCCCTGGCAAGGGATGAGCAATTCCG
Organism: Chlorobiota bacterium; assembly: GCA_013151215.1. Taxonomy (GTDB): domain Bacteria; phylum Bacteroidota; class Bacteroidia; order Bacteroidales; family F082; genus BM524. Next base: position 5,523 of record JAADIS010000137.1, on the reverse strand, counting down.
CCTTGACGAAAGAATGATGTTTGCCAATAAGGCTCTCGAAAAAGCCAAAGAAGGCGGAAACAGTAATCAAATAATGGAGGCATTGAGCAGCCTTGCCTTTATCGACGCCCAGCAGGGTCATTATGCCAGGGCCATGGAGACTTTCGATCATATGAGCATTTTGTCTGACTCGGTTGGCTATAAAAATTTGCATGATTGGCGACGCAAAGCCTATGTTTCAAATGTAAGGGGGTTGTTATACAAAGAATTGGGCGAATACGACAAGGCTCTTGAAGAGTATTATAATTCACTCTCGGTTAGCGATTCAATTAATTGGACAGAAGGGGTTTCCACTGCCATGAACAATATTGCCGTTTTATATAATTTGCACGGAAACACCCCACAAGCAATAAAAACCCTCAGGCAATCATGGGAAATTGCCGAGGCGGATACCATCAACTCCTTGCTTTTCGATATCGCCCTGAACATGCTTGAAATGTATTCACAGCTTAAGGTCTTCGACTCGGCAAACATCTATGGTGAAAAAGCACTGCAAATAGCCGCAAAAATAAAATCGCCTTATAATAGTGCTTATACTTATCTTGGTTTCGGGAAACTTTATCTATATCAAAAAGAGTATGAAAAGGCAGCGGAATCGTTAAAAAAAGCCATTGCTATTTCCGACGATAACGGATATGAAGAAATAAAACTCGAATCTTTATTGTTTTTGGCAAAAGTATATCGTAATCAAAACAAACTTGCTGCATGCGGTTCAAGTTTGGATATTGCCGGACAAATAGATGACAAAATCAATCTACCAAACTTACACATCAAGTTTTTGGAACAAAAGGCCAAACTTTACGAGCAAATAAGGGATTTTGAAAAGGCTTATGTGTTTTATAATAAATCCGTAAGTATTCGCGATTCCATAAACAAAAGTTGGGAAAACATAAAGTATTCGGAAATAGAAGCGCTCAACGAACTTAAATTCCAAAAACAAAAAAACGACATACTCGAAAAAAGCCTTGTTTTAAAACAGTTTCAACTAAGGAACCAAAGGTTGGTCATTATCATATCGCTTAGTTTTTTAATCGTGATCCTATGGTTTTTATTTGTTTTATATCGGAAACGTAAATATGAATTAAGAACCAATAAACTTCTGCAAGAGCAAAACGAAAGAATTCGCTTGCAGGACAAAATAATTCAAACAAAGAGCCAGGAAAGCTTAAAGCAGGAGCTGGATTATAAAAACCGGCAACTTACATCCTTTTCTTTATCGGCATTAAAGCAAAGCGAATCCTTGGATAAAGTTTTTCAGGAATTGAGGGACATGCTCAACAGGCAAAACATAAAGCCTTCGACGCGCAAAAAACTTGAAGCAATTATCAGGCATCTGAAACCACATAATACAGATAAGGAATGGGAGGAATTCCGTTCATATTTTGAAGATGTCCACCCTTCGTTTTATTCGAATTTGAAAAAAACAGCGCCTGATTTAAGCCTGAACGAACAAAAAATATGTGCTTATCTGCGCTTGGGGATGAACACGAAAGAAATAGCATCAATTACATTCAGGCAAGTAAGAAGTGTTGAATCAACGAGGTTCAGGATAAGAAAAAAACTGAATCTTACTGCCAACGACAATCTTTTTACTTATTTAGAGGGGCTTTAACATGCTTTATATCAAATATATACACACTATTGCAGTAGTGTTTAAGTAGTGGTTGTTTTCTTCGCAGTAACTAAGACGTAGCATTTATGGGGCTAATGGGGGTTTTATGATATAGTTTTGTGTTTTATTCAAAGGAAACATGTTTTATTAATAATTTTACAATAAAAAAATAATGAGGAGAGTTTTATATAGTGCTATACTTGCTTTGTTTTTTTCTTTTTTTGCCAATGCTCAATGGACGGACGACGCCACTCTCAACACCATTGTCAACGATATGTCGGGAGAACAAGCCGTTCCGCATATCGCATATGATGCAAACGGTAACTTTTATGTTGGCTTTTATTCTAACAATGCCGGCAATTACGACATACGACTTCAGTACTATAATTATTCAGGTATCGCCCAATGGGCCAACAACGGTATTTTAATCAGCGACCACACACAAAATTCCTGGGTTACCGAATGGGATTTAACTACCGACAACAGCGGTAACTGTGTAATGGCATTTAACGACGTAAGGGATGGGAACGCCAATGTTTATGCTTATTCCATTTCTTCAAGCGGTACATTTAACTGGGGTGCCGATGGTATTGCGCTCACCTCTTCAACCGAAGACGAATATGTTCCAAGCATTACGGTTACATCAACCAACGACATCATTGTTGCTTGGTCCAGACCAACAGCAACACAAAACGAAATAGTGATGCAAAAGATAACACAGGCAGGTGTTTTAAGTTGGGGAACGGCCGGAATAACATATCAAACAGGCTCCGAATCTTATACCGGAGCAAGGGTCTTAGGTGTTGATAACGGAGATTATCTGATGGCATTTTATAAAGAAACGGGTAGTTTCCCCTCTCTTACGAGAAGTATTTATGTTCAAAAATTCGATGATACAGGAACAGCAGTATGGACTAGCGATGTATTAGCAAGCAATTCCAACGGCATCAATAATTTCAATAATTTTTACATAGCTTCCGATGGCTCCAACGGCATCGTTATATCATGGACCGACGATCGCGACAGCGACCTGAACATCGACGGTGCCGTTCAGAGAGTTGAAAACGACGGTACTATAAACTGGCCAGCAAACGGTGTGGAGGTAAACACCACCGGCTCCACAAGCAATCAGGACGTGAGGATATTGGGCGTTGACAATAGCGGTAATGTGTTGGTAACATGGAGCAAGAAAAACTCCAATCAAAGTCAAACTGCTATTGCCGGTCAAAAGATAAACCCTTCAGGAGTACGTCAATGGACTGATGACGGAATAGAGTTTGTTTCTATGAGTGCCGATATTGCCAGTTCTGATGGCGGTGTTGTTTATGATGGAACAAATGCTATGATTATTTATGAGGAATATGTCAGCGGGTCTTCCTTATACACTCACGTAAAGGCCCTTGCAGTTGACTCTACGGGAACTTTGGTTTGGAGCCCCACATCAACGTTAATGGCTTCCCGAACTACGGAAAAAGTGCATTTGACGGTTTCTGGCATTTATAACGACCAAGTTATCGCTGTATGGGAGGAAGGCAACCCAAAAGATATTTATATGCAGAATATTTATAATGACGGATCAATGGGCGACCCTCCAATCAGCGATGACGCAACTTTGAGCGACTTGACGGTAAATGGTGTTACCGTTGACGGGTTTAGTCCGGCTATCTATTATTATTCGGTTCCCATTCCTGCGGGTGATCCCGTTCCGGTTACCGGAGCAACTGCTAACCATCCTGCAGCCACGGTTGCCATAACACAGGCAACAAGCGTGCCTGATTCGGCAACAGTGCTCGTTACTGCTGAAGACGGCATAACACAACTAACTTATATTGTTAATTATACTATTGCCGGCACCGATGCGACCCTCTCAGACCTAACTGTTAACGGAACCACCATAGCCGGTTTTGATCCCGACACCCTTAACTACGATTATACCGTCCCACAAGGAGATCCTATTCCTGTTGTAGGTGCCACGCCCACCGACCCGAATGCCGATGTAGAAATTACCCAGGCTACTTCATTGCCTGGGACGGCTATCGTTGACGTAACTGCCGAAGACGGGACAACTCAACTTACTTATACTGTAAACTTTCTTTACACACCAAGTTCAGATGCTACTTTGATAGATTTGCTGGTCGACAATCAGTCGATACCGGATTTCAACCCCGACACCCTTAACTATACTTATGGTGTTGTCTTCGACAATCCTGCTCCTACCATCGATGGTATCCCTAACGATCCGTTGGCAACAACGAGTCTCACACAGGCTGTTTCCGTTCCCGGTGACGGAGTAATTGTGGTTACTGCCGAAGACGGAATAACAACATTGACATATACGGTTAGTTTCTATTATTTGGACTACGATGCCAGTTTATCGGACTTGACTGTTGACGGTATAACGATTCCGGATTTTGATCCTGAGACCTTTTATTATGATTATTTGGTTGAAAACACCGATACCATTCCACAGGTTGATGGAACCACCACCGACCCCGATGCATATTTGACGATTAGCCAGGCAACCAGCATCCCTGGCAATGCCGTGCTAAACGTATTGGCAGAGGACAGCGTTCACGAAAGCACATATACCGTTCATTTTTATGCCATTAACGGCGATGCAACACTTTCTGATTTAACAGTTGACGGTACTACAATTCCGGGTTTCGATCCGTCGATAATTTATTATGAATACGATGTTTTCGTAGGCGAAGATATCCCGTTTGTTGATGGAACACCAAACGACAGCCTAGCCACGAAACAACTGACACAGGCAAACGAAATCCCTGGTGATGCATTTGTATTGGTAACTGCCCAGGACAGTATAACCCAAATGAATTATCAAGTCCATTTTAACCTGATTACATCTTTGGATCAGTTAAACGAAGAAAATATTACCCTATATCCCAACCCTGTTGAGGGCGAATTTAAACTATCCGGAATTCATGAAATAGTTGAATTGAAAATAGTGGGCTTACTTGGTGAAGAGGTTTACTCGAACAAAGGTTTTAATGGAGAAACCATAGATACAAAATCTTTTAAGCAAGGGATATATTTTGTACAAATACTCTTTAGGGGCGGAAAAACACAAACGATAAAATTCATTAAAAACTAATCAACCAAAATTATCATAACCCTTGTGTTTGCAGTTTAAGCACAAGGGTTTTTTTATTACAACTCCAGTTCCAGGCTGACGAAATCCATTTTGCCCCCAAGAGGCGGGTTAAGCTTCCTGATTTTTATTTTTGCGTGCATAACTTCAGGAAACCGGGCTTTTACCTTATCGAGTATCCTTCTTCCAACATGCTCCAATAGTTTCGATTTTGTTTTCATTTCCTCTTTCACGAGCATGAAAACCAATTGATAATTAACTGTATCATGCAATTCGTCGCTGATTTCCGCCTTAGCGGTATCAACTTCCAGGAATAAATCGATACTGAATTTAGTACCTATTATCTGCTCCTCGGCAAAACAACCGTGGTAAGCAAAAAACTCCATTCCTTCTATTGATATTACTGACATTGGCATTAATTTTTTTTGATTTCCCGTATTCTGTTTTGGTTATTGTACAACAACAAAAGGAAACTATTCTTTTCTCCCAAGTTCATGTAGGCCCTGATCTATTCTTTCCAGTGTTTCTTCCTGCCCTATACTGGAAATTATATCGAAAAGATGAGGGCCTTTCAATGCGCCTACGATCAATAAACGGAATGCGTTCATCACGGCTCCCATCCCATATTCCTTTTCTTCAATCCACTGTTTTACAACAACTTCGATATTATTAGCCTCAAAATCATCAATGTTTGCCAAGATGGTTTTCAGTTCGTTCATCATATCGAAGGAGTTAGCCTTCCAGCGTTTTTTTACTGCTTTAG
>JAADIS010000086.1 GCA_013151215.1 Chlorobiota bacterium | reverse complement strand
AGTCCAATTATGACGGTGATATTTGCTTATGCAAAAATTAAAATACGGAAATATCCCAAAAAAGGCAAATAAACCGCTTAAATTTATCATTGAAAAATAATAAATGAACATAGATTTATCAAATATAAAAGCAATAATCTGGGATTGGAACGGGACTCTCCTAGATGATGTCGATATGTGCGTCAGTTGTATGAACAAATTGCTTTTAAAAAGAAATTTACCATTTTTAAGCAGGGAGCGCTATATCGAGATATTTACTTTCCCTGTGAAGAAATACTATGAAATAATCGGCTTTGATTTCAGTAAGGAGGATTTTGAGATCCCTGCCATGGAGTTTATAAATAACTACCAAAGTGGACTTAAATCAATCGGCCTTCACCAAGATGCTTTGAATGTCTTGGATTTTTTCAAGACAAAAGGTCTGTCACAATATATTTTGTCGGCTATGGAACATGATAGTTTGATTAAGTCGCTAACGGAAAATAATATAAATGAGTACTTTATAGATATAAATGGTATCGATAATCATTATGCACACTCGAAACTTGAAATTGGGAGGGTGATGCTGTCCAAACTGGATCACAAAAGGGAGGAATATTTGCTAATAGGCGATACCTTGCATGATATGGATGTTGCCGAGGGCCTTGGTATTCAACATTTGCTCATTGCAAACGGTCACCAGTCGAAAAACCGATTGTTGGGAAAAACCCGTTTTGTTGTTGATTCGCTTGCAGATTTCGATAGTTTGTTTGTTTGAGTTTTTACCTATACAAACTTCGACATTCAACATTCGTTAATCGACATTCGACATTTTTTTGGGCCCCGAGCACCTATTTTAGATTTTGATTTCTTGTTCCAATTCTACTTCGTAATTCATCATTCGTTAATCGGCATTCGACATTCTTTTTGACTTCATCATTCATCATTCTCCGTTTTTATACTCCTCTTCGCTCACGGCATTTCCATCTTCATCGAAATATTCCCAGTTGCCGACCTGTCGGCCATTATTATATTTCCCTTTTATCTGAATTTTCCCATTTGGGAAATACAGGGTGAAATCCCCATGTAGCTCATTGTTGACATAGCGGCCTTCGGTCATAATCCCTCCTTCCGGGAAGTATTTGCGATATTCTCCTTCCTTTAGGCCGTTTTTGTAAGCTGTACTTTCCGCAACATTCCCGTTATCAGGATAGTATGTCTTGCTTATGCCGTCAAGCACACCTTTCTTATATGTTTCCGAAGATATAAGCTTACCGTCAACGTCGCTGTAAAACAGCCAAATGCTATCTTTTTTTTGTCTTATGTACTTACCTTCGGCCATGGGCTGTTTGTTTTCGTGAAAGGTTCTGGTATGGGCGACGATGCCGTCAGTGGAAAATCGTGTAATTGCCTTTAATGCCCCGCTTTCGTAATAATACTTGAACTCGCCGTAAGGGTGGTCGTTTTTAAATTGCCCTTCGTATCGCGGCACCCCGTTCGAGTAGTTTTTTGTCCATTTGCCTTGCTTCATCCCGTTTGCATCGCTCTGGTTAAACGTTTGGCCAAACATTAGGGAAGGAACCAATACCATCCCCATGATGAATATTTTATTGATGATTTGTTTCATAAGTGCAAAAGTAATCTAAATCGGCGATTATTTATTATTTCGATATGCCTTAATGTTTGTAAATTAGCAAACTTAAAAATGCATATAAATTGAACGAATATTCATCAAGGTTGTTGGAAACCGCCGTAAACGAGTTGTCGCGCTTGCCCGGTATCGGAAAGAAAACCGCACTGCGCCTGGCTCTTCATATACTTCGTGAGGACAAATCCTTTGCCTCGAATCTCGGGGGCTCGATAGTAAAAATGAGAAACGAAATACTTTTTTGTGCTAAATGCAATAATATTTCCGACGACAATATTTGCGGAATCTGCTCTAACCACAAGCGCAACGAAAACTTGGTCTGTGTTGTTGAGAACACACAAGATGTTATTGCCGTGGAGAACACTTCCCAGTTTAATGGTATTTATCATGTTCTTGGAGGAATAATCAGTCCGATTGATGGTATCGGGCCAAACGACCTGTCGATTTCCAAGTTGATTAAAAGAATTAACGAGGAAGAAATTAAGGAAATTATACTTGCTTTGCCTTCAACCGTGGAAGGCGACACTACTTCTTTTTATATCTATAAACTAGTGAAAGAGTTTGATATTGAGGTTACTACAATCGCAAAAGGCATCTCTATCGGTGAGGAACTGGAGTATGCCGACGAGATAACTTTAGGTAGAAGTATTATAAATAGGCTTCCTTTCGATAAAATATGACATTTAATAGTATTTGTTTCCGTCTAGTTCCTTAATTTTGCGAATGTTTTAATTGATTAAATTTTTTGCTTGAAAAAATCGATATCATATTATTTGAAAAAAGCACTGACGTTTTTTATGACATTGGCGTTTTTTTATCTGGTTATAGGTGATTTGATAATTATTCACCAAAAACTGATTTTCAAATATGATGTTTATGCAGGTCAACCTTTGTTAAAACCTGATAAATCGAGTAAAAAGAAGTACATTGACCTAAAAGGAAAATCAATTAATCAGATACAAAAACTGATAACCTTTGTGTCGGACTACAACATTTTCAACATCGGCGATGTTAATTTGTGTTATGTTGATTTCCTGCCTGTCATCAAGCCTCCGCAAGGGCTGATGGACGTAAAAACCTCATCTTTTTCCTTACGGGGACCCCCTTCGTTTATTTGTTGAATATTACCTAATCTAGTATTTTATTTTCTTTGATCGCATAGGCTGAATAAGTTTAGGTGTTCTGTATGTGATTGTAAATCATCGTGTTAGTTCTGTTTTTATAGCATTGCTGATTATGATGTCATGATTTTGAATTATCAATAATTCAAGCATTTTTCAACAAACCATTATTTAATATTTAAAATAAAAACGATGAACAATAAGATTACTCCGATAATAATTGCGTTTCTTGCTACGGTCTCAATTAGTTTAAATGCGCAAAACAGGGAACTTGTAAACGATACGCTTAGCATGAGCCCGGCTTATGCCATGGATGTTTTTTATAGCATGGCCGATGGCGAAGTTGCAAGCGTTGCCCGCGAAGGTTGGGATATAGCATTTTATACCAATGCTTTTAGTGCAGGTATTATTATCAATGAAGGAAACGGCACTCAACTCTATTCATATCCCAATAGCGATACTGCCGGGTGGGCAACTTTCGATACAGTTGGTATGACTAGCTGGAAATCACTTTCAAATAGTAATGAATCATGGGAGGATGGTGCTTTCAATAAAAATGCCACAGGTCATCCAGATTATGGTTGGGGAATATACAACCCTGTTACTCATGGTCTTACAGGTGATTCCCTCTACTTGATCAACGTTCCTGGCGTTGGGTTCAAGAAACTCTGGATGGTTGACAAAGTTTCTGTTGACAATATTTATCACATCAGATATGCAGATGTTGACGGCTCCAACGAGATGAACGTCGAACTCGCCCTCAAACCTTATGTTTCTAAAAACTTTGCTTATTACTCTTTGGCTAAGGATGAGCTGCTTGATAGGGAGCCGGATACCGACTGGGATATACTTTTTACAAAATATATTGACTTGACTCCTGACAACGAAGGGAATATGGTGGAATACCTTGTTACAGGGGCCACCGGCAATATAAATAGATATGCTAATAAGTTCTATCCTGTTGCTGCCGATTATAACGATTGGTCGGCCAAGCCATTCGACTCATTGAAGAACACCATTGGTTACGACTGGAAATCATTTGATATGAGCACGTTCTCATGGGTTGTTGACGATTCGACCGCATTTTTTGTAATGAATCAGGCAGGCGATGTTTACAAACTTGTTTTTACCTACTGGGAAGGTTCCTCGTCAGGCGTATTCGCACTGCAAAAGGAATTGGTTCAGGCATCGTTTATCAATGATAATATTGCGGATGCTTCAATCTTGAGTATTTATCCTAATCCTGCCACTGATGTTTTAAACATTAAAGCCGAAAAAAGGCTGAGCGGTAATTTAACAATTAGCGATATCTCGGGAAGAGTGGTTTTTAACGAGTATATAGTTGATGCTGATTTCATTACTGTAAATATTTCAAATCTTACTAAAGGGTTGTACTCCATAAGTATAGATGATAGCAAATCGCATAACAGCGGTAAATTTATCGTGAAATAAATGAAGCCTGACATAAAAAAGCTACTAGCGGGATTGCTGGTCCTCATGTCGTTTACGGCTGGGGCCCAGCAGTGCCGCTTGAAGCTTGTTGATAAAATTAACAATGAGCCTATTGCTTATGCAAATGTGCTTGTTACTTCTCTTGACGGGAAGAAAGTTTCCGGATATGTTTCCGACATCGATGGCAATGTTATTTTTGAAATCGACGATAAATCGACTTTGGATATTACCTATATTGGTTTTCAAGACATATCGGACACTATATCCCCAGGAGAGAAGAAAAAGATATTTCTTGAGTCGATTTCGTATAATGTGAATGAGGTTGTGGTTACCGGGCAGTATGTGGCTTCCCGTCAGGATAAGTCGATTTATAAAATAAAGGTACTGAACTCAAAGGAAATAAACCAGAGGGCGGCAACTAATATCAAGGAGATGTTAAGTACCGAGCTAAACATCAGGATTAGCCATGATAATGCCTTGGGTTCTTCATTAAAAATGCAAGGCCTTGGTGGTGAGCATATTAAGTTTTTAATCGATGGTGTTCCCGTAATCGGTCGCGAAGCAGGGAATATCGACCTCGAACAGTTGAACCTTCAAAACATCGATCATATCGAGGTCATTAATGGCCCTATGTCAGTTGTTTATGGAAGCAATGCCCTTGCAGGCGTCATAAACATTATCACTAAAGAGCCCGACAGGCTACTGTTCACCTCCAATGTTGATGCTTATTATGAATCGGTAGGGGTTTACAACCTTAATGCCGGCGTGTCGTCATCTGTTAAAAAACATTCGTTCAGCTTGAATGCCGGGCGGAATTTCTTCGATGGCTATGGTAAATCCGAAGCCGGTCGCTGGCAGCAATGGATACCTAAGCAACAATATACGGCCGACCTCACATATAAATATAAATGGAAATCGGGTTTTATAAAGCCTGCAATAACATATTTCGATCAGGAGTTAAGGGATAAGGGCGATTTGTTGCCTCCATACTACGAAACGGCCTTCGATAAATATTATTATACCAAACGTTTGGTTTACAGGTCGGATATGCATATTGAGTTTAGCCCTAAGTCGAGGCTTAACGGAACGCTTGCCTATTCTACCTATGATAAAATTAAGAACACTTTTCTTAATAATTTAAGCGTTCTCGAAAAAGCCATTGTCCCGGGCCAGCAAGACACAACCCGTTTTGACAATATGATGTTAAGGGCCGATATAAGCCATGGGGCTGCCGAGAGCAATTTCAGCTTTGTTGCCGGCCTTGACTTGAACAACGAAAGAGGCGTGGGTGAGAGAATTAAAGACAAAGAACAAAGTATCGGTGATTATGCTGCATATTTCAGCCTGAATTATTCCCCGTTTTCTACGGTCAATGTACAGCCTGGAGTGCGCTTTATATACAATACCAAATTTGCCGCACCATTGATTTATTCGCTTAACGTTAAATGGGATGTCAACGAGAGTTTGATAATACGCGGTTCATTGGCCACGGGTTTTAGGGCTCCTTCGCTAAAAGAGCTCTATCTTCAGTTTGTGGATATCAATCATGATATTCATGGCAACGAGGAACTGAAAGCCGAAACCTCTAATAATGCTAACCTTTTTGTTCAGTTTAACAGCCCTAGCGGGAAAATTTACGAATGGGGTCTTGAAATGAATGCTTTCTATAATAACATAAAAGACAACATACAGTTGATTCCTCAGTCGGGGAATACGAACTTATATACGTATGTTAATGTTAACCGCTTTATTACCAAAGGTATAGAGTTTAACTTCAATAATCGTATCTATCCTAACCTCATGGTGAAGTTCGGTTATACGATTACCGGGCAAGACATTGAGAACGAGGGATATTCATCGACCGGGACTGAATTCTATAATGACTTTAGTACCACTTTCAATTATAACTGGCGCAAATACGACATTAATTTCTCCGCTTATTATAAATATAATGGCAGGTATCCTCAACTGGTTTATACAGGTGTTGAAGACGAAACCGCCCTGAGCTGGCTGGACCCTTATCACACATTGGACATAAATGTGAACAAATGGTTTTGGAAAAGGTGCGTTAACTTACAAGTAGGGGGGAAGAACCTGTTTAATAATACCGACATTCCGATAAGCGGAGGCGGTACAGGAGGCGGCATACATAGCGGCGGAGCGGATTCGCAGGCCTTTAGCTGGGGGCGGACATTTTTTGTCAGGCTTCAATTGAGGTTTAACAAATAGCATCTAACGAAACAAAATGAAAAAAACAATAGTATTTTTACTTATGGCAGTTTTCTTGACATCTTGCTTCAAGGATGACGAAATTGTCCCGCCGCACGATTCCGGCGATGTTAATACCGTTATCATTCCCATGACCCAATATTATGTTTATCAATTGTATTTCAACCTTGAAAACAACGAGATAGTGGAATCCAATGAAAGGGAGATGTTCGATTTGAATTTCGGCTGCCATGATTCTTCATCTGTTATAAGGTTGAATACCGCAAACTTTGCGCTTATCGCAGAAACTGCTTTCGAGAATTTCGAGGACGTAACGGATACCGTTGGACTGGAGTGGAAATTTGATAAATCGGATGGCAACCCTGATTCGCTGGCTATCAGTAACTGGATAAGCATTCAAGATGCCGACACAAGTTATAGTAATAAAGTTTGGGTTTTGAACAGGGGCTTAAGCGCCCTTGGCATTCAGCTGGGTTTGATGAAGCTTAAGTTTACGCAAATCAAGAATGGTTCGTATTACTTTGCATTTTGCGATATGGACAATAGTAATATGCATGAGGTTGTTTTACCAAAGGACGATAGATACGGGCTTATGCAATACTCGCTTTCAAACGGGGGTGAGGTGGTTCAAACAGAACCTTTTGTCAACACTTGGGATTTGTTGTTCACTCAATATACAACTTTGCTCTTTACCGCTGAGGGCTTGGCTTATCCATATATAGTAAACGGGGTCCTGCAAAGCCCCGGGTCAAGCATCGCAGTTGATTCAGCTATGGATTTCAATGAGATCATTTTATCTGACACCAGCAGGCTTGACTTTTCAACTAATTATGATGCAATTGGTTACGATTGGAAAAGTATAGAGGGCGATGTTCAGACAGGCGACTATGTTTATGTTGCCCATATCGAATGGAATTATATTATCAAAGACAACAAATCGCTGTTTTATAAACTCCGTTTCGTAAGTTTCTATGACCCGCTTACAGGCGAGAAGGGCTATCCGACATTTGAGTATCAGCCCTTATGATTCTTTGCTTTTTTCCTCTGCGGCAAACATCTCCAATTGATTGTGGCTGACGTAGAACTTCTCGGGAACATTATCGGCATAGGATTCAATATATGTCCTTATATTCTTCTTGATTAGTTTTATGGGAGTCGTTTTTCTTGCCCGGCAATAGTTTTTCAATGATTTCATTTGTCTCTTCGAGAGCTTTAAACTTATGGTTTTATAATGTGTCCTCCTATGCCTTATCATAACATCAAATTAAAAATTACGAAATTAAAAAAATTCTATAAATGTTGATGGCCCTCGGCAAGTATTATTAACAATATAAACTATTTATAGTTGATAAACTAAGTTGTGCGAAACTTTGTTGAATTATTAATGATATTACATTAGAAGATTGAATTATTGTTATTTTTGCAACCAATTTTTACGAATGGATTTAAATTTGGATTGGATAGGTGATGAGGACACAAGGCAACTGATCGAGCGGTATCAGAATGCTTATATTGCTGGTTTGCAGCCGTTTTTCGATGTGGACGAGTTTGAGTCCATCATTGATTTTTATCTTGATGGAAACAAAACCGAGGAGGCTAAGGTTGCTATTGGCCTTGCCATGGAGCAGCATCCTTCCTCTTCAGTGTTTACAATTAGGCATGCCCGTTATTTGGGAGGTATAAAAAAGTATTATGAGGCCTTGGAAATTCTCAATAATATCGAGCTGATAGAGATGGCCAATGTAGATGTCCTTATGAGCAAGGCAGAGATATATAGTTTGATGAACAAGCACGAAATGGCCATTGAGGAATATAAAAAGGCTGTTGACTATGCCGAGGACAAAGAGGAAGTGCTGTCCAACATTGCTTTTGAATACGAAAATATTGGCGATTATGACAATGCGATAAAGTATTTGAAAATTGCCATCGACAACAATCCCGAATCAGAGAACATGCTGCACGAGCTTTCTTTTTTTTACGAGATTACAGGCAGGGAAGAGCAAGCGGTCGAATATTTCAATCATTTTGTTGATAAACAACCTTATTCCAAGTTGGCTTGGTTTAACTTGGGGGTTTTTTATAATTCCTTGGAATTATACGAAAAAGCCATCGAGGCTTATGAGTTCGTGATTGCCATCGATGAGGATTTCTCCTCGGCATATTTTAATATCGGAAACTCATACAGCGGTTTGAAATATTTTCGCAAGGCCATTAAATATTATAAGGAGACCTTTGAGCATGAGGAAGAGGACGCTCTTACACATACTTATATAGGTGAATCTTACGAAAACCTGGAAGAATATGAGAATGCATTAATCCATTATAATACAGCACTTAACATTGATATCAACTCGCCTGAGGCCTGGGTGGGACTGGCTCGTTTGGCCATTAGCGACAAAGATAGCGCAAGGGCGATCAATTATTATAAAAGGGCATTGGATATCAGCCCCCACAATGAAGATGTGGCTTATGACCTGGCAATAGTCTATATGAGCGACTCGCGCTTTGACGAAGCCATGGAACAGTTCAATAAAATTATCGATCAGGATGAAAATTATATTGACGCATGGATTAATCTCTCGGTTTGTTTTACTGCCGGCAACAAATATGAAAAGGCAATTGAAGTAATGGAGAAGGCCCTGGAATCAAATGCCGATTCAGCATCTCTATGGTATCGGCTGGCGGCCTACCTGTACAAAAACGGAAAAGTTCAACAAGCATATTATTATATTGAGGTTGCCATGAAGATGGATTTCGTTTCTCATGTCGAACTTCTGGATTATATGCCCGAGCTGGCCTCGGAGTCCCGCTTCAACGATTTGATTTACACATATAAAAACTCATAATCTTTATGGAGTACCTTGTTTACTTATTAAAAGGGATAGCCGTTGGGGTTGCCAATATAATACCGGGAGTCTCGGGTGGTACCATTGCCCTTATCACAGGTATTTTCGAAAGGCTGATAAACGCTATAAAATCCTTTAACTTCACATCGGCCAAGCTACTCTTTAAAGGGGAGTTTAAAGAGTTTGCCATAAAAACCGATCTGTATTTCCTTATAAGCTTGTTCGGCGGGGTTGTGCTTGCAATTGTGCTGTTAGCCCGTTTGTTCGACTTTCTGTTTGATGCTTATCCGGTTTATATTTGGTCATATTTTTTTGGCCTCGTGCTGGCCTCGGTTTATTTTGTTGGCAAAACAATAGAGAAAGCAAGCGCAAGCGTGCTAATAATTTTTATGGTCGGGACTGCGATTGCCATTGCTCTTTCCTTTATAAATCCCGCATCCGAAAACTCGAATTTCTTTTACCTCGTCATCTGCGGTATCGTTGCAGTTTGCAGCATGATATTGCCGGGTTTGTCGGGGTCTTTTGTGCTGATACTGATGGGCAACTATCAATTGGTTGCCATTCAGGCTATCAACAATAGGGATATGGGTATTTTGTTGCCGGTATTAATTGGCGCCGTAGGTGGGCTGATTGCCTTTTCCCATGTTTTGTCCTGGGTTTTCAAAAAGTATAAAAATCAAACAATTGCTATTTTGACAGGCTTTATCCTAGGGTCCCTGAACGTGTTGTGGCCTTGGAAAAATTCTGTATATTTGAAGGATGATTTAGGAAACGACGTGATTAAACATGGAGAGCATGTTATAGCAGGTTACGTGAGTGTTATTCCTGATAATATCAATGCTGAAGTTCTTTTTGCGGTCGTATTCATGATTATTGGAATAGTTTCGATATCAGCAATTGAATTGGCTGCATCAAAGAGCAATAAATAATACTGTTATGGATGTTTATGGCCTTATAGGGAAAAACTTATCTCATTCAAAATCACCTGAATATTTTAATAAAAGGTTCAGGGAGAACAATATAGATGCTGAGTACAGGCTGTTTGATGTTGAAAGTGTTGACGAAATTGAATCTATTTTCAAGAATACCCCGAACTTAAAAGGCTTAAACGTTACCATCCCCTATAAAAGGTCTTTGGCTTTTTTGCTGGATGGGTTTAGTAATGAGGTAAAACAGTCGGGATCGGTAAACACAATTAAGATAATTGACAAAAAGGACGGAAAACACGCCATTGCCTATAATACCGATATCAGTGGTTTCAGTAATTCCATAAAAGATATCGTCGAGCAGCGCCCCGGAATCAGGGCGCTTATACTTGGTACGGGAGGGGTGGCTCACACAGTTTCTTATGTTTTCAGGAAGCTTGGCGTATTCTTCTATTTTGTTAGTCGAAACCCATCGAAAGTGGAACACATGGGATATAATTGGGTGACGAAAAAAGCACTTGAGCAATATCAGATCATTATAAATTGCACACCGGTAGGCATGCATCCTGAAGAGGATAGATGCCCCGATATCAATTATGAGTTTCTAGGCAAAAACAATATTTGTTACGATTGTGTTTATAACCCTCAAGAAACGCTCTTCCTTAAAAAAGCAAAGCAAAGGGGCGCGCTAACCATCGGGGGGATGCAGATGTTTCTTCACCAGGCCGAGGAATCCTGGAAGATATGGATGGGCTAAGGCCTTGTTTCGTAATAACGCCTATGGTTGATTTTTGTTCTGTATGGCAGCATTTACGAAGCCGACGAATAAGGGGTGCGGGGTTTTTACGTTCGATTTGTATTCGGGATGGAACTGGACCCCTACAAACCATGGGTGGCCCTCCAACTCGATAATCTCCACTAAATCCTTGTCAGGGTTGACTCCTGCGATTTTCATCCCTGCTTCCTCGAAGTTTTTTCTATAAGCATTATTGAACTCGAAACGATGGCGGTGCCTTTCGCTTATCATCTCTCTTTGATAGACCTTATAGGATTTCGAATCTTTGTCGAGTTTGCAATCATAAGCACCGAGGCGCATGGTCCCTCCCATGTTTTTAATGTTTTTCTGCTCTTCCATCAGGTCGATAACAGGATATGACGTATTCGTGTCTATTTCTGTTGTGTGAGCATCTTCAAACCCTAAAACATTTCTGCTGAATTCAATGGCGGCGCACTGCATCCCAAGGCATATACCCAAAAACGGAATATTGTTCTCCCGTGCATATTTAATGGATTCAATTTTACCGTCAATGCCGCGCCCTCCGAAACCCGGTGCCACGAGAATACCGTCGAGGTCGCCAAATAATTCCTCAGCATTCCCTGGTTTGATTTTTTCTGATTGTATATCGATAACATTAACTTTGCATTCATTTTCAACGCCACCGTGAATAAATGATTCCTTAATTGATTTGTACGCATCCTGCAATTCGACGTATTTGCCAACAAGGCCGATGTTTACTGTTGATTTGGGGTTTTTAAGCCTATTTACAAAACGCTCCCAGTTTGATAGGTCCAGAAGCTCGGGGATTTTTGTTCTAGTGTTTCTATATACCTCTATATCCAGTTTCTCTTCCCTCATCAAAAGTGGTACGTCATAAATTGTATCGGCATCTATTGATTCGATAACGGAATTTACAGATACATTGCAGAACTGTGCTATTTTCCTTCTAATGCCTTCGTTGAGTGGGTATTCTGTCCTGCAAACGATAATGTCGGGTTGTACTCCTTGTTCCAGCATTGTTTTAACAGAATGTTGGGTAGGTTTTGTTTTTAGCTCGCCGGCAGCTTTCAGGAACGGGACCAAGGTAAGGTGTATTACTGCACAATCATCGCCATGCTCCCATTTCATTTGCCTAACGGTTTCCACGAACGGAAACGACTCGATATCGCCGACCGTGCCGCCTATTTCAGTTATTACGAAGTCGTAATTCCCCGTTTCGCCAAGTATTTTTATGGATCTTTTTATTTCATCGGTAATATGTGGGATGACTTGTACGGTTGTTCCAAGGTATTCTCCTTTTCTTTCCTTGTTGATCACATTCTGATAGATCCGCCCTGTTGTGATGTTGTTTGCCTGAGACGTCGGGGTGCTCGAAAACCGCTCGTAATGACCAAGGTCGAGGTCGGTTTCGGCGCCGTCGTCGGTAACATAACACTCGCCGTGCTCGTACGGGTTTAAAGTTCCCGGGTCAATGTTTATGTAAGGGTCAAGTTTCTGAATAGTTACCTTGAAGCCGCGTCCCTGAAGCAGTTTTGCCAGAGAAGCGGAAATAATTCCTTTTCCCAATGAGGATGAAACACCTCCGGTCACAAAAATGTACTTAACTTTCTTTTCCATGAATAAAATGATTGAACTATCAGGGATGCAAATTAACAATAATAAATCGGTATTCAACCTGGTTTACCGGTTTATTTATAAACAAAAAACCGCCTTTTTATAAAAAAAGACGGCTTTGAGTTTAATGATTTATCAGAAGTGTCATTAATAGTAAGTAGGTCGTTTAACGTCGGCCATGCTTTTGGCAACACGAATAACCTGTAACGAATAACCGAACTCATTGTCGTACCAAACGTAGAGCACTATGCTTTTGCCATCGCCTGAGATCTTTGTGGCAAGGCTATCGTAAACACTTGTATATGGCTCGCTGGTGAAGTCCGAGGAAACAGCGTCAACGGATGTCCCGTATTTTATCTGGGCTACCAATTCCCCTGTCAAGCTGGATTGCCTTATAAATTCGTTGACCTCCTCCAAAGTGGTCTTGCGTTTAAGCTCAAGTGCCATAATTACCAACGAAACATTAGGTGTGGGAACCCTTATGGCGTTTCCGGTCAGCTTGCCTTCAATGCTTGGGATAATCTTTGTTACGGCTTTTGCCGCTCCTGTTTCTGTTATAACAAGGTTTAGCGGCGCCGACCTTCCCCTTCTCGTCTTTTTGTGGAAGTTGTCGAGTAAGTTTTGGTCGTTGGTATAGGAGTGAACGGTCTCAAGATGGCCTTTTTCGATTCCGATGTTGTTTTCGATAATTGAAAGCACGGGTGCTGCGGCATTTGTTGTGCAGGAAGCTGCCGACAATAAGTTCTCCACATTGAAATCGATGGTTGAATGATTGACGCCGTAAACGATATTTGGAATATCCCCTTTGCCAGGTGCCGTAAGCAAAACCTTCGATATGCCTTTAGCGCTCAAATGGCGGCTCAGGCCTTTGCGGTCCCTGTAAATACCGGTATTGTCGATAAGTATTGCGTTGTCGATCCCGTATTCAGTATAATCCAGCTCTTCGGGAGAACTTGCTGCAAGCATCAAAACTTTATGCCCGTTTATATATATGGTCTTGTCATCGGGGTTTTCGATCGCAATGCCCCTGAATTGACCATGAACGGAATCGTGACGGAACAAACTGGCCCTTTTGGCTATTTGTGCCGAATCATTGCCTCTTGTTACTATAGCCCTGATTCTCAATTGCTTGCCATTGCCCTGGATAATCAGTTCACGAGCAAGTAAGCGTCCTATCCTGCCGAAACCATATAAAACGACATCCCTGGGTCTTCCTTGGTTGTCCCTTTTTGTGTATTCGGTAAGTTTGTGCCCGATGAATTCGTCAACATCCAAAAAATTCCCGTTTGCGTCAATCCACTCCATGTTTAATTTTCCGATATCGATTTTCGAGGGGGATACGTCGTTGCGCAATATGGCTTTTGCCAGAAGGAGGGAGGTTGATATATCCAGTTTGGCACCTACTAAATTCTCGGCATAGGAGTGCATATAAAGGATTTTGCTGGCACTTCGGTCAACCAATTGATTTCTGTATAATACTAATTCAATGGATTTGTTATAGAATAATTTAGAAAGTACCGAAATGAATTCATTAGCAATCATTTCCTGATTGGCCCATTCGTTCAAAGATTTCTCGAATAGTCCGTTCATGTTTTTTTTACCTGACATTATACGTTTTTTTAATAAAAATATATTTAGAATCTTTGGCAACAAAAATAAAAAAAAAAGGCATGTTTGTTTGAGACATGCCTTTTTTTTATCGGTTCTAAACTAGATTTAAAACGATTGCGGAGGCTATTGGCCTAAATATGCCTTTAGCAGCCTGCTCCTGGAAGTGTGCCTTAAACGCCTAATGGCCTTCTCCTTGATTTGCCGGACCCTTTCCCTGGTTAAATTAAATTTCGTGCCTATCTCGTCAAGGGTAAAACCATGATTATGACCAATCCCATAATATAAATTTATAACATCGCGCTCTTTGTCGTTCAAAGTTGATAAAGACCTCTGGATTTCCTGCCCCAGGGATTCGT
Source organism: Chlorobiota bacterium (assembly GCA_013151215.1). Lineage (GTDB taxonomy): Bacteria > Bacteroidota > Bacteroidia > Bacteroidales > F082 > BM524. Next base: position 10,772 of record JAADIS010000086.1, on the reverse strand, counting down.
TTAGTAAATGGTCGTCAGTGTCAGGGGTGTCGGTAGGTACGAAAAGATCCAAGAAAGATGTGGATTCGTCTTCTATAATAGGGGCATCAGTAGATACATAGCGCGTTGCTATCTTCATCGCAAAATCAACTTTGTGATTCGGCAGTTCCATCTCGTTTGCGATTTCCCTGTTCGAGGGCGGCCTTTCAAGTATCTGCTCCAGGCGCGACGATACTTTCTTGATCCTGTTCAAGGAACCTACCTGGTTGAGCGGCAGCCTTACGATCCTCGATTGTTCGGCTAAAGCCTGAAGAATGGATTGACGTATCCACCAAACGGCATACGAGATAAACTTAAAGCCCCTTGTCTCATCGAATCGCTTAGCGGCTTTTATGAGTCCTAAATTGCCCTCGTTTATTAAGTCGGGGAGGCTAAGTCCTTGGCTTTGATATTGTTTAGCAACCGAAACGACAAAACGCAGATTCGCTTTTGTGAGTTTTTCCAGTGCTGTTTGGTCACCTGTCCGTATCCTGCGCGCTAGTTCAACCTCTTCGTCGGCAGTAATAAGACCTTCCTTGCCGATGTCTTGCAGATATTTGTCGAGCGATGCAGTGTTGCGGTTAGTTATTGACTTTGTTATTTTTAGTTGTCGCATAATATTGTTGCCTGATATATTTTTATAAATTAGGGCATGCAAGGTATTTTAAATAAATCTAAATTGCAAGTTTTTACATAATAAATTCAAAAGAAACTTTCATGCCGTTGGGGTAAATACCCAAAAGCCTTACCCTGCGGTTGTTAGAGCTGTCGAGGGAATTTTCCAGGTCTTGTTTCGAGTTTACTTTGGCCCCGTTGACTTCAGTGATTATAAAACCTTCCGAAATGCCTGCCCTGTGCAAAACCCCTTGCTTTATATCGGTTATCCTCAGTCCGTTTTCGATGCCAATATTGCTCTTGTTCACCTGTGATACCTTCTGTAGCGAAGCCCCGAGCTCTTCATTGAAAAACGAACCTTCTGCTTTTACTATCGATGTGGTATTGTCCTGGTTCCTGAGCGTTACCTTGAAATCGTAATATTCACCATCACGGTTTACCGATACCAAAACTTTGTCGCCGGGGCGATATTGGCCGATCGTACCGACAAGTTCCGAAAAAGTATTTGTTATGGTCCCGTTAACGGAAACTATTATGTCCCCGTCTTTTATCCCGGCTTCCATTGCGCCACTATTATCGATTACTTCGGAAACATAAACGCCCTCAACGTGCGATAAACCTAATTCATCGGCAAAACCGGCATCGATATCCCTGAGCTGAACACCCAGATATGCCCTTTGGATCTCACCGTAATTCTTGAGGTCGTCAACCACTTTTTTAACCAAATTAGCAGGGATTGCAAATGAATAGCCCTCATAAACACCTGTGTGTGATGCGATTGCGGCATTTATCCCTATTAGCTCGCCCGAAGTGTTTACCAATGCCCCACCGCTGTTACCGCGGTTTACGACGGCGTCTGTCTGAATGAAGGACTCGATGGAGGAAGAGGAGCCCAATATATTGATGTTCCTTGCCTTGGCGCTTACTATCCCGGCAGTAACCGTGGATGTAAGGTTAAACGGATTCCCGACTGCCAGCACCCATTCGCCGACTTTTAAGGCGTCGGAATCGCCGAAGCTTAAGTAATGCAAGTCGTTGGCATCTACTTTTATTAACGCCAGGTCGGTGGATGGGTCCAATCCGATAATCCTGGCAGTAAGTTCTTCCCTGTTGTTAAAGGTAACGCTTATCTTGTCGGCGTTCTCAACAACATGGTTGTTCGTAACTATATATCCGTCAGATGAAATAACAACTCCTGAACCAAATGCCACGAAAGTATTGTTGTGATTCTGTCCGCCATTGAAATATTCCCTGAAAGGATCAAAGAAATCATGATAGTTCTGTGTTCTTGCGTTGATCTCCGTTTTTATGTGGACCACGGCATTCACGGACCTTTCGGCTGCCTCAACAAAATTGATGTTTTGTGGTATGGGGGTATAAGTGGCGGCATGAACGGGCATGTCCTCTATTTGTTGTTGAACCTCTATCCTCTTGCTTTGTTCCGAATTGGACTTATTTACAAAATAGTAACTTGCGGAAAATACTAAAACAATGGCTGTTGTCGCGCCAAGGAAACTTTTTATAAATGTTTTCATCTCAATTAAATTTAAAATTATATTTGTTCACCTTTAATTAATTTTCAAAAATTCGTAAGTTTGCCCAACAAACGCTGAGAAACACTTTGTAGTATTTCTGCCACGTTAACAAATGTTAAGCATTTGTTGTCAAAAATAGCAGCTTAATTATTTGGTTTGCTGTAATTAACATAATTTAAATTATGGGCTTAAATTTTTATAAATATCATGGCAACGGCAACGATTTCGTGATGATCGACAATGCCGAGAACAGGTTGTCAATGTCGGCTGACCGTATTGCGGCCATTTGTCATCGCCGCTTTGGCGTGGGCGCCGATGGTTTGATATTGATAAATTCATGCGATTCGGCAGATTTCGGGATGGTATATTATAATTCAGATGGCAATGAAGGAAGTATGTGCGGTAATGGTGGCCGTTGCGCAGCGGCTTTTGCCTTTGCGAACGGAATTGCTGAGCGCAAAATGGAGTTCTTGGCTTATGATGGGCTGCATAAAGCAATAATAACCAAGGGTTCGGTTTCTGATGATGTATTTGATGTCTCCCTTCAAATGGCCGACGTGCGGGATGTGGAAGTCAATAAGCATTATTTGTATCTAAATACCGGTTCGCCGCATTATGTTGAATTTGTGGATCACCTGGCTGAATTCGATGTGGTGGGAATGGGCAGGAAAACTCGTTATAGCGAGAAGTTTCATCCGGCCGGGACAAATGTGAATTTTGCCGAACTGCGCGATAGTGGAGTTTTTGTTAGAACTTATGAGCGCGGTGTCGAGGACGAGACGCTCTCCTGTGGAACAGGTGTTACGGCCACTGCGATAGCGGCATTTCTAAAAACAGGTATTAAGAATATTGATGTTCATACCACAGGCGGCGACTTTAGGGTGGACATTGAGAAAAAAGGTGAGGTCTTTACCGACATTGTTCTCCATGCCCCCGTGAAAATTGTTTTTAAAGGGACTTTGATATAGGATTTATGCTTTTGGAAAATGAAAATATAAAATTAAGGGCGCCCGAGCTCTCTGATTTGGATTTCCTATTTGATATGGAAAACAATACCGAATACTGGCATTTGTCGGATACCCGCTCGCCATTTTCCCGCTTCGACCTTGAGCAATATATACTTATGGCAGATAAGGATATATATAAAACAGGGCAACTGAGGTTTATCATAGTTGATAAAAAGGACATGCCAATCGGGATAATCGATATGTTCGACTTCGACCCGCAAAACAGCAGGGCAGGAGTTGGGATAATAATCGTTGAGCAGGAGCGTAAAAACGGCTATGCAGAGGAAGCGCTGATTGCTCTGATAGATTATTCAATTAACATATTAAACCTTCATCAGCTGTTTTGCAATATCGAAGCCGGCAATGAGGCAAGCATTAATTTATTCGAGAAAATAGGCTTTCGGAAAACCGGAATTAAAAAAGAATGGAACAAAAGCTCGGATAAATGGATAGATGAGTTATTTTTACAGAAGATTTTCAAGACCAAATAGGAACAATAATGTCGTATTATCATTCAAGTTATGGGCCGCCGAAGAGGAGGAATAAGTCCCTGAGAAACGCAATGTGGCTCTTTTTCATCATCATTTTACTTATTGGCGGAGGCCTGGGGTATTTTGCTTATGGTGTAATCTATAAGCCCAACGTCTGGACACTCGATGGTGAAGATGTTGAAATACGCATCCCTACGGATGCCGGTTTTGACGATGTAAAACAGATTCTTTATAAGAAAGGCCTTATCGTCCACCGGAAGAATTTTGAATGGGTGGCCGGAATTAAGAATTATGCCAGTTTGGTTAAGCCGGGAAATTATTCGATAAGCAATGGCTTGAGCAATAATGAGTTAATAAATATGTTGCGCTCAGGAAACCAAACTCCTATCAAGCTTATCTTTAATAATGTAACTGATGTCGCTGATCTGGCGTCCAGGGTTTCCAGGCAGATCGAAGCCGATTCGACGAAAATTGTGGAATATGCTTATTCAAGGGAATTCAGTGAAATATCAGGTCTCGACTCGCTTCATATAACTAATGTTTTTATTCCGAATACTTATGAGTTTTACTGGAACACAACAGCCAAAGGTTTTGTTTTAAGGATGTTTGAGGAATATGAAAAATTTTGGAACGGACGTAGAACTGAATTGGCAGCTGAAGTTGGCCTAAGCGTCAATGAAGTTATAGTTTTAGCCTCAATTGTTGAAAAGGAAACTCAAAAAAATAGTGAAAAAGCCACGATAGCAGGTGTTTATATGAATCGCCTGCATAGGAAATGGCTCCTGCAGGCCGACCCTACATTACTGTTTGCATTGAATGACAAATCGATTAGAAGGGTGCTAAACGTTCATAAAACCATCGATTCGCCATATAATACCTATAAATATCTAGGGCTGCCTCCGGGACCGATATGCATGCCTTCGATATCATCTATTGACGCAGTATTGAATTATGAAAAAACCGATTATCTGTTTTTCTGTGCTAAAGATGATCTATCAGGTTACCATGCTTTTGCAAAGAGTATAAAGCAACATAACCGCAATGCAAAGAAATATCAGCAAGCACTGAACAAATTAAAAATTTATAAATAATTGAAAGCATTTAAAGCTTACGATATCCGCGGTGTTTGGGGAGACGACCTGAATAAGGATATTGTATATAAAACCGGGTATTTCTTAAAAACAGTACTTAAGGCCGATAAGATTTTGATAGGTCGCGATATCAGAAATTCATCTCCTGAAATGCACGAAGCCCTTACAAAAGGATTGATGGATGCGGGAGCAAAAGTTTATGATGCAGGAATTTGTACGACACCCATGATTTATTGGGGGACCGGCAAATTTGATTTCGATGCTGGACTGATGATTACCGCCTCACATAATCCAAAGGAATACAATGGTTTAAAGGTTTCGGCCAAAAACGTTAAGCCTATAGGTTATGATAATGGTTTAAAGGAAGTTGAAGAACTGATCGAGTCCGGTATTAATATGCCCAAGAAAACGGAAGGTTCAGTGCAAACGTTTGAAATAAAGGACGATTACCTCGAATACTTAAAGTCGTATTCGGCATTTTCCCCTGATATAAAAGTATCAATCGACTTTTCCTGTGGTATGGCCGGATTATTTGCCGAAGCATTGTTTCCGCATGCCGATAAAATTAATGCGTTGCCCGATGGGGATTTCCCTGCTCACGAGCCAAATCCTCTTGAGGAAGTGAACCAGCAACAGATTATTGGTCAGGTAATTGAAAACAAGAGCGATATCGGAATTATTTTCGATGGTGATGCCGACAGGGTTATGTTCATCGACGAAAAAGGCAATTTCATTTCACCCGATTTGATAATCGCCCTGCTGGGGCATTATTTTCTAAAGGATAAAAACAAGGAATATAAAGTCGTACAAGACATAAGAACCTCCAAGGCTGTTGCCGAGTATCTGCAGCAATTTAATGCTACTGTCGACATCTGGAAGGTTGGAAGGGCTTTTGGTGCCTCAAAACTTAAGGAGGTTGATGGTATTTACGGCGGCGAACTGGCCGGACATTATTATTTCAGGGACTTTTATTATTCCGATAGTGGTTTGTTGGCGGCTATCATTGTCTTGAACATAGTTGACGATTTCCGCCTCAAAGGCGTTAAATTGTCGAGCCTTATTTCTTCTATTTCCCCTTATTTCAACACTGGTGAGGTTAATTTTAGGATAGAAGACAAGTTAAGTGCTATGAACGCTCTCAGGGATTATTTTAATCAGAATGAAAGCCCGACACGCTATCTTGACATCGATGGATACCGTCTTGATTTTGAAGATTGGTGGTTTAGTATAAGGCCTTCAAACACAGAGCCTTATTTAAGATTTCTTGCAGAAGCGAAAACCGAGGGGCTTTTGTCGGAAAAAACAGAAATCATTTATAGCATACTTTCACGCTTCGAGTGATGAAAAGAAAGTCCCTAAATACAGTTTTTATTTTAATTGGCATCTTGCTTTGCTTAATGCCCGAACTGAAATCCCAAAGTTTAAGAAAAGATAACGACAGCATAGATAAGAAGAGCTTAAACACTGTTATTTATACAAGTGCGGGACTTTATACCGCCACACTTACCGTTTTGTATTTCGGTTGGTATAAAGATACACCGCTTACTTCTTTCCACTTTATCAACGACAATGAGAATTTCCTGCAAATTGATAAGGTCGGGCATGCCACAACAGCCTATACGTTTAGTTATTATGCACATAATTGGTTGCGTTGGGCTGGTGTAAACAATAAGGAATCAGCAATATATGGAAGTTTGATGGGTTTTGGGTCCATGACTGTCATAGAAATCCTCGATGGCTTTTCGGCTGAATATGGTGCTTCATGGGGCGATCTCCTTGCAAATGGGTTCGGCTCGGCAATGTTTGCCGGCCAGCAACTGCTTTGGAAAGATCAACGGTTTAGGTTAAAGTTTTCCTATCATTTCACACAATACGCCCAGTACAACCCTAATTTATTGGGAAAGAATAATTTACAGAGGATATTAAAAGACTATAACGGTCATACTTATTGGCTGTCGGCCAATATTAATAGTTTTTTAAAATATGACAGCAAGTTTCCGAAGTGGATAAATGTTGCTGTTGGTTATGGAGGGGATGGTATTATTGGGGTGAAATCGAATCCTTCGGAAATCGACGGGAATCCAATACCTCATTTCGACCGTACACGCCAATACTATGTATCAATGGATATCGACTGGACAAAAATTGATACCGATTCGAAGTTTTTGAGGTTTATGTTCAAAACCCTGAGTTTTGTGAAACTTCCGTTTCCGACATTGGAATACAATAAAAAAAATAATTTTGTTTTTCATTGGTTGTATTTTTGACGTTTATAAAGATTTTGTATTGATAATCACATCTTGGCTAAATATAACTCTAATGCCTAAAACTCAATTCATTATACCTTTCTTAAAGGGTTCAGGTTATTTTTCAAGCATGCAAACCAATAATCCGGATTTGTCGTTTTTGTCCGCAGGAATTCTTGCTCTTGCATTTGCATATATTTTGCCCAGTTCCTTGGTTTTATATTTGTTCTCGATAAGTAATTTGTAATCAGGGAAATAAGTATCGCAAAAATCCCATTTTATCGATTGTGGTTCAGTAGGTGTGGGGTAGGCATGAACATCAACAATAAGCAGAAAAACCCCACCGGGTTTGAGGGTTCTCCTTATTTCTAAAATGGTTTTGCCTATGTCCTCTACATGATCCAGCGAGTTGAACGAGCAAATTACATCGAAAAAAGAGTCGTTGAAAGGAATTGATTCGGAATAGGCCTTAACATAAGTCATTTTGTGCTTATGGGCTCCCATTCTCAGGTATTTGTCCGCCAATGGGTCGAGGCCGTACCTTTCCTTGCTCATGTCAGCCCATTCAAGGCTTCCTCGCGGTCCGCAGCCAATATCCAATATGATTTTATTATTATAGAAACTTTCTTCCAAACCAAAATAATCCGTATAAAACTGTTTATAATGCCAGTTTGTCAATTCGCCTTCCTTGATTTTCTTATATCTCCAGAAATTAATTTCTACAAATTGTTTGAATTTCGAACGTATTGATTTATACATGTTTATAGGTTTTTGTCTGTGTATTCATAAAACTCGATATTTAAGTCGTCCAGATAAAATACCGACTTCTCCTTATTCCATATGTAAATCTTTAACAAATAATGATTTTTCGTTAGATAAGGAAGTTTAAACCCGGTTCCTCTGATTTCCCACAAACCGAATTTGTTATCGGGCATCTGTTTAAGTCTGGCCTTTTTATAAAAAACAGTATTTCCTTCTTTATCCTGTATGTCCATGATAAATAAAGCCTTGGCAGCAGAGTTCTTCTGTTTTTCGTAGACCATGGACGAAATTTTTACATATAGGTTTCTTCTACCTTCAAGTGAATCCGGTAAAATCCAGTTTAATGAAGGGGAATAAATATTATGATTGTCTAGCTTAATAGAGTTTCTACCGGAATAAACAATTGCAGTATCGGTTTTTCGCAGCTTCGACAGGGAAGTCAAACGGCTTTCAAAATCATATTTTTCATGATAAAACGGCCCCGACTTTAATTTCCCATAATAGTATTCAGGCCCACCTGAAATAATACCGGAATATTTTTCGGAAGTCTTCAGGAAAACCTTTAGGTATGCCTCCTTGTTCATGGAATCAGGATGTATTATCCCTTTCGCATATTGGTAGGTCTGTACAACATTAAGCATGCCTGCCAGAATAACAAATACTACGACCGCCCTTTTGGTATATTTTCTTAAACCGCTGTAAAACAATGCAATAACTAGTATAAAAGCCGTTGTGTGATCGAGCATGGGTCTCATGCCGAAACTATCGCCATAAAACCAGTTCCACCAACTGGAAAATACATATATCAGCACAAAAAAGAAACTTATAAACCACAGGAAGCGGAATTTGTTCTTAATATAAAGAAAAATGACGGAAGGGAATAATAATAGATAAAATGGTGTATAAACAAACCATCCTTTCCTGAAACTAAACAAGAAATCAAATATCTCCGGACGGCTCCAATAAAATCCTTCGTTTTTATAAGGGAAGTAAATAAAACTGCCTGTTTGGTTGTAGTTTATGAGTAAATATGGAAAAATGCCAATAAAGAAAAAAAGTATGGCATATATAAACTTCATCGACTTCAGTTTATGTAAAACCATAGTTCCGAAATTGTTAATATCGTCGGCTAAAAAAGGAAGAAAAACTAGGATAAGCAAATTGACAGGTCTTATCATAAAAACAAAGCCCAGACTTAGTGCCCCTATAATCAGATATTTTGTGCCTTGCTCAAGGAAATATTTACGCACTGAATATATTACAATGCTTATTGCCGCAAAAGAATATACATGCGAAAATGCAGGCATCAGAAATGTGTAGGCAAAAAGATTTGTGGCGAATATGCTGGCTAGAACAAGCATTATTCTTTCCTTTTCGGATAGATTGTATGTTTTAAGGGTTTTATACAGAAATATCAAACCTGTCCAGCACCAAAACACTGCTGCAATTCCTGCTGAATATTGAAATATCGGCTCGTACGCATCGATCGGCAGTCCGAAAATAAAACTAATAAACAAGGCTATCAGGAAAAACGGCATCATTAAAAATGCTGTGCCCGGAGGGAATTTGTTGATAAGCAATCCGTTGACACGGTGATAATTATGACCCTGATAATCTTTCCCCTTCCTGATTTTCCCGGCATTGAAAACATCAGTAAAGTCCAAGGTTTTATACATAAACAAAGTGGGTAGCCATGCATAATAACCACTTCCGTCGCCATCAACAAATTGCTGGCGGTGCTCGCTCTTCCTGGAAACATTTATCAAGGCAAAACTTAACAATAATATACCTAAAAGGCAGTAAGTGAAGATGTTGTTGTATTTTAACCTATGGTTTACCAATTTAATATATTATTAATCAGCGGCTAAATTAAAAAGAAATACCTATGTTGCAGACCTTAATGTAAACGTCTGTTACAAGAAGCAATTACTTTTAAATGTCGATGGGCAGCTGGCGTTTAAAGCCTTCCTCCAGAGAGATAAATGTTTCAGTGGCTGTAACCTCTAAAATCGACTGTATTTTTTCTATTATTATATTTTTCAGATGCTGGTTGTTCTTGGCCATTATCTTGATGAAGAGCGAGTATTTACCTGTAGTATGATGACATTCGACTACCTGTGGCACCTGCATTATCTTATTATAGACTTCTTCATGTGTCCTGGTGCTTGTAAGGTTCACCTGCAGGCCGATAAAAGCCTGGGTGAGATAACCTATCCCTTGAGGCGAAATGTTGAACTGTGAGCCTGAGATGATGCCTGCTTCAAGCATTTTTTGTATCCTTTGATGCACAGCAGCCCCGCTTACTTTACATTTCCTCGCAACTTCCAGATATGGTATTCGCGCATCTTTAGTAAGTATTCCAAGTATTTTTTTGTCAAGGCTGTCGATTCGAAATTTATTCTCCATTTTATTCAAATTAAGTATCAATATTATTATAATTCTACAAATATACTTACAATATTAAAATAATATGCCTGTTAATAGTTCAAATTGTAATACTAACTTGATTTCTGCTGTTGTATTAGTATTTTTGTATAAAATTTTAAAATTATGTCACACAAATATGATCATCCGGCAACGGCCGTACAACGATTAGAACAATTTGGCGAGTTTGGAGGCGTAAATCCCTCGATAACAGATTCTGCGACTTACACATTCTTACACGAAAAGACCATGCTTGATACCTTTCATGGTGAAACCGAAGGCTGTTTTTTATATTCACGCCACTGGAACCCCACCAATAAATATTTAGCCGGGGCATTGGCAGCAATGGAAGCAACCGAATCGGCATGGGTTACCGGTTCCGGCATGGGCGCTATTACTACGGCTCTTTTGCAATTAGTCAATACAGGCGACCATATAATCACCAGCGTAACCACTTATGGCGGAACTTATGCTTTTCTGGCAAACTATCTGAAGAAATTTAAAATTGATGTTACTTTCGTGAATATCAGTGATTTGGAAAGTGTAAAAAAAGCCATAAGACCAAATACGAGGATTATTTATA
>JAADIS010000128.1 GCA_013151215.1 Chlorobiota bacterium | reverse complement strand
CCAAGTGTGTCGGTTTTTAAGATCCTGTTATGATCTATATTATCAAAGTCATACCAATTTGCTCCAATAAATAGAGTTGAATCATCCATTAAGGATATCGTTGTGGTATTCCCACCATCAGCATCCTCAATTAAATCCTTATAATATGATTGGGTGCCATCATTCTCTAACTTAAATAAAACTGGCCCTCTTGCTTGTTCATTATATGATTCGTTTCTTCCAACTCCATAAATATTCCCTTTTGAATCGAATGCAGATTTAAATACCTCCCCGTAATAATAATCATTCACTCCCCATAGTTGATGCCACATTTCGTTGCCAAGACTATCTATCTGTATGAACATAGGTCGTTTATATCTGTAATTTGTATCTTCGTCAGGATTGTACTGAAAATACTGACCCGATATCAGATACTCATTATTTCTATTTTTAAGCAAATGGAAGCCTTCTTCGGCATTGGTACCCAATGTCCATTTGGCATAAACCTTTTGCCATAATATTTCACCATCCGAATCGATATTAAACAACCAGATTCTATCGTTGTACAAATCGTTGCCCCAATAACTTATCATTGACAGATAAGTACCATTATCCATTACCTCAACCTCTCTTGCAAACTCAGGGCTTCCAGTATTATAAAATATTTTACTCCATTCCTTCTCTCCACAGACATTTAGTTTTAATATAAAGGCATCAGCGTAATTATCATAAATTAATGTTGAACCGCTTATAATATAACCACCATCTGCTAATTGCGTTGCATATAAAGCACCTGATTTTCCCGGTGGTGGATTGGCACCCACCATTTTCTCCCATAATACTTCTCCGTTAATGTCAGTTTTAATTAATAATCCATATTCCGTACTTCCTGAACTGCTCTTAGACGACCCACTTAATAAATATCCCTTATCATAGGTTTCAATTATTTTGTTAACAGTATATTCTCTGTCCTCACCATACACTTTTATCCATTCATCCCCTTGGGCATAAAGAAAACCCCAACTACCAATAAAAAATAGTGCTACAAATAATATTTTTAGAGTTTTTTGTGACATAATTTACAGTTAAAAATCCTGTCTTTAGATATCTTGATCTGATACTTAAAGACAGGATAAATTTAGTTATTATTTTACAATACTCAGTTTTTTACTGTCGTATTTTATACCATCAGAAACTAGGCTTACGATATATGTACCTGGTTTGTATTTGGCAATTGAAATAACCTTCTCGTTTTTAAGACCATTTATTTCGATCTTTTCAATAAAACGGCCATTAATATCACTAATATATAAATGAGGATCCTTTGCAGTTTCAGGTAATTCCCATTGGGTAATCACATAATCGCTGGCAGGATTTGGTTTTAGCACAAGTAAACTATTACTGGTTTGCTCTTGATCTATTAAAGATATATTGCTAACACTACTATTTTTAAATGTAGTGTCGGGTAGCAAGATGGGCTCATTATAAGTAAGTTCATTCACCATTAAGAGAATATTACGAGCATAAACAGTCGGCATGCCAATACCATTTTGATATAAACTTTGCAAATTATTGATAGCTGAACTATCAGGCTTTTGTAACTCATCCCTTTTCATTTGTTTGATAATTTTAAAATAACTATTAAATGACTGTCGTTCATTTTCTTGAGTATTGCTTAATTCAAAATTATCCGGAATATTGCTTAGAATATCGAATGGCTGAACGGTATCGCCATTTGATAATTTCAGCATGGCAAGGCGATATTGATTATCTAAACTGCCGTTTTCTGCATATAATTGTGCTAAACTATCAGAAGCATTTACTATTGTTGAATCGGTACGATATAAATAGTGCAGTTGTTTAAAGGCAAGTGCTTTTTCCATATTGTAGTATGCTTTTTCACTTTCAAGCAGTTCCTTTGGAGACAAAGTATAGCGTCCTTGATCTATCTGGTTACGCATATATTGGGGCATTTGACTATTACGCTGATCGAGGGCATCCTGTACTTTTTTTGATTTGGCTGCCTGAGGGTTTTGTATTAACACATCGCGTACCATGGCATTGGGAAGAACTTCTTCCTTTTCGATGGTAGCAATCATAACAGTATCGCTTAAATCGGGTGATTCAATCAGTAACATATCTCGGGTTTCAATTTCCTCACCGGGCATGGCTGTTGCCAGATCAAATGTCAATTCTTCAGTGTCACCTCCATCAGTAAGCGTTAATAACTCGGCAGATACAACTTCAGCACTGTTCTCTGCCAATGCTATCCTTCCCTTAATCTCTTCAATACCGCCTCCGCTGCCAAAGGTTGGTGGACATGCATCTTCTTTGTCATACAAAGCTAATGTACTCTGAAATGTAGAAACAATACCGAAGTTGAGAATAGGTTCAACTTTTGAAGTTGTAGAAGATATACTATGAAATACATAATTAATCCCATTGCCTTCGTTGTAAATATCCCATGTATGACCACTAAAATCAGAAAAAGTATTACCAGCTGGTGCTGTTGGGTCGGTAGGGTTTAAAATATCAAGATATCCCTGTGCCTGAGCAATACCATAGTCAGCATTATTTTGTAGGGGATCCTCAACCACCACAAGCACATCTGTACTATTATTGGTATAATCGTTGCACTTTACTTCGAGACCTCCGGTAATGTCATCTCTATTAATATCCTGATATGCCGAAGCAGTTGAAAGATTGTTGAAAGTATTGTTGTAAATCAGATTATCGCCGGTACCTGAATTGTTCACGTAAAGGCCAATATTGAGATTTGGATTATTGCCTTCAAATTCATTGCCTTCAACTTGATAGCCTGTACTATAATCCAGATATAATCCGTAAGATTCATTTCCAATTAAAGCTGGTGGTACTGTGAATTTATTCAATACAATAGTACTATTATTAATGGCACCATTGTATATTCCTCTATAACAATCAAATTCAGAATTTTGAACTGTATAAGTTTGTTCTGAACCTTTGCTAACTGCATACACACCGTAATATAAATCAGTAAAAGTAGTTGGTTGTATTCGGTCACAAGGCACAGAACCGGATAAACATTTATAATCAACTATAAAGTTTGAATTTATACTTAATATACCTTTTCCACTGTTTTGAGTCTCAAATAAATTCGTAGCCTCATTTATAAAACTACACCCCTTAATATTAAGGCCTTTATAGTCGCTCAAAGTAATATGTGCTTCAGGTTTTTTGTTCTGGTGGAGCCAATTTTCGTCGATAATAAACTGGCAAGAAGTGATTAGTGAAACAGAAAATTGAGAGTAAGAGTTAAAAACTACACTATTAATGTTGTTTTTAAAAATTGCGTTGCTTGCATGCAATATGCCACCTGTATAACCTATGGGGCCAGCTGAAGGAATACTATTGTCCAGAAGGACCGCCGTTACAGCATTTTCGATTGTTCCACCGTTGGTTATTTCAAGCCAGCCCTGATACAACGGGTTTTGCGCTAGATTTTTGTTGCCCCAAACTTCAATCCCCTCCCATGGTTTATCGCAGAAATTTGTAATTACGGAATTGTCAATGGTAAGCTTGCCGTTGGGTTTCACTATTATCCTGGAGTTTGCAGGCATATGAATACTGCAATCTTTAATCAATAATTCTGCTCCATTTTCAATTATCAGATCGTTTTCCAATATCCGGGAATTCTGCCAAACGATATTGCTTCCGTTTGGAATAATATGTGGCAAAGAATTTGTATTTATATTACAATAACTCTCATCCAGATAATCAACCATTTCATTTACAATGGTATAGTGTATACGTCCCAACTGTTCAGGTGTCAGGGCTATTTTACCGGAATAATCCATCATATTATTGCTACATGTTGGAGTATTCCCATTTCCCCAACCACAACAAGGGTCAGGCTCTCCTGTATCGATTAAATCTTGTCTATAGGGTGTATCTGAACAATAATCATCAATATTTCCACAAGGGCCGCTATCATATCTAACCGTGTGGTGTAATCCAAGATTATGACCTAGTTCATGTAAGAATGTCCAGGAGTTTCCCCAAAAACCGGCTGTTCCATAATCAATATATGTTTGCCAGGCAGCCTTTGATTTTATTGCTCTGTTTCCTGTCATGTTTGCCTCTCCACCTCCTGCATATGGGATATCTTCGTCATATACCCAGAACACATTAACTTCTGTTCCAAGGTTTACACCATAGTTGGTCATGAGAGTACTAAGACTGGTTTGAGATGTATAGTGAATATCACTGCGATGAAAATACACTCCTGCTAATTCAACTGTATAAGCCCGAAAAAGAGCAGAGGTTGTATTTCCTTGTGGCAAATTCATTTGCTCATTACTCAAAAGCCTTTGCTTGGCGATTGCAATAATCTCGTCAGCAAAGTCATAACCCGTAAAAGATGGATCACCATTGCCATCATCTGTTTCTGTAAAGTTCAGTGGATCCCCGGTTTGTTTCAACATAAAATGAAAGTTGACTTTGATAACCTTTGTAGTAGTATAATTGTCTGGGATATAGAAAATAGTGGTAGGATCATCTCCCACAATCTCCGGCCCGTTTGTAAAATCTACCTCACAAGTGATTTGCGCATTTAGAATAACACTAAATAAAATACATGCAATTAGAATAAGCTTTTTCATAATTAACTGGATTTATCATGTTGTAAAATTTAAAGTGCTAAGGTAGAGAAAAATAGACATATTAAAAAATATGTGGGCAATCTTAATAATTAGCAAACTGAAATACAATCTAATTTCAGCAAATTCTAGGCAACTGCTGACCCGATAGCATATCAATAATCCTTTTGCCCCCGACAACAGTTTCCAGCCATGAGCTTCCGGGATGGGAGGATGAGATTTCACCAATTTCCGATGAGTTTCTACCATGCTCGTTTTTTTTAAGTACTTTCAATACTTTATCGGCATCTTCATGTCCTACAACAAAAACTACTTTTCCTTCATTAGCAACATATAAAGGGTCGAAGCCTAAAAGTTCGCACATGCCTTTAACACCATCGTCCAAGGGCAGTTCCGTCTCGTTTATGTGGATTCCTATATTCTTGCTTTTCGCAAGTTCTGATAAAACAGTACCAATACCGCCTCTAGTGGCATCGCGCATAAACTTCACTTTGCAGCCGGCATTTAGAACCTCACTTATCATTTTATTTAAACAAGCGCAGTCCGATTTTATGTCAGCATTGATATTCAGGTCGTTGCGAGCTGCCATTACTGCCATGCCGTGGTCTCCGATACTACCGTTTATTATTATTTTATCGCCTTCTTCCAGGTTTTGTGCTGTGCTTATTCCAGTATATTTCTCATCGATGATTCCAATGCCGGAAGTGTTGATATACAGTTTGTCGCATTTCCCGCGATCAACAACTTTTGTATCGCCTGTAACCAATAGCACACCGGCTTTTTTGGCTTCATCAGCCATTGTTTTGGCAATTACTTCCAAGTCCTTTAGCGAAAATCCCTCCTCGATAATGAAACCACAGCTCATATATTTAGGAGTTGCGCCAGAAACGGCAAGGTCGTTTACTGTACCTGCAATTGCTAGTTTACCAATGTTTCCACCCGGAAAAAAAATAGGATCTACAACAAAGGAATCTGTTGTATATGCAATTTTTTTACCCTCGGTATCTAATATGGCAGAGTCGGTTTGCTGACGCAGATAATCGTTATCGAAATATTTTAGAAATATACTATCAATAAGGTCATGACTAAGTTTTCCGCCACTTCCATGCCCTAGTAAAATTGTATCATTTTTAATCATTATAATAACATTTAAAATTTGTAATTATCTGTTATACAGATAGTAGGCAGCGCAAGAGCCCTCGCTGGAAACCATGCATGCCCCAATAGGATTGGAAGGAGTACAAACTTTTGCAAATAGTTTACAGTCCTTGGGCTTTTTAACTCCTTTTAATATCTCACCACACAGGCAGCCTTTTGGTTCAATAGGAGGGGCTACTTCCACTGGTATTTCCACTTCGGCATCATGCATCGAGTAGGATTCACGAATCTTTAATCCGCTGTTTTTAAGAACACCTAATCCTCGCCACCAATCATCGCCATAGGTAAATACCTCATCGAGCATTTGTTGTGCTTTGATATTTCCTTCAGGTTTTACAACTCTTTTATACTGAATTTCAACTTTGGGGTCATTGTTTTCCAGTTGCTTGACAAGCATAAGGATCGATTGCATTAAATCAACGGGTTCAAAACCGCTAATTACCACACCAAGACCATATTTCTTGGGGATGTTGAGATAAATTCCTTCACCTGTTATCGTGCTTACGTGTCCCGGCCCAATGTAACCGTCAATCTCAACACCCTCGTCGATAAGGGTTTCCATCGCCGGTGGCATAACTTTATGGGCACTATACACATAAAAATTTCTTAAGCCTGCCATTCGGGCCTTTAAGATCCCTGCTGCTGAAGCCGGTGCAGTAGTCTCAAACCCAATACCAAGAAAAACCACTTTCTTCCTGCGGTTGTTTTTTGCTATTGTCAAGGCATCTAAAATAGAATACACTATCCTTACATCGGCGCCTTTTGCTTTTTCCTGGTCCAAGCTGGAATTTGATCCCGGGACCCTGATTAGATCACCATAGGTAGCGATTATCACATCCTCCATCCTGGAATAAACTACTGCCTTGTCGATAAACTCCCTGCTTGTTACACATACGGGGCAACCGGGACCCGAAATAAGTTCAACATTTTTAGGTAGTAAATAAGGTAGTCCAAACTTTTGTATCGACATGGTATGCCCACCGCAAACCTCCATAAGCTTTAATTTCTTTGTGGAAATTTTTTTTATTTCCTCGGCAAGCCCCAGAACAATATTCTTATCTCTATATTCGTCAATATACTTCATATATGCATCTTTTTATAAAAACAACATCATATTATTGCCGGATCTGTTCGTCCTAAATAATATGACTGCCACCTTCCTTTTCCTCCTTGTCCAATTGATCGTTGAGCTCCTTAAACTCGTCGAAGGTCCTTAAACTGGCCTCGGCTTCCTCGGCATCCAATTTCTGTATGGCAAAACCTGTATGTATCAAAACATAATCGCCAACTTTAACATCCTCGAATTCAATCATTTGAAGATTAGCCTCGTAGTTTGACTTGCCAACTGAGCAAGTAGCTATTTCTCCATTTATTTCATCAACTCTCGCTGGTATACTTAAACACATATCTTAAATTTTTACTCCTTATTATATAGTACGGTTTTTACTGTTAAAAAATAAACGACAAAAGTACATTTCTAATTGATATAAAAATGATAAAATAGTAGTTTAAATTTTCAATTGCCTCCTTTTTGCTGCAATCGCAATTTGCCCCAGTGCAATTCCACCATCGTTCGAGGGTATGTTTGATTGGCTGTAAACTTCAAAGCCGGATTTTCTCAAGAGTTTTTCAGTTTTCCCCAGGATAATCCTATTTTGAAAAGTCCCTCCGGACAAGGCAATTTTGGAAATAGCTGTTTTTTCTTTTATTTTCAATGAAATATGTTTGGCCAAATGAATAATGGTATTATGGAACGACATTGCAATAGTAGATTTGTCTATACCGTTTTCGATGTCTTCAATCATTTCCTTGAAGCATCGTTTAAACGAGATAAGTTCCCCGAAATCATAGGAATATTTTCTCTCGAGCTTCTCGTTTCCGGCTAAAGCTTCCAATCGCATAGGTGCTTCAGCATGATAAGAGGAATTTTTGCACGCGCCCAATAAGGCGGCAACAGCATCAAAAAGCCTACCTGCGCTACTTGTAAGCGGGCAGTTTATGTTTTTTGATATCATTGAGCCTACCAGTTCAATTTCTGTATGTGGGATTCCCTCGAACAAGAATGCTTTTTCTTTTACGATGTCTTCTCCGAAATAATGAACTAAATAACTCAGCATCATGCGCCATGGATGATGGTTTGTGGCATCGCCACCAGGTTGTTTGATATACTCAAAATGCGTATAACGCTCAAAATCAACCAGATCGCAAATTAAAAATTCCCCGCCCCAAATATTTCCGTCTGTTCCATAGCCAGTACCGTCAAAACTAATGCCTATAACTTTCTCATCAAGATTGTTCTCTGCCATGCAAGATGCAATATGTGCATGGTGATGTTGTACCTTCATGGTTTCAATCGATAAATCATCAGCAAATTTGGTAGAAAGATATTCGGGGTGCATATCGGCTACTACCAATTCAGGTTTAAACCTGAATAGCTTCGAGAACCTTTTCATGGACTCCTTATAAAACTCCAGCGTTTCCAGATTCTTTAAATCGCCGATATGCTGGCTCATAATTACTTGGCTGCCTTTTCCTATCGCAAAACAATTCACCAGTTCGGCCCCTGCCGCAAGTATTCCCTCCGTATTAAGTTGCAAATGAACAGGTGATGGCGCATAACCCCTAGATCTTCTGATGATCCTCGGTTTATTGTTGGATACAAAGGCAACGGAGTCGTCGGTGCGGTTGTGTATTCTGCGGTTGTAGGTGATAATGCCATCAACAATGCTGTTGAGGTTTCTTCGCGCCACGCCGTTATCGATTATTATCGGCTCATCTGAAAAATTACCACTGGTCAGTACCAGTGCCGGAATGTTTAATTTTTTGAACAGTAAATAATGGAATGGCATATAAGGAAGCATTGCGCCAACAGTGTCCAAGCCAAGAGCAAGTTGTTCCGAGATAGTTTTCTTTAATTTTAGGAGAACGATGGGTCTTCTCCAAGATATCAGCAGTTTTTGTTCTTCATCGGAAACATGAAGGTATTTTTTAATCTCATCAATATTATTGAACATTAATGCAAGAGGTTTTCCTTCGCGGGCTTTTCTTTTTCGCAATTCCCTAACAGTTTCATTGTTAAAAGGATCGCAAGCAATGTGGTATCCGCCCAGGCCTTTGATGGCTAGTATTTTACCGCTTTCAATCAATTTTGTCGCATTATCAGTTATCTCGTTTATGTCGGCATAAGATTTATTATCGAGCTCAAGCTTATAATGAGGGCCGCATATATTGCAGGCAACAGGCTGGGCATGAAACCTGCGGTCGAGGATATCCTTATATTCCTTATCGCAATCGTTGCATAAAACAAATTCAGCCATGCTGGTTTTTGGCCTATCGTAGGGCAAGTCCTTGATAATGGTAAAACGGGGACCGCAGTTTGTACAATTCGTGAATGCGTAATCAATCCTGTTCTGCTGATGCTCCATATCCTTTAAGCAGTTTTCGCAAACTGCTATGTCAGGGCTTACTTCAGTGACCTCCTCGGAGCGCGACCGACTTTTAACAATTCTAAATTGACTGAAATTCCTAAGCTCAGCTTTGTTTGCGCATAGTTTGGAAATATGTGATGCTTGTGGTATCCTGTTCGGTAAGGCCTTAATAAAACCCTCGACTTTATCCTCCTGGCCCTCGATTATGATATAAACACCGAGATTATTGTTCTCAACAGTGCCATTTAACTGAAATTCAGAGGCTAGGCGATATACGAACGGACGGAAGCCGACACCCTGCACAAGACCCTTGATATTTATTTCTTTAGTTATTATATCCATAAGCAATATTAAACGCCAAAACTAATTTAAAATCGTTATAAATTTAACTTTGTTAATATTTTAACAAAAGTTTTGTTATCTTTGCTGTTAATAATTTCACAGTTAATATATAAAGTTTTTCGATCTTAAAAATTTAACAATGAAAGAAAAAATAAAGACAATATTACAAAAGTATAACAACGATCGCGGCCGGCTCATGGATATTTTAATCGATTTAATGGAAAATAGCGGTTATATTGATGATTTTAGTGTAAGCGTACTCGCGGAAGACCTGAAAATTTCTGCCGCTCAGGTAAGGGAGACTATTTCGTTTTATCACTTCTTTTCCGAGAAACCAAAAGCCAAGTTCAATATTTATCTAAACAATAGCATAACTTCTTGTTTAAGGGGCTTTAGTAGTATTAAATCAACTTTTGAGGCCGAGTCTGGCATAAAGTTCGGGGAAATAAGCAGCGACGGTCTGATAGGTTTGTTCGAAACTTCATGCGTCGGCATGAACGATCAGGGGCCTGCTGCAATTATCAACGACAAGATTTTTACTAACTTAACGCCTTACAGGGCAAGAAAGCTCATCGAGTCCATTAAAGATGGCAAAACCCTCGACGGATTGGTTTACGAGAATTACGGCGACGGAAACAATTCACATCCATTGATGAATTCGATGGTTTACAACAATATTCGTAAAAAATCGATCCTGCTCGATGAGAATTACGAAAGGTTTGATGTGATCAAGAACATTATAAAGAACAGTAGCTCGGAAGAAGTTATTCAAATTATCGAGGATTCCAACCTCAGGGGCAGGGGCGGCGCCGGCTTCCCAACAGGTCTTAAATGGAAATTTGGAAGCCGCATGCCGGGCGAGCACAAGGTTATTATCTGTAATGCCGACGAAGGCGAGCCGGGAACGTTCAAAGACAGGGTGATGCTTACCCAATACAACGATCTGGTTTTTGAGGGCATGGTCTTGTCGGCTTTTGCAACAAAAGCCGATATGGGAGTCCTCTATTTGAGATATGAATATAAGTATATGCTCAAGTACTTAAATAGCATTCTCGACGAGATGCGCGAAAACAATCTTCTTGGAAGCAATATTAGCGGTATAGAAGGCTTTAACTTCGACATCAGGATCCAACTTGGCGCCGGTGCTTATGTTTGTGGCGAGGAATCGGCATTGATAGAGTCGATGGAGGGCAAGCGCGGCGAGCCTCGCGACAAACCGCCATTCCCGGTTGAAAAGGGATATCTTGACTTGCCGACTATAGTAAATAATGTCGAAACATTGGCTTCGGCGGTAAAAATCGTCAAGAATGGTGCTAAGTGGTATAGCTCCTTCGGAACCAAGGACTCACTGGGAACCAAGCTGCTAAGCGTTTCGGGCGATTGCCGTTTCCCCGGTATTTATGAAGTAGAGTGGGGGACAAGCATCAGGGAAGTGCTGGAAATGGCCGGCGCCGATAATGTACAAGCCGTTCAGGTAGGTGGCCCGTCGGGAACATTGATAAATGTGAAAGATATTGACCATTTGAGCAAAACAGAGCTCATGAAATGGTATAAGCCTTCCGGGATGATGGCCGCACAAAAGTCATTCGACAGGAAACTGAGCTATTCAGACCTGCCTACCGGGGGGTCAATCATAATCTTCAATAAGGAAAGAGACATTTTAAGCGATGTCGTGATGAACTTTATGGACTTCTTCATAGAGGAATCATGTGGCTCATGCTCCACTTGTCGCAACCTCCCGAGGATAATGAAGGAGAAGCTTCAAAAGATCATTAACGGTCACGGTGTCAGGGATGATATCGACGACTTGCTGAACTGGGGTAAAATCATTAAGGTGAGCCGCTGCGGGCTTGGCCAGACAGCGGCAAACCCTGTTTTGTCAAGCATCCTTAATTTCAGGCATCTATACGAAGAGCACGTAATGGCAATGACTGATTACGACAATCAATTCGACTTAGGGAAGTCGGTAAGTGCCGCAAATAGTTTTGTGGGACGCAAATTAATTCATAAGCATTCATAATATAATCGTCTTATCATGAGCGAAGAAATAAAATTCAAAATAGACGGCAAGGAAATAATTGCCAAAAATGGTCAAACTATTGTTGAAGCTGCAAGGGAGAATGGCGTTTACATTCCGACTTTATGTAACTTTAAAGGCGTTAAGCCAAAAGGCAGCTGCCGTATTTGTTCCGTAAAGGTCAACAATAGGTTTATGACATCCTGCACCACCCCTGCATCGCCGGGAATGGAAGTTTATAGCAATACCGACGAAATATCGGATCTGAGGAAAAGTATAGTCGAGCTACTTTTTGTTAGCGGAAACCATTTCTGCCCAGCATGCGAAAAGAGCGGTAACTGCGAGCTTCAGGCATTGGCATACAAATACCGTATGATGGTCCCGCGATTCCCGTATTCATTTAAAAAGAAAGGTGTGATCGCAACCGGGCCAAAACTTCTTAAAGAACAAGATAGATGTATTTTGTGCCAAAGATGTATTAAGACCATCAAGGACGTGGAGGGAAGACGTTATTATGCTTTCAGGAACAGGGGCAACAAGCTTGAGGTTGTCATGGATGAGGCTATGAGCAAGACCATCAGCGACGAGCTTGCTAAGCAAGCAATGGATAACTGCCCGGTAGGATCCATAATATATAAAGAAATAGGTTTTGCTGAACCGATAGGTACCAGAAAATATGACAAAAAGCCCATCGGCAGCGATATAGAAACAAATTAAATCTGATTAGCAATGAGTAAAAAAATTATAGCCACAACTTCCTTGGCGGGATGCTTCGGATGCCACATGTCGATATTGGATATTGACGAAAGAATACTTGACCTTATCGAATTAGTTGAGTTTAACAAATCACCCATAGACGATATTAAGAAATTCACCAAACAGGTTGATATCGGTATTATTGAAGGCGGTTGCTGCAATAGCGAAAATGTTGAAGTGCTGAAATACTTTAGGGAAAACTGCAATATCCTTGTTTCACTTGGCGAATGTGCCATCATGGGCGGTTTGCCCGCATTGCGCAACGGTATTCCAATTGAGGAATGCATACATGAGGCTTATATCGACGGGCCGACAGTTAAGCTGAACGAAGAAAAGATACTTCCCAACGATGTTGAGCTGCCGATGCTTCTCGACAATGTTTATCCCTGCCACGATATCGTAAAAATAGATTATTTCCTACCGGGATGCCCTCCTCGTGCCGATCTTATCTGGAACGCGCTAGTGGCCTTGATTACAGGTAATGAAATGGATCTTCCATACGAGTTAATTAAATTTGATTAGTAAACAGATAAAATTTAAAACGATGCCAAAAAAAATCACAATAGAACCGGTAACCCGAGTGGAAGGACACGGTAAAGTTACCATACAGATAGATGACTTTGGAAATGTTAAAGATTCAAGGCTTCATATTGTTGAGTTTAGGGGATTCGAGCGCTTCGTACAAGGCCGGCCTTATTGGGAAGCACCTGTATTAGTTCAGCGTTTGTGTGGAATATGCCCAGTAAGCCACCATCTTGCAGCAGCAAAAGCCTTGGATGTCATTGTTGGGGCTGGAACAGGAAATGGATTGACCGCAGTTGGTGAGAAAATGAGGAGGTTGATGCATTATGGACAGTTTTTCCAATCCCATGTTCTCCACTTTTTTCATCTTAGCTCACCCGACTTCCTTTTCGGAATCGATGGCGATCCTGCATTAAGGAACATCATAGGTGTGGCGCAGGAAAACAGGGAACTTGCAATTCAAGGTGTTATGATGAGAAAATACGGACAGGAGATAATCTATCATACTGCCGGTAAAAAAATCCATGGTACAGGAGCAATTCCAGGAGGTATTAATAAAAACCTTAGTCTTGAGGAAAAAGAACTGCTTCTAAATGGTGCCGATCCATTAAATGCTGACAAAATGGTTGAATGGTCAGTGGCTGCCCTGGATTTCTTTAAGTCGTATCATGCTGCCAATAAGGATATGGTTGACACATTTGCTGCCTATCCTTCAAATCATTTGAGCCTTGTCAGGGAAGACGGGGCCTTGGACATCTATCACGGTGTTCTTCGCGCCGTCGATAATGACGGCAAGATTATCCTTAACGATGTTGATTATCAGGATTATGATAAATATATCGAAGAGGAGGTCCGAAATTGGAGCTATATGAAGTTCCCCTACCTGAAACATATCGGCAAAGAAAAAGGATGGTATAGGGTAGGGCCTTTGTCGCGCCTTAATACTTGCGATTTTATCCCCTCACCTCTTGCACAAAAAGAATTTGAGCTTTTCAAAGCATATACGAACGGAAAACCTAACGGTATGAGCCTGCATTATCATTGGGCTAGGCTTATTGAGGTATTGCACTGTGCCGAGATGATTCGCGACTTGCTTAAAGACCCAGATCTTCAGAACGATGATTTGGTTGTCAAGGGCGAAAAACTGCATAAGGGCGTTGGTGTTATCGAGGCTCCCCGAGGAACCTTGTTCCATCATTACGAAATTGATGACGACGACAAGATTACTTTGGCCAACCTTATCGTGTCAACCACAAACAACAATCAGCCTATGAACACAGCGGTCAACTTAACGGCAAAAGCGTTCATGAACGGAAAACCGGAAATTACCGAGCCGATGATGAATGCCGTGGAAGTGGCAATTAGAGCCTACGACCCATGCTTAAGCTGTGCTACACACGCCCTGGGTCAAATGCCTCTGGAAATGACAATAGTTGATGGAAACAATAATATTATTGATAATAAAATTAAATAAAGATGGAAACTGTAAAACATGTACTGGTTTATGGCTACGGGAATCCTGGCCGCCAGGACGATGCCCTCGGTAATGAAATGGTCTTGAAAATTCAGGACTGGCTTGATGAACATCATCTGAGATGTATGGCTACCGATAGTAATTACCAACTTAATATCGAGGATGCGGAAAAAATTTCGCAATTCGATATTGTTGTGTTTATTGATGCCACAAAGGAAGAAATTCATGAATATAAATTTGAAAAGCTGACTCCTCAGGAAGATAAAGTAGAGTTTACGATGCATGCTGTTTCCCCTTCCTATGTCTTGCATCTGTCAAAAAAACTGTTCAATAAACAACCGGAAGCCTATATTCTGGGAATTAAGGGCTTTGAATGGGAATTGCAGGAAGGTTTGACCGATAACGCCAAATTAAACCTGGAGCAGGCATTCCAGTTTTTGTGCAGGCAGCTGGCAGGTTGGGCATTGATAAAGAAAAATCTGCCAATTGGAATGCTCAGCGAAGATAAATGCTGACGCAACCCCAAAAATATTGATCGATCAGGAGGATTGTACGATAAGCATCAAATTGGTGCCTTACAAGATCCCGGGTCGTCATCGTTAAAGTTGCGTGATGATGTGTCGTTTGGGAGAACGCTATCCGTCAATCGTGGTTTTAACGTATAATTCGGGTTTAACTACCATTTTTATACCGGTCAATTTTATTTGTTTCAAAAAAAAGGCTGCCAATCGGCAGCCTTTTTGCTTTTGGTTTCAACGGCAACTCGTGAAATACGACAACTTCTCAAGCTTGCCGATCATATCATAATTTTCGACAAAAACATCCTCGGGCACGTCCAAATGAACAGAGGTAAAGTTTAGGATACCTTTTATTTCCGCATCAACAATAGTTTTAGTTATATCTTTAGCATTTATATTGGGCAAGGCAAGTACCACAATATCAATGTTTTCCTTCTTTAATACCTGTTTCAGCTTGCTTATGTTATAACATTTTATGTCGAAAAACTGCTGTATGGGTTCTTCGCTAAGCCTAAAGGTAGCGGCAATTTCCAATTTGCTGTGCCCGTTGTTGAATTCATGATAAAGCGCCCTGCCCAGATCCCCGATTCCAATAAACGCAACCCTGTGCTTATTCTCGCAGTCGATGTTTTTTCCTATCTGGGCGATGAGCTTTTTAATATTGTAGCCTTTATGTACGTCACCGCTAAAGCCTATGAGCATTAAGTCCCTCCTTACATGAGCAGGGTTTATCTTCATCAAGTGTGCAAGCTGGTGCGAATGGATGTAATCCTTGCCCTGTATCGCTAGTAACCGTCTTCTGTAATTGCTCAATCTTTCAACAGTGTTCGGAGGTAAGTTTTTTGTCATTATATTAATTATTTAAGAGTGTATTTTATGCCTGCGTTTACTTTGTAGATGTTGTTCCATTTGGAGTTTCGCAAGGGGTCGGCATATAATTGTTGGAATGAGGTAGTGAACCCGGGTGATAAGAAAATGGCAATCTGCGGGTTTATCCTGTACGTTAACCCTAGTGATATTTGAACGCCCCAATCGTTGCTGGTGAAGTCCTGCAGCACATTTTCGTTGTTAAATGTTGTTATCGTGCTTCCTGGTACCTGATATTCAGGCTTTTCAAAGTTCGGAGCATGATCAGGATATATATAAAGCTCAGTGCTTCCGTTTTTTACAGCACTCATAAGTATTGAATAATAAACAGTAACTTGTAACGATAGTGAGTATTTTCCGGTTCCCTTGGTATATATGAGGCTTAGCGGGATGCTAAGGTAATTCAATGAATAATCCAAATCGGTAGAATAATAGCTGGCATACGAAACATAAACCGAATCGTTGCTTTGTAGTTCTCCTATGGGCGTTAGGTAATCCTGTGAGGTGAAGCCTCGTTTGTCGTAATTAAGGCCTATGCGGGCCGATATAAGGCTGGCTAGCGGATACTCTGCAAAAAATCCGGCATTATATCCCGATTTCCCTTTGGGCAGGTTCGAATAGGCTTGGCTATCAAAGATCGAAGTAAACTGATACCCTGCTTCAAAACCAATGCTCAATTTCTTGTTATCGGTTGTTTCCTGAGCCGATAATTCATCGCTTGAGAAAACAACTAAAAGCAATAAAGTTGAAATAAAAAAAAATCCTGAACGTCTTTTCATAATTACCATGTGTTCCAAATCCAAATAACGCCTACAAAAATAGCCATAAATCCTATTGTAGCGCTAATGGTGTTAAAAACAATTTTTTCCTTGAGCTTAACTGTTTTCTTTCCGAGAATACCCAAAAGCACCGAAAATATCACCATGGCGGATATTGTCCCCAGCCCAAAGCCCGTAAGATACATGGCTGAGTCGAAATTGCTTGAAAACGTTATGGTGGGCAATATGCTTATGAAGTGGGAAACACCTGCTAAACCATGAAGTATCCCGATACCAAGCGCCGCAATGTATGTTTGCCTTTCTCCTTGGATATCTGTATGCCCCTGTGGGTGTTCGTGCGTATGTGAGCGTGGGTGGGCATGTTCCAAAAGATGCTGATGCGAGTGGTCGTGACCATGCTTATGGACATAAGCTTTGTTATAATCACTATGTTTGTGCACGTGCTCATGCTTTTTGAACCTGGAGATAAACAAGCGGCCAACACCCCATAAACCTATGATAATCAGCATTATGCCAACAAGGCGCTCGCTATGTGCCGATATCCAGTCAACCGGTATTATTTCCCGGAAAAAATAAAATAAAAGCCCGATAATCATCATGCCCGCTAAATGTCCTATGCCCCACGACATACCTATCAACCATGGCCTGAACCTGGTGTTTATGGCAAGAGGTCCTACGGCGGCTATATGGTCGGGACCGGAAACAACATGGATAAAGGCTGCAATAAAACCAAATAGGATTGGAATATTTGAATAAAGTTCCTGCATTATTTTTTTCGCAAAAATAAGATTAATTGTTAATTGGTTAACATTGAATTCCGAATTATTTCCCTCTTTATTGGTAAAGGAATATATTCTGTTAGGTGGTTTAATCATTTTTCTTGATAGTTTTGCAGGCCTATGGGAATTAAACCGGATTTATTGGCCTTCGGTCTGGACGGTACATTGATGAGCTCAATCCCGGATTTTTGCCTTTCCTTGGATCATACTGCACAAAGGTTTGAAACTAAGGGGTTTGGCGAAAGCGAAGTTGCCGGATTAGTAGGAGGGGGCGTTAGGAAGTTAGGTCAGGAGGCCTTTATTCTTGAACGATTAAGCCAACTGTTCCCCGAATATTTTGATGTTTTTATGGCTTTTTATTCCGAGAACCATAGTAATCAATCGCATTTGTTCGAGGGAATGCTGGAAACCCTAGAAAATTTTAATGGGGGAAAATGGCAATTCCGAGCAATGAATACCTTTCTTTCACAAAGAAAATACTAAAATGACAAAAAAAGAAAGATACGAATTTATAATCGATTATTTTAAAAAGAATAAACCCTTTGCCGAAACCGAGCTGGAGTATGGAAATCCATACCAATTACTTGTAGCTGTGATATTGTCGGCGCAATGTACCGATAAACGTGTCAACGTGATCACGATAGATTTATTTAGTCAATATCCTGACACCGAGAGTCTGGCCAGGGCTGAGATCGCCGATATTTATGAGCTTATTAAGTCCTGCTCTTATCCCAACAATAAAGCCAAACACCTTTCGGGCATGGCAAAGATGCTGTTGTCCGTCTTTAACGGTATTGTTCCCGACGATATAGACGAACTTCAGAAATTGCCCGGAGTTGGAAGAAAAACCGCCAATGTCATTGCTTCAGTGGTGTTCAATAAACCGGCTATGGCCGTTGACACTCATGTTTTTCGGGTTTCTGCCAGGATCGGCTTGAGCACAAACTCGAAAACGCCCCTTGGGACCGAGAAGCAGTTAGTTAAGTACATTCCTGAGGAATTAATCCCTCTGGCCCATCATTGGCTGATCTTGCACGGGCGATATATCTGCTTGGCCCGTAAGCCCAAATGCCACGATTGCGGAATAAGGGACTATTGTAAGTATTACCTGAAAAGCAGAGTATCGAGTACTTTTAAAAAATGATTTATTTTCAATATCATTCATTCTTTTTTCTTATATATTTGTACAAAATCAAAATAACTATGGCAAAACTAAATATAGGGGATATAGCCCCTGATTTTACAGGAGTTGATCAAAATGGCGATACGATAAAGTTGTCGGATTTTAGCGGGAGCAACTTGATTTTATATTTTTATCCCAAGGATAACACACCCGGCTGCACTAACGAAGCATGCGACCTTAGGGACAATTATGATATGTGGGCCGAAAAAGGGTATAAAGTTGTGGGCGTTAGCCCGGACAGCCAAGCCTCGCATCAAAAGTTCGTTGCAAAGCACAATCTTCCATTTCCGCTGATCGCGGATACGGAAAAGGAAATAATAAAGGCTTACGGTGCCTGGGGGCCAAAAAAGCTCTACGGCCGCGAATATGAGGGCTTGTTGAGGACGACCTTCGTCATTGATGGCAAAGGTACTATTACTCAGATGTTTGCAAAGATAAAAACCAAAGATCACACAAATCAAATACTTGACAGTTTAAAATAAAAGATATGACTTCCGATAAAGCAAAAGAAACAGCCGATAAGGCTAAAGTGCAAAAGTTAAAGGCTCTTGAGGCGACATTAGGCAATATAGAAAAGTCGTTTGGCAAGGGCTCCATAATGAAATTAGGTACTACCGAAGTTGAGGAAATGGAATATATTTCAACCGGTTCCATAGGATTGAATACGGCACTTGGGGTTGGTGGAGTGCCAAAGGGAAGGGTAGTGGAGATCTACGGCCCCGAATCATCGGGAAAGACAACCCTTGCCATGCATATTATTGCCGAAGCCCAGAAAGAAGGGGGTATAGCCGCTTTTATTGATGCGGAGCATGCTTTCGACAGGTTTTATGCCGAAAAACTTGGTATCGACATCGAGAACCTTCTTGTCTCTCAACCGGATTATGGTGAGCAGGCCCTGGAAATCACCGACAGCCTTATTCGGTCGGCAGCCATAGATGTGATTGTTATCGACTCGGTTGCCGCACTTACCCCTAAAAGTGAAATCGACGGGGATATGGGCGACTCGAAAATGGGCTTGCAGGCCAGGCTTATGTCGCAGGCACTTAGGAAACTGACTGCCAATATTAGTAAAACAGGAACCGTTTGTATTTTCATAAATCAATTGCGCGAGAAAATTGGTGTCATGTTCGGAAATCCCGAAACCACCACAGGAGGCAACGCACTCAAGTTTTATTCGTCTATACGGCTCGACATAAGGAAGATAAGCCAGATTAAGGATACCGACAGCGTAAAAGGAAACAGGGTTAGGGTTAAAGTAGTAAAGAATAAAGTTGCCCCGCCTTTCCGCAAGGCAGAGTTTGATATTATCTATGGCGAGGGTATCTCTAAAATCGGCGAGATCATTGATATCGGGGTCGAATATAATATTATCAAGAAAAGCGGTTCGTGGTTCAGTTATGGCGAAACAAAACTTGGGCAGGGGAGGGATGCCGTTAAAAACCTGCTTTCCGACAATCCCGACCTGATGGATGAACTGGAAAGCAAGATCTACGAGGTCTTAAAATAAAATTGATTTAAAATATCTTATAATATGCGGATAATTAAGTATTTGTTTGCATTCGTATTATTGGCGCTTATTGTGGTTTCGTGCAAAAATGATGATAGAGCGCAAAAGCAGGATGCGCAATATGCACTGGAGTCATTGAACGAAAAAATAGCTGAGCAGTCGAATGATTTTCAATTATATGCCCAAAGGGCAACAATCTATTTAAACCAAGGCAAGCTGGACCCGGCCTTCCGCGACATAAACGAAGCGATAAGCCTTAATCCGGCAGATGCAAGCTTATATATTATACTTTCAGATATTTATTTTGTTTTGGGAAACAAGGACAATAGTATTTCTTCCTTGAAAAAAGCAGCCAGCCTTGACCTCAAGAATCCACTGCCCCTGATAAAACTGTCCGAGATATATTTGATGACAAAAGAATACGACAGATCGCAATTATATGCCGACAGGGCCATCTCGTTAAACGCAAATACTTCAAAGCCATATTATTATAAGGGAATAGCATTCCTTGAGAACAATGATACCGGCAATGCGATCATAAACTTGAAGATTGCCTCGAATCTAGATACTGCCAATTTTGCAGCAAATATGCAGCTGGGGGCAGTATATTACGAAACCAACGATAGCTTGTCGGAAATATATTTGAAAAAAGCATTGGCGAACGATAAAGGCAATGCATCGGCAATTTATTATCTGGGCATGCTTTATCAGCAAAGAAAAGATTTTGAGCTTGCCCTGGATACTTATTCGCGACTGTTTGACAACGAAAAAAGCAGCAAGCGGGCCTATTATAATTGCGGCTACATATATTTAGTTGAACTACAGGACCTAAAGAATGCCGAAACAATGTTTAAGGAAGCCGTGAAAAGGGATGCTGCCTTTGTGGAGGCAATTTATAATTTAGGAAGGGTTTATGAGGCAATGGGCAATAATTCCATAGCCCGTCAATATTACGATTCGGCTTTGATGGTGCTTCCTAATTACCCTCTCGCCGTTCAGGGTTTAAACCGGCTTGACAAATAATCGTGGCGGATTGCTGATTTGCTAAACTCCCCTAAACGAAGTTCTCGCGCAATACCTTTATCTCTTCAACCAACTTAAGGGTAATCTCCTCCAATTTCTCATAGTCCCCGATCAGATCATCCCCTATTGAGTTGGTTCCTTTGTCCTCCAATGTCTTGGCCGCTGCCTGGGCCGATGGTGCCGCAAAGTTGGCAACTACCCCTTTCATGCTGTGGGCATGGAATTTAAGCTTAGGGAAATCCAATTCGTCGATACTTTTTTTGATAGTTGATAATCTTTCTTCATATTCATTGAGGAATATATCAAGTATCTCAACAACTATTTCTTTGTCGAAATATTGAAAGCTATCATTAAATGATTGGTTGTCAATTACATTCATAGCAATTATTTTTTGGTTTTTACAAATTCACCCAAGTATAAATACTTTGCGGAAGTTCCGTTAAGCTAAGAGGCTTTCTTAAAAAATCGTTCATGACGGCGGAAATTCATTTCGATTTATCCTGTTCTGGACGACTTGCCGTTACTGCTATAACCGGAGTTTCTTTCAAATTACTTTCTTTTTCAAATTTTCTAATTAATATTGTCGATTCCAAGCCGTCCCTCAGAGGCATCTGCAAGTCTATTAAAATGCATGCATGATTGTTTGATTTAAATGCCTCTAACGCCTCAACACCATTATTTGCAAATGTACGATTAAAACTGTATTTGCGAAGCAGTTCCCAGACAACTTTTTGACTAACAATGTTATCATCAGCTATTAAGAGCTTTATCTTGCTAAAGATTGTTTTGATAATTGTTTACAAATATAGTAAAAACTATTTATGTTGACAAGGAAAACGGGGAAAAAAGTTTTCAAATTGGGAATGAATGACGGATCAGGGAATAGTTCCACCTATGATTACCCAACAAACAAACTACCGATTTGAAAAACCGCGAATGAGCTTATCCATGCCATGGCAGTAGTATAAGCAGCCAGGAAAAGCGACCATTTCCATTGTCCCGACTCGTTCTTTATTGCAGCTATTACGGCTATGCACGGAAAATAGATTAAAATAAAGATCAAGTAGGATATTGCGACGAGCGGCGAGAACACGAATTGGCCGACCCGCTTGCCGCCGGTGTATTTCTCCTTTCGCAGCCTGTCGGCTAAATGATGCCCTGTTATGTCATCTCTATCTGTTTGGTATAATACCCCCATAGTGCTGATGATGATTTCTTTTGCAGCAGATCCGGCTAATAGGCTGACGCCCATCTTCCAGTCGAAGCCCAGAGGGTAAATCGCTGGTTCGATGAACTTGCCGATGTAGCCTATAAATGATTTTTCCTGCTTCAAAGCAGATTTTTCCTGTTCCAATTGTTTTACTTTTGTTTTAACCCCTTCTGTGATGGCGGCATTGCTGGCAGGACTGACCAGTTCCGATATTTTCTTATTATATTCATCATCAATCTGTTTGTTCAAGGGGAAGTATCCCAAAACCCAAACGATAATAGACCCCAGGAGAATGATAGTCCCCATTTTTCGAAGGTACTGCTCGCCTTTGAACCATGTTTGCTTTAAGATAGAGGTGATAGGAGGAAGCCTATAGGGTGGCAGTTCCATCACAAAAGGAATGGTTTCAACCTTGAACAATGTTTTTTTCATTGCCCAGGCCACAATTCCGGCCAAAATAATCCCCAGCAAATAAATACCGAAGAGCATGGTTCCCTGATAGCTGTCGAAAAAGGCGGAAATAATCAGTATGTAAACCGGATAGCGGGCGGAACAGCTCATGAACGGAATTATCAGCATTGTTTTAATGCGGTCGGTCTTGCTTTCTATCGTCCTAGTGGCCATTATCGCAGGCACATTGCAGCCAAATCCCATCAGCATGGGCACAAACGATTTGCCGTGCAGGCCTATTTTGTGCATTAGCTTATCAACTATAAATGCAACCCTGGCCATATAACCTGTAGCCTCCATCAAAGTTATAAAGAAAAAGAGGATAAGTATGTTGGGCAGAAAAACTATAACACCGCCGACGCCACCCAGGATGCCATCGACTATCAGGTCCCTGAGCATTCCTTCGGGCAGAAGTTTTGATAATAATTCCCCGCTTAGGTCAACAAGTTCCTGTATCCAGGCCATGGGATAGTTTCCAAGCAAAAAAGTGGTTTGGAACATTATCCACATTGCCAAAAGGAAGACCGGATAACTCAATAGTTTTCCGGTTATAACCTTGTCGATATTACGGCTTTTGCTTATTTTCTCCTTAATCCCCGATTTTTTATATGTTTCCTTTAAAGCTCCTTCGATAAATCCATATTTGGCATCGATGAAAATCGTTTCGGGGTTTTCGTTCCTCAGCTTCGATATTATTCTTGATTCTTTAAGGGCAGCAGGGCGAATTTCATCCTCGTTCACGCAATCAGAGATTCGCTCGGTTTCTTTTTCATCCTGCTCAAGAAGCTTGATAGCCAGGAAACGGGGTGCTATCTTTGATGTAATACTCTCATTTCCTTCCTTGTTGATATATGTTTGGATAGTTTTGATGGCTCTTTCTATCCGGCGACCATAATTAATATGTACATGCCTGATTATAGGGTCTTTGTCTTCGAAGGCAGTAATTATTTTATCGAAGATCTCGTTCAGTCCCTTTCCCTTTGACGCTATCAGGGGCAACATCGGGATACCGATCATCCTTCCCAGGGTTTTATAATCGAAACTATCCCCGGTATTAAGGAATTCGTCCCAGAAGTTCAAGGCTATAATGACCTTTATGTCCATGTCGATTATCTGGGTTGTTAAGTATAGGTTCCTTTCCAGGTTTGTGCTGTCAATTACATTCAGGACAATATCAGGGGTCTCATTAATTATATGATCCCTAACATACAGTTCCTCAGGTGTATAACTTGTCAGTGAATAAGTCCCAGGTAAATCTACTATATTGATCTTATAATCTTTGTATTTGAAAACAGCCTTTTTTGCATCTACGGTCACGCCGCCGTAATTCCCGACTTTTTCATGTGAGTTGGATGCATGGTTGAAGAGTGTTGTTTTTCCGCAATTGGGATTTCCAACCAGTGCGACATTAATGACCTTAGTCCTTTTTACCTTGCTGATGTTCAATGATTCCTCCAACTGAAGGCTTACTGGGTATTCGCCGGAATTGATTTTCGTGCTGTCGTCGTGAACTTCTATCAAAGATGCCTCACTTCTACGGAGCGAGACCTCATATCCCATTATGTTGTATTCTATCGGGTCTTTTAATGGGGCATTTTTAACAACAATAACCTGTTTGCCGACAACAAAGCCCATTTCGATTATCCTTTTTCGGAAAGCGCCCCTTCCTTTTACTTTCGATATGATAGCCTTTTCGCCACTTTTGAGCCCCGCAAGTGTCATAAGATATGTATTAATAATTTATTACAAAAGAAAGGAAATCATCTTTTGCCGAGAATACCCAAATATAGTTATTTTTAAAAGTTATAACAAGCCGAAAGCGGAGCCGGGATGCTCTGCCTCAGCATCGGGCTCGTTTAACAAATGATGCAGGCGGATCATAATTTTCCCAACTCGGTAACCCCAATGAGAGGCAAAGAGATTCTTGCATTCCGAAACGGCATTTTCGCGTGCAGCAAAGGTGTTTTTCTGATAAAGCAAGATCAAATCCTTCATATCCTGATAGATATCTGCAATATTTTCTGCGAGGCTTGCCTTCAACGGTTCGGTTTCGTTAATATGCTCCGGGTCGATTATCCAATATTCATCGTCTTTTCCAAATTTACCGCGCAATAGCGTAAAAATACTTTCCCAATTTTCTTCAGTTACGAATCTTGCATTGGCGTCGGGATCCATTACTTCAATATCAGGAAGTAGAGACCCTTTTAAATAAAGTAGCGGGCCGATTCTGTTTACGAATTCAAAAACCTCTCTTTTCGATCTTTTTTCGCAAGTATCCAGATAATGACAGAACTCATTGGCAACCGTGATCATTTCCAATATTGCTCTGCTGATAGTTATGTCCTCGGTTTGTCCTGACATAAATAAAAATTTAATAATTGATTTATACTAGAGCGGAATAAAGTTATAAAAGGCCAAGTTCGCCGACAATAGCATCTATTTTTTCCTGAAG
>JAADIS010000052.1 GCA_013151215.1 Chlorobiota bacterium | reverse complement strand
ATGCTAATACCGAATTACATATATTTTCAAACTCAACAGGTTCCGGGCATCTTGCCGATCAAACATCGGGAGGAAGCCTTAACGTAACATCGAATATACTGGTGGAGAGATATATTTCGTCCCCGGGATGGCATAATGTTTCTTCGCCGGTGGCATCTGCCGGCACATCGCTATTCAGCGCAACGGATTTGATATTTTATTATGACGAGACAAAAGTCCTCAACGATTGGAATTTTGGTTGGATATGGTATCCCAGCGGTAACTTTTCCTCATTTAAAGGGGATACGACATTTATTATGAAACCGGCGCACAAAACATCGATTATACGGCTTCCGGATCCTCGTCGCTGAATACGGGGACTTTTATGATGCCTGTTACAAGGACCAATCCGGCAAACGGCGAATCGGAAAACCATAAAGGTTGGAACCTCGTCGGAAACCCTTATCCTTCGCCTGTCGACTGGCTTGTGGAATCGGGCTGGGACAAATCGGATATCAACGATGCCAAATATATATGGAACCCCTCGGCTGACAATTATACTATTTTCCTTGGGGGAACAAATCCGGTTGGAATAAATGGCGGAACTCAGTTCATCCCGTCTAATCAGGGGTTTTGGGTGCAGGCAACTACAAACGGAAGTATTTCGATCAATAATGCATGCCGAAAGGGGATAATGAATTCAACTCCCGATTATTATAAAAATCAAGAAATCGATTATCCGTTTATAAGCTTAGTTTGTAAAGGCAATTCGCTTAGCGACGAAACATTAGTGAGGTTCATCGGGCAGGCAAGCCCCGATTTCGACCTAAACCTCGATGCAATAAAACTCTTCAGCTTTAGCGATAAGACCCCCCAGATTTCAAGCATGCTTGTGAGTACGGCCCTTGCAATAAACACCCTGGCCGAAATAACTGATAACCTGGAGATCCCCTTGAGTTTTTATTGCCTTACTGAAGGGGATTTCTCTCTGAGCCTGGATCCCAAAAGCCATACGGACGAGTTTCGCGATATTTATCTTTTCGACAGGATATTGAAACAATTGACTAATCTGAAACATGACAAAATATATGAATTCCATCATCGGACAACAAATATCAAAACCCGTTTCCTGCTGATTATAAATCCAACAAGGGAGAAGTTGGCCGCATTGGAAACCGGGGATAAGTTCAGGGTTTATGCTATAGGCAAACGAATCTTCATCGACAAGCTTGATGGTGAGGATAAATATTGCAAGTTGATCGTCAGCAATTTGATGGGACAAAGAATTTACAGTCGCGATTTTATTTCAAACAGCAATACGTTCAAGCTGAATGCCGATAACGGAATATATGTTTTCAGCATTATCACCAAAAGTGGGATATTTAGTAAAAAGTTATATATCAATTAAATGTAATTAAAACAAAATCTTAAACAGATGAAAACAATTGTAAAAATCTCTTGGGCATTGATGATTTTTCTATGCTCGACAGTAGTGCTGAACGCACAGGAATTAGAAGTAACACCGGCAACTTTGATGTTTAACGCAAAACCGGGCTCGTCGCAAACAAAACAGGTTTATGTAAGAAATAAAGCAAAAACCGAGCAGTCTTTCATTTTTAATCTTGCCGACTGGCTTTCGGACGAAGATGGGGAGATAAAATATTTCGCACCAGGGACCATTGGCCGTTCCTGCTCCGAATGGATTACCGTTTCGCCGGCTTTGGTAACGCTTCAGCCAAACGAGGCAGTAAGAGTTAACATTACTATGTTGGTCCCCGAGGATAATCCATCTACAAAATGGGCGGTGCTTTTTATTGAATCGGCAACGGAAAAAACCGGAGCTAACGCCATCGACAAAAATGTTCAAATGGGTTTGAAGATATCGGCCCGTATAGCAGTGCCTGTCTATCAATCGCCAGACGCAAATACTTTATACAGGGGGAGCCTGGAAGGCCTTGATAACATTAAAAATCAGAACGGAAATGAAATATTCCAGACAAAAGCGATTAACCTGGGCGATAAGATACTGAACTGCAAGGTGTTTTTCACATTTTCCAATTTGGAAACTGCCGAGGAATTTACTTCAAACCCGCTCGAGTTTTCCTTGCTCCCAGAATCGAACAAAAATGTGAATTATACTCTGGAAGAACCTCTGGCCAAGGGAAAATACTCCGTGGCTGCAATACTTGATTACGGATATAACGAGGAGCTCGAAGGCATACAAACCGAAATCGAAATAAAATGAGGATAATTGTATCCATACCGTTTATCTTGTTTTCTTTAGTGTTTGGCACAATTTGCGCCCAAACCGATTTGATTACCGACACAACATATTATTATGACGACGGCGAACATATAAAATCGATAATTGGGCTCACATCCGGCGACAGCCTAAAAAGCGGCAATGCTGATTTCTTCTATATAAGCGGCAAACTGATGCAAAAAGGCAAGTATAAATCAGGCAAAATGTCGGGCCGATGGACGACGTTTTATCCCGACGGCACATTAAAAAGAACGTCCAATTATATTAACGGTTTAAAGAATGGAGAAGTGAAAAGTTATCATGAGAACGCTAAGCTGAAGTATGCCGGTTTTTTTGAGAACGATTCTTTAGAAGGTGAAATGACACTTTACTACGATAGTGGCATCAAAAAGGAAGTCCGGAACTATCATAAGAACAAGCTCAACGGTTTAACTACCGGATATTTCCCGAACGGGAACAAAAATTATGAGATAATGTTCAGCGATAGTATAAAAAACGGCAAGTACAGACGCTTTTATTCCTCCGGAAATATTCAGGAAGACGGCTTTATGAAAGATGAATCCTTTTATGGCGATTATAAAAGCTATTATGATAACGGAAATATCGAGAAAGCCTATTCATATAGCAACTTTGATATCGAAGGGCCGTATTTGGTCTATCACGATAATGGTAGCCTGATGATAAAGGCAATGTATGGACATGGCCGTTTACAAGGAGGGTATTCCAAATTCTATAAAAATGGAATACCCTATGAGTCAGGAATATACAAAGACGGTTTGCGGGAGGGCCTTTGGACTAGCTTCCACAACGACTCTACTGTTTACATGAAGGGCCGTTATCTGCATGGCGAGGCCCAGGGCTACTGGTCGGTTTATTTCAAAAACGGGATATTAAAACAAAAAGGACTTTTTGATAAAGGTTTGTCGCAGGGTTTATGGAAGTTTTATCATAAAAACGGACAACTGAAAATAAAAGGTGTTTATGTTGACAACAAAGAGGATGGCCATTGGGTGCATTTTTATGAGAACGGAAATGTAAAACTGGATTTATATTACAAAATGGGAAAGCTGAACGGTTTGTTGACGGCTTACGATAAAGATGGGAAGATACTTGAGCAAGCCGAATATTCCGACAATAAACTAATACGTAAAATAAAATAAATGAGGATTTGTTTTTATATAATGTTATCGTTGTTTTCCGCATCGGCGGGAAGGGTCTTGGCACAGGATATCCCACCGCCGAACCCTTCCATGGTGATAAGCATAGTTTCGGGATATAGCGTTTCGTTTTTGTTCGATCAAATGGATGAGTATAAGAACGGAATATTGAATGGCGGTCAACAGACATTTATAAGAATAGGGGCTGTTAACGACTGGAAGCTGCAATTCAAGGCAGATCAGAACATTTTTTACGGCGATAATAATCCTGCTAATCAAATGGAGCTTAATAATGTAGGTTTGGTGGTGCAGTCAACGGGAACAAACCAAGACGATGGGAGTAACATCATCAACTACGCAAAACCGGAACCACTGGCACTTTCGGGCAGTGATCAAACGCTTATGACCAAGGGTAGCGGCTCCAACAGGGGCTTCGAAAACAGAAATTCTTTTACTTTAAACTGGGAAATGGGCACCAAACGAGGAAACATGAACAACCAAAGCATATTGGAGCAGATGATAGAAGCTGATACTTATACTGTTAGCATCATTTTAACTTTGTCTCCGGCAAATTAGCGATGAAGGCTTGAGCAGAAAAAAAACAGACAAGAACTTGCATGCATAAGTATATTTTTTGTATATTGCATGCTCGTTTAAAGCAGGCATTAAAGCAAAACGGCATTAATTATTTTTTTGGTTATTGAATTAGTCCATTAATATAAAGGGATAGTTGTGTTGATATACGAAATGGTATTTGACAAAACTTAAATTAACAAGCAAAAGTATTTCCCGCAAAGGGGCAATAAAAAACAGATAAACGGTGAAAGAAGCAAAACATATTTATAAACCAATATTTTTCTAACATTTTAAAACACTTTATTATGAAAAAATTCATTATTGTTTTGATGGTGCTGGCAATGGCACAAGCAACGGGCATGAAGGCTCAAACAACAGATACCGATGTTGTTAACTTCACGGCTATTCTACAGGAAGTTCTTAATTTGAACGTAACGGGCGGGCAGAACCAGACTGCCGACTTCGATACCCCGGACGAGTACAACCTTGGGATTGATGCTGTTGGGACAACCACTATCACGGTTGAGTCAACAGGTGATTGGGATTTACAGATAAATGCTGCAGACTTCAGCGACGGAGGTGGAAATATCATTCCCATCGATAATTTAGGGCTATGGTGCGAAGCCACCGGCGTCCATCAAATTGGGACCGAAGTAAGCTGCAGCTATACATCATTGGCAAATGCATTGGGAATAACCGCGACCGATCAGATGTTATTGGACAACCTTGGCGGTAATGGCGGCGATGCGAGTGATAACGCCTTTAATTTAAACTGGACCATGGGAACCATGAACGGATCCATGAACACGGCTAGTATTTTCCAGCAGGTCTCCGACGGGACGATAGGGGCGCTAGGAACTTATACGACTACAGTAAACTTAACACTTACTGCAAAGCCATAAGGTTTTGTTTTCA
Organism: Chlorobiota bacterium; assembly: GCA_013151215.1. Classification (GTDB taxonomy): domain Bacteria; phylum Bacteroidota; class Bacteroidia; order Bacteroidales; family F082; genus BM524. The sequence goes on along the minus strand of JAADIS010000052.1, from coordinate 1,125 downwards.
TTTACATTAATGCCTGGTCGGCAGTAATTTGTCGCTTTTCCCCGGTTCAGGACTATATCGGGGATCAGTTTTACTGCCGGCCTTTTTTTCAACAAACAATAATAAGTGAAAACAAAAATGCATATCGGCAGTTTATTGGTATTTGCCATTTTCCTAAATTTCAATTTGGTAAATGCACAGGGTGAAATTATGGAAGCCCATGTATCCGCCACGCTGGAATCGGTGCTTATATTAAATATCAATCCCGATGTAAACGTCGAGTTCGGAATAATCGAGATTTCTGATAACCTCTATCAAATAACACGTAAGCCCGATGATATCCATTTTAGTGTCGAATCCACAGGGAACTGGAGCTTGAGTGTCTCGGCAAGCGATAATTACTTCAGCTGCGTTGATGACAGCTCGTGTAAAATACCCATCGACTTTGTTGGATATCAAATAGAAAACAAAGGAACCAATTGGGACAACGGCCTTTTTTCGCATATAGCTAACCGGACAAAAGACACAACTCTTTCATTGTCAACCAAGAAGACAACGGTCTTGGTAAATGGCAATAAAAACAATATAGGCGGGAAAGAGCAAAACGCCTTTGTTTTAAGGTGGAAACTGAATTTCGACGACGACTTGTTGAAGATAGATAAATTTTATAGCTATAAAATAAAGGAGGGATATTATAGAGCAGATTTTTACATCACCTTAACCGAGGACAATAGATAAATCGCCCGAAAAAAACCTGGCAAAACGAAAACAGGACAAGGCAAATGGCAGGTAAAATGAGCAACAAAATCTTCCCGCACAATTCTTGTCGCGGGCTGGCAGTAGAGTTTCTATGGACTTTGTCCTTAATGCTCTTATATAGCTTTGCCGCTAATTCGCAGGGCCTGCGAATTAGCTTCGTTAAAACAAATATAAATCAGGATGCCGGAAGCCTGATTTTTAATATTGCAAGGATAAAAAATAATTCCGCCGAACAAATTAGCGTGCAACCCGTATTGAAATTACCCGAAAACTGGGCGTTCTTCAGCAATTCGCTTAAAGCGATATCAATAAACCCAGGTGATAGTGTTTCCATACCATTAAGAATTAAAATTCCGTTTTCGGCAAGTTCGGAGATAAATTATAAGG
>JAADIS010000041.1 GCA_013151215.1 Chlorobiota bacterium | reverse complement strand
GATTGATTCACTTACTAGTATTGACACTAGAGAAAAAGAGTTCAGCCCAAAATATGGTGCGGTAAAGATGAACCGAGAAAAGACTTAAAAGACCAAGCAAAAACATTATACCCGCACTTGCACGAGCATCTCTTTCATTTATTACTTTGTAGTCATGGCCATCTATGTTTTCGCCAAAATCTAAGAAAAATCCCATAGTTATTTATTGAAAGGTTTGTAACCTGATTCTTTAATGGTTTTTGTAATGGTCTTGATGTCTGTTTTAGTAGAATCAAATTCAATTATTGCTTCCTTTTCAGTATGAGAGGCTTTAACACTTACAACTCCCTCAATTTTTGAAATGTTCTCTTCAAGGGTAACTTCGCAACCAACACAAGTCATTCCATTTACTCCAATTTTTTCTCTAACAATATCAGATTCTTTAACAACAATTACTTTTTCAGATTTTTTATCTGTTGATGTGCAAGATGTTATGACAGAAACATTAATTACAGTTAGTAACACAATTAATATATTTTTGATTTTCATTTTGATACTTTTTAAGATTAATAATTAACAACTTCCGATTCCTGCATTGACTAAATCGTCTTTTGTGATTTCTACATTTTTACAGCAGTCAATTAGTTTTCCGTTAACTGCAATAGCAGGAAGCCTTTTTATAGTGTATTCTATCATTTTAGTAATGCCGTTTGTGTTCTCGTTTTGTTCAGATAAGTTGTGAATAGTTATTTCACAGTTTTCACAAGCAGTTTCTTTAACTAATGCTACAACAGGTTCACATACTGGGCATCCTGCGGTAAAAATTTCTATTTGTCGTTTACTCATAATTTCCCATTTTAATAATGAATTCGTGATTGTTTCACAATTCATCTTATTTTGAGATTAATTTAATAATGGAACAAAGATGAGAACAAGAGGTAGGGGGTGACCAAATATTTTTTAATCTTTTTTTTCGTTGAAGTCCTTTAGTCGATTTTCAATAGTTTGGATTTCTTTTAGTTTATTTGTCAAATCCGATAATTCTATATTAGGAAACTCTTTTTTTAAGTATTCGATTTTTTCTTCATTGCCACAATTTCCCGGACAAGAATCGACAGCCTTAACAATTCCGATTGCAAGTGCTTTTCGATAAACTTCATCTAAAAGTAAATAATGTGCTTTTTGGATTCCTTTGTCAATAGATTTGAACTGGGTATTTATTTGTTCCGGATCTTTCCCTTCATCCAACATTTTTACAATTCCGGTAATTTGTCCGCTCAGAGTTTTCAGTCTGGTTTTGATATCTAAAACAAGGTCGGTTGGAAGTTTTGAATTTTCGTTATTCATTCTCTGTCGTTTTTTTTGCTTGCAGGTAACTTAAAGTATTGAGCATATAGGGCATTTGATCTTTTTCGGCATCTTCAAAATAATTTAAACTCTTTAAGGCCATAAATATGTTTCCATCATGATATTTGTTCTCATAAGCAGATAAAACCTTTTCAATGTTAAATTCTTCTAATGGAGTTTTTGAAATGGATGAAATGAAATGAAGGGCTCGTTTATCAAGACTTCTGAATTTCTTGGCATTATCAGCAATTGTTGATAAACCATAAAAGCCCTTTATGAAATTCCAATCTTCTATAAAACCATATTCAAGAACTCTTTGTATTATAAACGAATGGGTTTTTTCGAGCGACATCGACTTAGTATCGACATCCCAAAAAAGATGGGATGACAAATCCTCGAAATGATATTTAGTGTTGACCTTCAAATTATAAGCATTATTTTTCTAAACAAATTCAACCAAACGACCTGCTTTTTCAACCTTAACACCCTTTTCGGTATTGTGCAAAGTGCAGGCTTCGTTATAAATATCGTGCTCAAAGAATAGAATGTAATTATTCTCCACAGCCTCTGTATAAAAACGTTCGCGGTCTTTTAATGTCAGGAGCGGACGGGTGTCGTAAGCCATTACCCAGGGCAACGGGATATGTGCCGCCGATGGCATCAGGTCGGCCATAAAGACAACTGTTTTCCCATTTACTTTAATATGCGGGATCACCTGTCCGTCGGTATGCCCGCTATAAAGCTTAAACATGACATCAGGAATATGCTCACCTTCATTCTCAACAAGGTTAAGCCTCCCGCTTTCCTCTATGGGGTAAATGTTTTCTTTTAAAAAAGATGCTTTTTCGCGTCGGTTGGGATTAGTGGCCCATTCGTATTGCTGCTTGCTGGTCCAGTAGGTTGCGTTTGGGAAAGCGAGTTCGAAACCGCTGTCGTCATTGTTCCATTTCACGCTTCCGCCGCAATGGTCGAAGTGCATATGCGTAAGAACAACATCAGTAATATCTTCAAAAGAAAATCCGGCTTTTGCCAGGGATTTTTCCAAAGTATCATCACCGTTAAGATAATAATGCTTCAACCATTTTTCATCTTGCTTACTTCCTATCCCATTGTCTATCAACACTTTTCTGTTGCCATCAACAACTAACAGGCAGCGCATTGCCCAGTTGCACAGGTTGTTCTCGTCAGCAGGATAAACTTTGTTCCAAAGCACTTTGGGCACAACGCCGAACATAGCGCCTCCATCAAGTTTCAGGTTTCCGGTTTCTATGGGGTATAATTTCATTTCTTTCTGTTTTGAAATGCGAAAGTATGAAAAAAACAAAACACGGCTAAAATAGATTTTAAGCAGCCCCCCCCTCCGAAGTCTTACGATTGACGATTCAACGACCAAGCTCGACCGGAACAGTGGCCGCAGCTGCCGGAACCTTTCCTGTAAGGGTTTTTAAGAACACGAGAATCTCATCAAGCTGTTCATCGGCAAGGTCTTTGTTAAGTTCGGCCTTCCCCATTATTTTTATGGCCATTTTTAAATCGCTGACGCTTCCGTCGTGGAAATACGGGGCGGTTTTTTCAATATTCCTCAAGCCGGGGACATAAAACATAAACTTATCGGTTTCGTTGTTAGTTTCCTGAAACAGTCCGTAATCAATATTCTTGCTCCCTGTCAGCTCCCAGTAATCGCCGAACAAGGCAAACTTCTGCAGCATAGTCCCGCCCAAAACACTAGCTGTGTGACAGGCAATACAACCTTGGTCAATAAAAGTTTCCAAGCCTTTCTTCTCCTGTGCGTTCATGGCGTTTACATCGCCGGCAAGGTATTTATCAAACTTTGCAGGGGTGAGCAAAGTACGTTCGAAGGCAGCAATTGCATGGCGGATGTTTTTGTACGTAAAGGCATCATTTTCACCCGGATAGGCTTCTGCAAACAGCTTTTGGTACATTTCAACTTTCTTTAACCTGTCGAGCAAAAACTGTTCGCTCGGAATAGCCATTTCGGCAGGGTTTAAAATCGGCCCGCCTGCTTGTTGCTCGACATCTTTGTTGCGGCCATCCCAAAACTGCGCGCCTTTTAGGGCAGCATTAAAAACCGTAGGGGAATTCCTGGTTCCGGGTATCCCGTTATCGCCGGGCGAGGTGGGCAGCTTATCGACTCCATAAGTTGCGATATCGTGGCAGGTGTTACAACTTTGTGTCTGATCTTTCGAGAGACGAGTGTCGTAATAGAGCATTTTCCCTAGCTTAAGCTTGGCCTCGGTAATTTCATTTTCGGGGTTCCGGGCTTGAGCGGGCAACACCTTGAAGAATATTTGGGCTTTTGCAAGCAGGTCCTTGTCTGCCTTAGATATGTCCGGGGCTTTCTTGTCAGCACCTTTCTCTTTGTCCGTTTGGTTTCCGGCGCAGCCAAAGAATAGGACTGCCGGTAATACCAATAATAGAATAAACTTTTTCATCATTATTAATTTTGCGCTAATTTAAGAAAAATATAATTTATCCGCTGCCATATCCCACGCTCCCAGGGCCACTGCCTCGGAAGTGCCTAAAACGCTTATGCCTACACCGATTTTTTTTGTTGCATTGTATTTTGTTTTCCCCCCGGAAAAGGGAACTGTTATCTCTGTACTTTCATCCGTCAGGAAATCGGCAAGGCATTGCTCGTTGTGAAGGTTGTAGGCATACACCTCCATTCGGGGCAGTTTTCCGCCATTTGTTTTTTCCAGATGGCCGTTCATGGTGTTAACCGCAGTTTGCAGGAAGAGCGGATAAGCCGCCGAGAGCCCTCCTCCAATAACAATGAGGCTATCGGTTAAGCTAGCAGCACTTGCCAGGACCCCGCCCAGCACTTTTCCAAAATATTCCCACGCTTTTATGGCCGCCTCCTTATTGCCTTTCCTCTGGCCCATCCCAATCCGGAAGATATCAAAAGGTTCGGGGGTGTTTTCGGGCATGCAAACGGCAAAATCGCCGAATAATTTCTTTATCCCTCTTATACTAAGGATTTCCTCGGCACTTTGACTATGGTCGAAAGGGTTTAGAAACCTGTTTATTTCCGCTCCTGCCGAATTATCGCCAAACCACAACCTGCCATTGCTCACCATCCCGCCGCCAAACCCGGTGCCAAGTGTAATGCCCAAAAGGTTTTTGTATATTCTTTGATCGCCGTTGTCCGATAACTTTCGGTTGATCTCGGGCAAAAGCCCGGAAACCGCTTCTCCAAGAGTAAAAAGGTCCCCGTCGTTATTGATAAAAACAGGGATCTTAAAATGATTCTGCAGCATCTGTTTCAAGGCCACACCCCCTCTGAAAAACGGCAGGTTCTCCAAATCGCCGATTATCCCGTTTTCGTAATCGGCGGGGCCCGGAAAGCAAAAACTTATGGCATCGGCTTTGCCGCCCGAAAGCTTCATCACTTCCGAAAAACCGAAAATAAGTTTATTTAAAAAATCCTCCAGACTTTGAGAGACCGTTGCCATTGAATGTTCATGACTGATTTCTCCTCCCTTAATTGAGGAAAAAACAAGGTTTGTCCCACCTGCATCGAGACTTAATATTGTTTTTTGTTGTTGCATTTTATTTTTCTGATGAATAGTTTACCCTTTAATAAATTGAGTCGATTACCTTATAGTATGCCTTCAACCAGTTGACCTCTCCGATCATGTCAACCACAAATGATACGTTATGTTAAGGCGTTAAGCAAATGTAAACTAAAAAATAATTAACCTCAAAAACTCTTTATTATATAATCCCATTCTTTTGTTAACTTAACTCCGGAGTTGTACACAATAACAGTGTAAAACAGAAAGTTATAAACAATACCTTAGATAATTGTTGATGGCAACATTTTTTTTTATTAAATTTGACATTAATTAAAAATAACCAATTAATTAACAAAATCGTTTTATGGAATATCTTTACGGGGCAAGTGTCCAGGGAATACAGGAGTTTGTTTTTAAAACTAATAAACTGAAAGAAATAGCAGGAGCAAGCCAGTTGGTAGATAATATTTGTACTTCAGAGTTCCGTGGTTTTTGTAAAAAACAAAAGCATACAGTTGAGGAAGAAAACATAATTATTTCTGCTGCCGGAAATATCAAATATCTCATCAGTAATGATGTTTGTGAAAACATTGTACGTTCTTTTCCTAAACATATAAGCAATTATGCCCCCGGTATAACAGTAAGCCAGGCAGTAGTTAAGCGAACGGGGGATTTAAAAAAGGACATTGATGATTTGGAACTAAAACTAAAAGCCCAACGAAACAAGGCTGAAATGCCAGTTGATATTGGGTTTATGGGTTTGGAAAGGGCAAGAAGGACAGGAGGGGTTGCCTATACTTTTGATAAAGAAAATAAGCATATTGACAGAGCCACTGACAAAAAAATATCAATGCCTGAAGAAGATACGCTAAGATTGTTTAAGAAATTCAAAAAAGATATTAAGGCAAAAGATGTAGCCTTTTAT
>JAADIS010000082.1:607-8838 GCA_013151215.1 Chlorobiota bacterium | reverse complement strand
TGGATGCACAACAGAATTTTTATGCGACACAAAAAGCCCTCGCCGACTACAGCGACAGTAACAGCAATGTGATTCTGGCATCATTCAAAATTCAAAAAGAACGTTTACAAAAGGAATATAACCTGTCGGCCAGTGTTTATACAAGCCTGGCTCAGCTTCTGGAAAAAGCCAAAATTCAGGTGCAGGACCACACGCCGGTGCTCACGATTATTCAGCCCCCGGTGGTGCCTTTGAAAAAAAGTGCCCCAAAGAGTACGTTGATTATTATTGAAATGCTGCTGGTGGGCGGTTTTATCGGCTTTAGTATTGAGCTAATAAAAATACTGATACACCCGCCTGGTAACAGTTAAAACAGAGATACCGGTTTGATTCGGAAAAGGTTGTTCAACGGAACTCATGATAACACCTTACATCCGCAGGGTGCTTTGTTATGACAGTAGGGGTTCGTAATTGACCGCCGTGTTAAGGTAACTGATAAATGAAATGGGTAAACGGTTATTTGATATAGTATTTGCAGGCTTGGGCTTTTGTATGTTGTCCCCGTTAATGCTTATGATAGTTGTGCTTATTCTTATTTTGGATGGTGGGAGCCCCTTTTTTGTTCAACAGAGAATAGGTAAAAACGGACACCCCTTTCTTCTGGTCAAATTTAAAACTATGAATAATAAAACAGATAAAGAAGGAAACTATTTGGCAGATAAGGTAAGGCTAACTCCGATTGGGAAATTTCTCAGAAAGACAAGCCTTGATGAAGTCCCTCAATTTCTGAATGTTCTGAAAGGAGACATGAGTCTTGTTGGCCCTAGGCCATTACTTATTGAATATCTTCCTCTTTATAATGAATTTCAAAAAAGGAGGCTTGAGGTTAAACCCGGTATTACCGGCTGGGCACAGGTAAACGGAAGAAATGCCATTAGCTGGTCAAAAAAATTCGAGTTGGATGTTTGGTATGTTGACCATCTTTCTTTCGGATTGGATTTGAAAATCATGTTGTTGACATTGCCGAAAATATTTCGGGCAGAAGATATTAGCCAAAAGGGTGAAGCAACAATGGAATACTTTAAAGGGAACCAATAAAGATGGGCAATATTTTAATAACATCTGCCGGTAGAAGAGTTTCGCTTTTAAAAGCTTTCAGGAAAGAACTAAAGAAAGTTTTTCCGGAAGGAAAAGTTTTTGCTGCCGACGCAAAACCTCATCTGGCCGCAGCATGTATAATTGCTGACGGGAGATTTAAAGTTCCACGATTGGATAATAAAAATTATATTTCCCAATTAATAAATATTTGTATCAAGAATTCAATTTCATTAATTATACCGACAATTGATACTGAATTATTATTGCTTGCAGAGAATAAAGAATTACTAAATGCGACAGGAATAAAAGTGGTAATATCATCGATTGATTTTATAAAAAAGTGCAGGGATAAAAGGCTGACACATGATTTTTTTAACAGTAAAGCGGTTGATGTTGCAGAAGAATACCCTAAAAATAAATTACAGTTCCCCCTTTTTATTAAACCGCGTAATGGTAGCAGAAGTGTTGATACGTTTCTGATTAAGAAAAGAGAGAGCCTGACAGATTATCATCTCAGGAATAAAAATTTTATGTTTTTGGAATATCTCGATCTTTCTATATATGTCGAATATACATGTGATTTATATTATGGACAAGATGACAAACTAAAATGTGTTGTGCCAAGAAAACGTATTGAAGTTAGAGATGGAGAGGTGAAGAAAGGTAAAACAGAAAAAAATGAACTTGTAAATTATATTAAAAATCATTTATCGGTTGTTGAAGGAGCAAGAGGATGCTTAACCGTTCAGTTTTTTGTGCATCAGAAATCGAAAAGAATTGTTGGAATAGAAATAAATCCAAGGTTTGGGGGCGGTTTCCCGCTAACTTATTTGGCTGGAGCAAATTATCCAAAATGGATTATTGAAGAATATTTTTTAAATAAAGAAATCTTATATTTCGAGGATTGGGAAGAAAATTTATTGATGTTACGTTACGATGATGAAATATTAGTGCATGGTTACAAAGAGGAAAGTAATAGTATTTGACCTGGACGATACGTTATATAAAGAAATAGAATTCTTAAAATCGGGTTTCAGAGCTATTATTAAAGCCGTTTCAAAAGACTTTTCTGTCCGGTTAGATTTTAATGAAATATATAAATTGTATGAAGAGAAGAAAAATGTATTTGATACAATAATTGAGCAGAATAATTCTGATAAGATAACAAAAAAATATTTATTAGACAGATACAGGAACCATTTTCCGGATATTAGACCGGATAATTCTGTAATGAAGTTTCTTGAAAGATTAAAAAACAAGGATGCTGTTTTAGGAATTATTACGGATGGAAGAAGTGTAACACAACGCAATAAATTAAAGGCGCTGGGTATCCTTGATTTATTTGATGATATTATTATTTCTGAAGAGTCTGGAAGCAATAAATTATCTGAAGAAAATTATTTTTACTATGTTTCAAAATACCCGGATTGTAAGTATTATTATGTAGGTGATAACGTAAGAAAAGATTTTGTTATCCCGAATAAATTGAATTGGCAAACTTTTGGAATAAGAGATTATAAATTCCTAAATATTCACCCACAAAATATTGATGTTCCGGTGGGATATTTACCTGATAAATGGGTGGATAGTGTTGATCTATTAATCCTATAATCTTTTTAGTGTGCCGTTTATACTTAAATCTAATAAGCTTTGGTTAAATGAAAATACAGATGGGGGTTGTAATATATGAAGACTAAACCAAAAATTTGGCTTTCTTCTCCGCATATGGGTAAAATGGAGCAGCAATTCGTAAAAGAAGCTTTCGATACCAATTGGATAGCCCCGGTAGGTCCGCATATCAATGCTTTTGAAGAAGATATTTGTCAATATACAGGAATTAAGTATGCTGTTGCATTAAGTTCTGGTACGGCAGCTTTACATATTGCTCTTATACTTTTAGGAATAGGGAAGGGGGATATTGTACTTTGTCAGAGCATGACGTTCTCTGCATCAGCCAACCCCATTGTTTATCAGGGAGCAACTCCTGTTTTTATCGATTCGGAAGAGGATACATGGAATATGAGTCCATTGTTTTTGGAAGAGGCAATAAAAAGCAGACTAAAAAAAGGAAAGAAGCCAGCAGCTATTATTGTTGTGGATTTATACGGCATGCCTGCAAAGTTAGAAGAAATATCAGGTATTGCTCTAAAATATAATATTCCGCTTATTGAAGATGCAGCTGAGGCCCTGGGATCACACATTAATGGTAAAATGTGTGGAAGATTTGGAAAACTAAGTGTACTATCATTTAATGGAAATAAAATAATAACCACAAGTGGTGGTGGTGCCTTACTGTCGGAAGATGAGGAAATTATTAATAAATCACGATTCTTGGCTTCTCAAGCCAGAGATACTGCACCTCATTTTCAGCATTCAAGTATTGGTTATAATTATCGTATAAGTAATGTGTTAGCTGGTATTGGCAGGGGACAGATGATTGTATTGCCAGAAAGGATTAGACAAAGAAGAAAAAATTTCGAGAGATACAGCACATACTTTAAAGAAATAGCTAAAAGAGGATATATTATTAATTTTCAACCAGAACCAAAAGGCTTTTATTCAAATCGTTGGCTAACAGTAATCACAATAGATCCTACTGTTAATAATGGAATTACAAGGGAAGATTTACGTTTGGCTTTTATGCAGGAAAATATCGAATCACGCCCGTTATGGAAACCAATGCATTTACAACCTGTCTTCAATAATGCTCCGTTTTATGGAAATGGTATTTCTGAAAAACTTTTTGAGATAGGATTATGTCTTCCTTCTGGCTCAAATTTGACGGCCTCAGATTTTGATAGGATACTTGGTGTAATGAATAATTTATTTTGCTAACTGATTAGGTTTGGAAATTAATTTGTAAATTTGTAAATAAAAGTATTTTTCAATTTTGAAAATAGGACAGCATAAGCCCCTGACTTCTATGTTATCAAGCATTGTTCCGGTTCAATAGATAAAAATATATGGTAAAATTAATCATAGATTCATTTTCAGAGCGGTATATTTCACGCTGGTTTATTTTTGCATTTGATACATTTTTGGTGGTCTTCACTTTGTGGCTTTCTGCTCTGATACAAAATAACTTTGTCACGGGTAACCTTGTTTCCGGTGCCTTTTTCTTACACCTGAGGTTTGTTTTCTTCATTTATGCCGGAGCTTTTCTCTTTTTTCGTACCTTTTCCGGAATCGTCAGACAAACAAGTCTCTCCGATGCTTTTGCTGCTTTTAAGGCCATCACATGGGGCTTTGTTATTATTCTTGTTTTGGTTGTTATTTCACATCGTGTGGAAACTACTCCGGGAAGCTGGCCTTCTTATCCCGTGTTGACGTTGCAATATTTGTTGTTGCTGGTCTCCCTTATCGGAAGCCGGTTTGTTGTAAAAAGCGTCTATAACCGGATAACGCACGTTCCTCTGAAAAAGGAAATCGGAGTGGTTATTTATGGTGCCGGTACTGCCGGTGTCCTTACAAAAAATACACTATATGAAGACAAAGAATATCACTACAAAGTGATTGCCTTTATTGATGACAATCCTTACCTCGCTTATAAGACGCTGGAAGGGATTCCCATTGTCTCTTACTTTGTTACTTTACGACCCTCTTTTATTAAGCGGCATAATGTAAAACAACTGATTATATCCATTCCCTCTTTATATCCGGAAAGAAAAAAAGAAATTATTGAATCCTGCCTTAATTTGGGCATCCAGGTGAAAGTTGTGCCTGCGCTTAACTTATGGATTCACGGTCAGCTTAATGCCCATCAACTGGAAAGGGTTAAAATTGAAGAGTTATTGCAGCGAGATCCGATTTTAATTGACAGTAAGAATGTCTTTCGGGAGTTGAAGAATAAAGTTATCCTGATTACCGGTGCTGCAGGGTCCATAGGCAGCGAGCTGGCACGGCAGGTACTAACCCATGCGCCTAAAAGAGTTGTCCTGCTCGATCAGGGGGAATCTGCTATTTATGCGCTTCAGTATGAGCTAAACAACTCTTCCGAGCGGAGAGTCAACTCTCATCTTATTGAATTTCTGGTGGCTAATGTAAAAGACCGTTTGCGGATGACCAGCATCATGGATATATACCGTCCGGATATTATTTTTCATGCAGCAGCCTATAAGCATGTTCCTCTAATGGAAGAGAATCCTTATGAAGCATTGATGGTGAATGTCTTCGGGACAAAGATTATGGCTGATTTGGCCTTAAAATTTGAAGCGGAAAAGTTTGTTATGATTTCTACGGATAAGGCGGTTAACCCGACCAATATTATGGGAGCCTCCAAGCGTATCGCTGAGATGTATATTCAAAGTCTTGCTAACGGAAAAACTCGATTTGTTACCACGAGGTTTGGAAATGTCCTGGGATCTAACGGCTCTGTGGTTCCCCTGTTCCGTAAACAAATTGAGCATGGAGGTCCGGTTACCATTACCGACAAGGAAATTACCCGCTATTTTATGACCATTCAGGAAGCCTGTAGTCTGGTGCTGGAGGCAGGGGCCATGGGGAAAGGTGATGATATTTTTGTTTTTGATATGGGTGAAGCTGTAAAAATTTATGATCTGGCAGTAAAAATGATACAGCTTTATGGCTTTAAACCGGAAGTTGATATAAAGATAAAGGAAACCGGCTTGCGCTCAGGAGAAAAACTCTTTGAAGAGTTGTTGCTGACAAACAGCGAAAACCTGCTGCCAACACCCCATCCCAAAATTATGCGTGCCAGGGTTTCCGGTCTCACTTACAAAGAAGTCAGTAAGTTTATTGATGAACTAACCGCTCTTATCATAGAAGAAGATGAGTTTCAGATTGTTCGGAAAATGAAAGAGATTGTCCCCGAGTTTGTCAGTAATAATTCTGTATTTCAGGTACTTGATAAAAAAGCATGATTTCCTTATGCGAAGAATAGATAATTCACAAATGACATTTACCTTGCTTTATTTGAATCAAAATGAGCATCCTAAGTCAGTGGTTATGAATAGAAAAAAACGATTCTGTCTCTCTTTTGTTGTGCTGTTTCTGATAAGCCTGACTGCTTTTTCGCAAAGTGCTTATCTTCCTTTAAATCAGGAGTACAACCGTTCTTTACAGGAAGCGCTGTATGGTAAGAATGTTCGGTTTCACACCTCCATCCGGCCTTATGCTTTCGCAGATATAAATGCTGTGGTTAATTATGATTCGATACAGTCACTCCTGCGGATGAACCGCGTGATGGAGAAAAAATGGAAACAAAAGGCCTGGGATAAACTTTTTAATGATGACGTGGTAACCCTTTATAAGAAGGACTTTTCCTTGGTGGTAAACCCATTGATGGACTTTTCTTATGGCCACGACTTTGTTGAGAATAAAAATGTCTGGATTAACACACGCGGTATTGAATTGAAAGGACGAATAGGTAAAAATTTTACTTTTTATACCAATTTTTATGAGAACCAGGGAGTTTTCGTCAACTATATTGATTCCTTTATCCTGAAAAACAAGGTTATTCCCGGGCAGGGTCAGCTCCATGTTTATTTGGATAGTACCGGTGAGCATCCCTATTTAAACGGAAAGAGTTTTGACTATAACTCTGCCACCGGTTATATCTCTTTTCGTGCAGGGAAATTTTTCACTTTTCAGTTGGGGCATGGAAAAAACTTTCTCGGTGATGGCTATCGATCCCTGCTGTTGTCCGATAATTCTTTTGCCAACGCATACTTTAAAATGGAGGTCAACATCTGGCATATAAAATATTTGGTGCTGTATAACCAGTATCTTGATCTCCGGGAGAAAATTCCCGAAATAGGCTACGCGCGAAAATATTCTACCATTCATTATCTTAGTTGGGCAATCTCGAAACGGGTAAATCTTAGCCTTTTTGATGCTATTGTCTGGCAGGCAACAGATACCCTTGGTAATTACCGGGGTTTTGACTGGCAATACCTTAACCCGGTCATCTTTTTGCGTTCTGTAGAATTTAGTCTGGGCTCTCCCGATAACGCTTTATTGGGGTTAAACCTGAGTGTTATTGTGGGGAAACACAATGTTCTCTACGGACAGCTGCTTCTTGATGAGTTTATCCTCAAAAAAGTAATGGCACACAGTGGTTTCTGGGCCAATAAGCAGGCCTTTCAGCTGGGATTTAAGACTTTTGACCTGCTTGGCGTGAAGAATCTTTATTTCCAGACAGAATATAATTACGTACGCCCTTATACATATTCTGAATCTGTGTCGCGGATTAATTATGGAAATTATAACCAGCCATTGGCACATCCTTTTGGCTCTAACTTTTGGGAATCCGTCAACTTCCTGAAATACAACTACAAGCGATTGTTCTTTAATTATGAATTTCTCTATTCCATTAAAGGGCTGGATCCTCCGGGGAAGAATTATGGTGGAGATATATATAAATCTTATTACACGTATGTAAACGCTTATGGTAATTATGTTGGACAGGGCATCCGAACCCGGCTTCTCTACCAGAACCTGAGCGTCTCTTTTCTTATCAATCCCGCTTATAATCTGAATATAATCTGAATTTCACCATGGGCATGGTCTTCCGTAACCTGAAGTCCGATGTTTCCAACCAAAACACACATTATTTCTACATCGGACTCCGCACCTCCCTGCGGAATTTGTATTACGATTTTTAGAAAAGAGGCTGTCATTTCGACCCGCCTCCAGCGGGGAGAAATCTCCTCCGCAAAAGACTGTCCCCAAAAATCTGTAAATTATCTGATTTTTTTCTATAACAGGAGATTTCTCACTTGCCCACACACAAACCTCCTCACACCGTTCGAAATGACAACGTTGTGTTAAAGATGTCGCGATAAACAATAAATCCTTATTAGTGAAACTCTATTTTGAAAATCCGCGATAAGCGGAGCATTCGAAATAGTTAGTTGAACTAATCCCGCTTTTTTAGCGGGATAGAGGTTAATACTCCGACCCTCTGGGTCGTTCCCTTATATTGGGTTCAGGGTTCTACCCTCAGGTTTAATACCTTTTTATCTTCCAGGGCTCTTGCCGTAGGGATTGCTGCGACAGCTCGTCCACCGCCATAAAAATAAAAAGACCTCTTAACATTCAACATGTTAAGAGGTCTGGAGGTACCGAGCGGATTCGAACCGCTGTGTAAGGTTTTGCAGACCTCCGCCTAGCCACTCGGCCACGGTACCCTGATT
>JAADIS010000082.1:0-507 GCA_013151215.1 Chlorobiota bacterium | reverse complement strand
AGCGGGATATGGGTTAATACCCCGACCCTCTGGGTCGGAAACAATAATGTTTGCAAAGCAAACTCCTTTTAATACCTCGATGGCTCTGCCTCGGGGTAGTCTATTGCAGAGAAAATTTTAGCTCCCTTCTTCTGCCTTTTTGTTTTCTTTCACCTGGAGAAGTATTTTCCGGAATGTGGGGGTTTGCCGTAAGCCGGAGAAATAAATATTGTCCTCCAGCCGTTTAACATCCTTAAACCCATTGCCGGCTGCCTTTCGTAAAGCGGGGAGGATGGCATTGGTTTTCCCTTCCATGGCATAATGCAACGCTTTCAGGAAGTAAACTTCCGGATTTGTCGGGTCTGATTTTTCATATATCATTAAGTATTTTCCGGCAGCTACGGTCTGGTTGTTCTTTAGGCTTCCATCGGCATACAGATACGACATAAGGCTGAGGTAGTTGAAAAGACGCCTCGTCATCTGTTTTTCATCGGGTGTTTTGGCACTCTTTTGCATACCCGAAAGATG
>JAADIS010000019.1 GCA_013151215.1 Chlorobiota bacterium | reverse complement strand
AACTTGCCCCTGCCCTTGAACTTGCCGCCGCTGGCTGAGACAACAGTATAGAGCCCGGGCGACCAGCCCGAGATATCGATCCCGACATTCGCGGCGCCTGGCGGGACGATCACCTCGTCCGCCTTGCGGCCGTACAGGTCCCAGATAGTCAAAACATAATCATCGCCCCGGTCGTCCTGCGGCACTTCAATGTTTATCCTGCCGGACGACGGGTTGGCGTAAATTTTCAAGCCTTCCTTGCTCTGATAAGCCGTTATCTCCCTGTTGCCAAGCCAGCAGTCGCCCTCGGAGATGCAGCCCATGCTGTCAACCTTTATTACCCATACGTCCTGGTTGCCCGTGTCGGAGAATGCAGGGATAAAATAGCCAACAGCGGCATAGCCGCCGTCAGGGGCAGGGGTTACACCGGTTAGATAATGATCTGTTTGAATATCAGTACCAATTTTATACTGCCTATACCATAAAGAATCACCTGCATTGGTAAATTTGAACAGGTAACCCTCTGAATGATATACGGGCTCATTTGTGGAGCCAACCACAACAATATTGTTCATTGCATCAATATTTATCCCGTAAACATAGAAATTCCATTGGTCATAATCCTTCTCGGGCATAAACTTCTTGTCGTAAACAAGATTGTTGTCAACATCAACCTTAATCAGTGCCAGGCGGTTGTAGCTGTCCGAATTGGTAAGCGCGCTGTCGGCGGTATGGTAGGCCCCGACGATGGTGCTATCGCTTGCCGACCACGCCAGGAACAAGGGGCCGTCGTCCAGCGGGCCGCCTATATACCTGCGCCACAGCTCGTTGCCAAGGCTGTCGGTGCGTATCAGGTAGTTGTGCGATATGGTGCTCTGGAACTGCCACTTAAAACAAGAGAGGGCATAGCCGCCGCCGGGGAGCGAGAGGACGTTGGTGCCAAGGTTGAATGGGCCACTTTCATAGTATCTCTCCCATTTTTTATTACCTGAACTATCAATTTTCATCAATAATACTTCGCTAGATTCACCTTGCATATTTATTTCTCCAATAACTATTAAATCCTTTGCTTCATTTAGATCGAAATGCTCAAAATAATAATTGGTATCCAAAGGCATTATAGCCTCACCAAACTTTTTAGTCCAAATAGTATCAAGGCTGTTATCAAACTTAAACAAGCTACCCCTGTCATAAACCCAACTATTGTATTTTCTTATTACTCCAACAGAGTACAATGAACTGCTGCTAAAACGTTTTAAACTACCGTTATTTCGGCTTTGCGAAACACTCAGCTCATTCTCAATAAACATTTTTGTATCTGTTAGATAACCAAAAACATTGAGTTTCATCATACTCAACTTTATCAAATTATCCGAGTAACTACTAACAAAGGCATCTTGTACAATAAAATTATTATTGTCATAAATAATTACTCTGGAAGCATCTAGCGAATTCGCTGACGCTCCATATCTATTATTGAAATACGTCTGAGAAAAAGAAGACAAATGACAAAAAATAATTATTACCAACAACTTTCTCATGCTTCTAAGTTTTTAATACCGGAGGCAGACATTGCCGGCCTCCGGTATTGATTAACAACAATAAAATCAGTTAACGACAATAAACTTGCCTGCACCCATTTGTAATAATTTGTTTTTCAACGCTTTAGGGCGCAATGTTAAATTTTGTCTCATAATAAAATACTTTTGGTTTATAAATAATTTTAGGAAATAAACAACAGGAAAGGTTTCGGGTGCTTATTTTCGGCTGTAAACATAAACACAAAAAACGGGATGTCAAGTAATTTTTTGGATTTTATTCCAAATAATTTCAATGAAAGGTCACTTCCCGTTGCTTTGGTCATTACCGGATTTCTCATCTTCATCAGGAATCTTTTTTTCGGGATCCCTGAAAATATCATATTTGTTTCTTGGACGCAGTTCCCCGAACCACACAAAGTTTTTAAGGCGTTCCATTTCCTTGCTAACCTCCTTGCGGGGATGCATCTTCTCCACCGGCGACATCTTATAGTTAATTGTTTGCAATTCATTGTCTTTCAGCCGTATGACCATATTGCTCGCTTCCGAGAAGTCAACACCTATCAACTCCTTGTCCTCGTCGCGTATCCAGTAAATAGTCTGGGCATTGCCGTCAACGACAATTCTTGTCAGTTCGTTGTCAACAAAATATCCGGTCATATTCTTTCCTTTTATCTGGTTGAAAGTATCTAAGGTATCCCTGGAAACAATAAAGGAAGAGTTGAACATAATCAGTGAATCTATCTGCCCTCCTGACGCTATTACATTTATCGAATCGGCGGTCAGCTGGTTTTTTCCCGACCACAGCACCGGCTCGTTCATAAATCTTATCGTGGAATCGTTCATGGTATAAATCATGGAATCGCATTTTGCCTGAAGATCTTTTTTATACATCCTTACCTTATAATAGGCCATAAGTTTTTTTGCTTTCCGATCCTTGTCATAATTCATCCAAAGAGTATCGCCGTGTATAAACAAGGAATCCTTATCGTCGTACGACACTGCCACGGCCCTTTCGGTAATATACGAAAGTCCGCGGGCATCCCATATCTCACCTTTCTTGCCCCTTATTATCACGCTGTGCAAGGTATCGTCTATTTGCACATTACCGAAGGCACGGCCATAGGAAGTGCTATTATTGTAATAAAGGCTGTCGGCGGTAATTATCTGTTCGGCATTGCTTATCCGGGGGCGTTTGGTAAGTTTTGAGAAGTCGTTTTCGGTATCATATAAACCATCCTCGCAGTAGATTATACTTTCGTTGCCCCTTATAACCGTAGGACCGCGGAAATATGCAACCTTAGTGTCGGTATTATAAATGAGGGTGTCGGAATAAGTTTCGGAATCGGGGTTTATCAGGACCACATCCTTACGAAAATAAAAAATCTTGGTATTTGTGTTATAATGCCCTCTTTTGCTGGTAAGTGTATTTTCCTCGTTCACTATTTTCCCGCCCACGTCATAAAACGCTATATTAGTGTTGCGGTTGAAGATGAGATGCTGAGTTCTTAAAGTAGTCTTATTATCAATGAGTTTCACGCTATCATAAAGATTAGCAAGCCTGTCGTTACCGGTATAAAGCATGCGGTTACCATAAACGTCAACGGTATCGTTAACGTGGATATGAACATGTCCGAAAGCCTCGAAATCCCTGCTCTTGCTGTTGAGATAAGCACTGTCGCAATAAAAAACCGTAGATTCGTGCCTCATTACCACGTTCCCTATGAGGCGCTCTATGTCCTTGCCTAGACTTTCGTCGTATTCCTGCAAATCGGCTGCATCGACATAAACACGGGGTTTTTGCTGGGCAAACAGGCTTGTGGCCAGGATAACAATAAAATATGTAAGTGCAAATCTTAAATTCATGGTTTATAAAAACGCAAAATTAACAAATTGATTGTTAGTAGTGTATTTTAGAATCTTTATTTTAATTGAAGGGGTTTTCAGGAGAAGACACAACCGCACCCAGCAACCAGCAACCCGCAACCAGCACCAACCAGCAACCAGCAACCAGCACCCAGCAACCAGCAACCACCAACCAGCAACCACCAACCAGCAACCAGCAACCACCAACCACCAACCAGCACCCACCAACCCCCACTAAAGCAGAAACCGAAATTTAGAAACAATATAACCTGCTTGCACGAATCTTTTTTCTACATTTGGCGCTTGATTTTTCAAAGGTTTCAATATGAGTTTCAACCCCAGATATAATTACGGGAAAAGCCTGAAAGAATCGGGCTGGATTCCCCGCCGCGAGGCCAAACAGCAGGATTACGACCGCATCGGTTTCATGTCGGGATTGGAAGTGCACCAGCAACTTCTTACAAAAGAGAAAATGTTTTGCCACTGCCCTGCCGGGATATTCAACCACAGCGATGATTTCGATGCAGAGATAATACGGCACATGCGCCCTACGCTGAGCGAACTGGGAGAATATGACGGAACGGCCTTGATGGAGTTCCGCACCCGCAAAGAAATAGTTTATCGAATAAAAAATGAAACTGCCTGCACTTACGAAGTTGACGACACTCCGCCATTTCCGCTTAACAGCGAGGCTTTGGGAATAGCCATTGAGATATCCTTATTGTCGAAACTGAACATAGTGGGCGAGGTTCACATAACGCGCAAGCAGTACCTCGACGGCAGCATCCCGACAGGGTTTCAGCGTACCGCCATCATTGGTGTGGAAGGCGAATTGGCTATGCCTAAGAAAAAGATCAGGCTCATTCAATTGAGCATAGAAGAGGATTCGTGCAGGGAAATCTCCGATATCGGCCACCGCCGTATCTACAAAACCGACAGATTGGGGATGCCTTTGATAGAAACAGTTACATATCCTGATTTCGTCAATCCCGACGAAGTCATGGAAGGCTGTGATTATATAAGGTTCCTAAACAGAAGCACAGGAAAAGTACGTACTGGGATGGGTGCTGGCCGACAGGATGTCAACGTTAGCTGCCGCGGAGGCTCAAGAGTTGAGATCAAAGGGGTTGCCCATACAAAATGGATACCCGAACTTACTCATAACGAGGTGTTCCGTCAGTGGTCATTGCTTAGGATGAGAGACTTTTTATTGGAAAAGGGCATCGACAAAAACAATTGGAAGGCCAGCAATTGCGAGATTACGGGAAACCTTGATTTCTCGAAGGAATTATTAAAAACCGCCTCAGGTAAAGGAATAAAGCTAATTGCTGTCAACCTGCCTGCTTTTGAGGGATGTCTTTCGTGGTTCACACAACCCGGCAAGACGTTCAAAAACGAAATTTCCGATAGGTTAAAAGTGATCGCATGTTTGGAAAAACCGAACTGCATAACTTCCGAGGAAATCGACAATCCGCTCGACGACAATGATTTATCGAATGTCAGGGAACAGCTTTTCGCCAAAGAAGGCGATGCCCAGCTAATTTTCGCAGCTGCCGCGGAAGATATTGATACAGCCCTTGAAACTATTGAAGAGAGATGTATTATGGCTCTTGAAGGCATCCCTGAGGAAACAAGGAAATCGCTTAGCGACGGAACAACTATATTCGAGAGGGTACTTCCCGGTGCCGACCGTATGTACCCCGATACCGATACCGCCCCGATTCCTTTGGAAGACGACTATATCAAAAAGCTGGAAAGCCAACTGCCCGAAGACATTATCGACAGATATAACAAACTAAAGGACTGGGGAGTCCCCGAAGATGTATATACCTATATCTTCTCCAAGAACCTTTTCCCCTTAATGGAGGAAATCATCGGGAAAACGGGCGTCAAGCCTTCATATCTGGGTACTTTTTTAGGCCACGAACTTAAATTTGCCGAAGGGCAAAGCAAAAATGAGGGCGAGTTCAATTATAGGATATTGTTGCGTTTGTTTGAATTCCTGAAAGAGCAAAATTACGATTTCGCTCTTGCGGAAGTTATGTTGAAAGATCTGATGGAGCATCCTAAGATGGAGTTCGAGTCGATATTGGCAAACCTGAAGCATAAAAAAATTCCCAGGGAAGAAATTTTAGCAAGAATCCCTTTTTTAAAACAGAAATTCGCTGAAGGCAAAACAGAAATAGATGAGTTGAAACAGCGAAACTGGATAATGGGGCAATTGAAGGGACAGGCCATAGGGAACATCGACCTTCAGGAACTTAGTAAAGAGATATAATGATGGACAAAGATATTTTTCAAGGATATAAAGGCGACGCACTGGAAGTGCTTAAAAAGTACCAGGTACGCGTGTGGGGAACCACCAAAGTGGAGACCACACGCGGGACTTTCGAGGGGACCGTCTTGCCAAGGGCCGAAAACGACGACGACAAACATATAGTGGTGAAAATTATCACGGGGTACAATATTGGTATCGACATAAGGAATATTACAAGCATGAAGGAAACGGGCTATAAGAAAGCCAATTACAAGATTCCGGAAAAACAGTTTCCTGTTACGCCGGGCTTGCCTAAAGTGAAGTTGTTCGGCACAGGCGGCACCATAGCCTCGCGCCTTGACTACCGCACCGGTGCTGTAATCCCTGCATTCTCGCCCGGTGAGCTTTATGGGGCAGTACCTGAGCTTGCCGACATCTGCAATCTGGATACCGAAAAGGTTTTTGCGGTTTTCTCGGAAAATATGGGACCAAAACAATATATCGCCCTGGCTAAGGCAATAGGAAAAGAAATAGAAAAAGGTATCGACGGAATAGTAATCGGGCATGGTACCGATACGCTTCACCATACAGGTGCCGCACTTACCTTTATGTGTCAAAATTTACCGGTGCCGGTTGTTTTGGTAGGTTCCCAGCGCTCGTCAGACCGCCCAAGCTCCGATGCTGCTCTTAACTTGATGCACGCCATGCGCGCTGCCGGACACTCGGACATTGCCGAAGTCCAGGTTTGCATGTTCGGCCCCACTTCCGATGAGTATGGCCTCTTGCACAAAGGTACCAGGGTCAGGAAAATGCACTCATCGTATCGATCCACTTTCCGCACCATTGGAGACACGCCTCTGGCAAGGGTAAACAGGAATGAGATACTCCCTATTAAAAAGAATTACAACAAGCGCCGCGACGATAAAAACGTGAAGATACTCCCCTATTATCACGATAAGGTTACCATGCTCTACTATTATCCGGGCATGTCTCCCGACGTATTGGATGCCATGGTCGAAAAGGGATATAAAGGGATAATATTTGTTGGAACGGGATTGGGGCACGTCAACAAAGAACTTTATCCGGCCATTGAAAGGGCCCATGCGAAAGGGATCCACATGTTTATGACACTGCAGACCTTATGGGGCTATGTCCACATGTTTGTTTATGATACCGGTCGCGACATGATGGCCAAAGGTATTGTTCCGGCAGGCAATATGCTACCGGAGGTGGCATGGGTAAAACTAAGTTGGATCTTGGGCCAGACCGAAGAGCCCGAGGAAGTTAAACGATTGATGCTTACACCTATTAACGATGAGATTACCTTACGTGAACCATATAACGGTTATTTGGTTTACCAAGGCGGAGTACCTGAGGTTGAGGAGTTTATAAAGAAAGTGCATAAATAACTCTTACATATATTTACCGCCCTATGCGAAATAAACCATTTATCGATATAAACTATGTAAACCGGGAACAATACCTTAACAATGGGATCGTCCTTCTTGATTTCTGGGCTGAATGGTGCACGGCATGCATGGCACAAGATGAGGTTTATCAGGAGATTGCGGAAAAATATTCCGGAAAAATTGTTCTCGGAAAAATTCATGCAGGCGATAATAGATTCCTGGCCGATAAATTCGGTGTAAGGAATATACCTTTTTTGATACTAATGAACAACGGGAGAGAAATTTCCCGCATGAGCGGAATTGAAAACAGAAATGCCTTGGAAAGATTGATCGAGAAAGAAATAGTAAAAAACCAAGGGACTTTCCGTTCCAAGACCTTTAAGGACAATACAACTAATTAACAATTAACAAAAATGAATTTATATTTTTGGATACCATTTGGAATACTAATTATAGTTTTTTTATTTGCCTTTATAAAGAGGTATAAGATGATAAAAGAGTTAAAAGACATGCCGGAAAGCGATAAGTTAAAGATATTGACTGATGCTACCTTCAAAAAAACCATATCGAAAGGGGTTACCTTAGTGGATTTCTGGGCAAGTTGGTGTACGCCGTGCAAAATACAAGGCCCAATAGTAAATGAGCTTGCCGAGGCTATTGGCGACAGGGCAAATATATGCAAAATGGATGTTGATGCCAACAAAAAATCACCGGGGGAGTATTCAATAAGGAACATCCCGACGATAATAATATTCAAAAACGGGAAACCGGTCAAAAAGTTTGTCGGGGTAAAAACGAAAAGCGTTTTATTAAAAGCAATTAAAGAGCATTTGTAGTTTAATCGATATAGAATCCGCGTCGCAACAGGACAATATCAAAAACCACAAACATCATTATGGCGTAACTATTTAAATTATTGACAGTTAAGTCGCAGAACAAAATATCAACAATTTATTGTTTGCAAATTTGTTTAAACCAAATAATGTTTCTATTTTTGCAGCCCGATTTTTAGGAGTATTTAAATAAGAGCTTAAGAAACATAAGGATATAATGAATACATTAAGTTATAAGACAGTAAGTGCCAATAGAAACACTGTGAACAAAGAGTGGGTTTTAATTGATGCCGAAAATGAGGTATTGGGAAGGTTGGCATCCACTACGGCGATGTTGCTTCGCGGCAAATACAAGCCTGAATACACGCCTCATGTTGATTGCGGGGATAATGTAATAATTATCAATGCCGACAAAATAAGGCTAACAGGCAACAAATGGAAATCAAAAACCTATATTCGCCACAGTGGTTATCCGGGTGGTCAAAAAAGTACGACAGCGCGCGAGCTTATGGCAAAAAAGCCGACAGCAATGGTAGAGAAAGCCATTAAAGGCATGTTGCCAAAGAACAAGCTCGGGGCCGAATTGTTCCGCAATCTTTATGTATATGCCGGAAGCGAGCACCAACAAGGAGCTCAGAAACCGAAGAAAATAAATTTAAAATCAATCAGATAATTAACAAATGGAAGTTGTTAACACACTCGGTAGAAGAAAGACCGCTATTGCCAGGATCTACGTTAGTGAAGGCGAAGGAAAGATTACCATAAACAAACGTGATTATAAAGAATTTTTCCCCTCAGCCACTTTACATTATGTTGTTGAACAGCCACTTATGCTCACAGACAACCTCGGCAAATACGACATTAAAGTAAACCTCGACGGCGGTGGTGTTACAGGACAGGCCGAAGCTCTTCGTCTTGCTATTTCCCGCGCTCTTGTTAAAATTGATCCGGAATACCGTCCAGTTCTTAAAGAGAACGGACTAATGCGTCGCGACCCACGTATGGTGGAACGCAAGAAACCGGGTCAGCCAAAAGCCCGTAAGAAATTCCAGTTCAGTAAACGTTAATATTTTTTCCTTTATACCGGAACGAGTTTAGTATCCAAACTGCCAAAACTTCAAATGAACTATTTGGCAGTTGTTAAAGAGAATGTAAACAAAAAATCAAAAAAATGACTAAAGTAGGTTTTGAGGATTTACTTGATGCAGGAGTTCATTTCGGACACCTTCGTCGTAAATGGAATCCTAACATGGCTCCTTATATCTTCATGGAGCGCAATGGTATCCACATCATTGACCTGTACAAAACGCAGGCTAAATTAGAAGAAGCACAAAACGCCCTTAAGCAAATTGCCAAATCGGGACGCAAAATTCTTTTTGTTGCTACCAAAAAGCAAGCAAAAGACATCGTATCAGAAACCGTGAGCAAGATAAACATGCCTTATATCACTGAACGGTGGACAGGTGGTATGTTGACAAACTTTGCTACTGTAAGAAAAGCCATCCGCAAGATGACCGGTATCGACAAATTGACAAAAAGCCCTGCTTACCTTAACTTGTCGAAACGCGAGCGCCTTCAAATAACGCGCGAGCGCGCCAAGCTGGAAAAAACCCTGGGCAGTATAGCAGATATGAATCGTATCCCTTCTGCATTGTTCATTGTTGACATCAACAAAGAGCATATTGCGCTTGCCGAAGCAAAAAAACTGAACATCCCCGTTTTCGGAATGGTTGACACCAACTCCGACCCTACTTCTGTTGACTTTGCCATTCCGTCCAATGACGATGCATCTAAATCAATTGCCCTTATCGTTACCGCTGTTGCACAGTCGATAGCCGAAGGCCTAAACGAAAGAAAGCTGAGCAAGGACAAAAAAGAGGAAGAACATAAAGCGGAGGTTGCCGCCGAAGACATCAAAGCCAAGTCGAAAGCATTAGAAGATGCTGAGGCACAAGCAGATATTGATGCCGAAAAAACAAAAGTAAAGGTCAAAGCAGAAGGCGAAAAAGAAACTGCCAGACCAAAAAGAACCAGGAAAACTGTTTCTAAAAAGAAATAATAAAATATTAAGAATTAAATTGTAGGTAAAATGAAAATTACAGCCCAACAGGTTAACGAACTCAGGAAAATTACCGGTGCCGGCATGATGGATTGCAAGAATGCATTGGTAGAATGTGAGGGAGACCTGGAAAAAGCAATTGATATACTTAGGAAAAAAGGCCAAAAGGTTGCTGCAAAACGCGCTGACCGCGAAGCCGGTGAAGGCGTTGTACTGGCTAAAGTAAGCGATGACAACAAATTCGCTGCTGCGGTCATGGTTAACTGCGAGACCGACTTTGTCGCAAAAAACGCTGATTTTATTGCTTATGTACAAGGTGTTCTGGACTTAGCAATCGAAAACAAGGCTGCTGATCTGGAAGCATTAAAAGCATTATCATATAATGGCAGAACTGTTGAAGAAACTATTACTGATCAAACAGGGAAAATTGGCGAGAAAATTCAATTGGCCCACTACGAGCTTGTTGAAGCAGAATCAGTTTATGCATATATCCACCCGGGCAACCGTATCGCTTCCATAGCCGGTTTTAATAAAGTTGGTGATAATTATGCTGCTGCCGGAAAAGATATAGTCATGCAAATTGCTGCTATGTCCCCTGTTGCTTTAGACAAGGATTTTGTTAGCCAGGAAACTATTGACCGCGAAATCGAAATCGGTAAGGAACAGGCACGCCAGGAAGGCAAACCGGAAGCCATGCTCGATAAAATTGCCATGGGTAAACTGAATAAGTTCTTTAAAGAGAACACTCTTTTAAACCAGGCTTTTATAAAGGACACCAAATCTTCTGTTGCTCAATATCTTGCATCAGTTGAGAAAGGACTTACCGTTACGGCCTTCAAACGTCTGGCCTTACAGTCGTAAATAAAAATATTATCCATAAAAAAAGACCTTGAAATTTCAAGGTCTTTTTTTTGCTCAATCCCTAATCAAGAATGCAAATATACGCAAAGCGGAAAAACTGCTGTTTATTCCTTTTTAACTACTTATGTCTGAGCCTTGCTTCCTGCCTCAAATACAGATATGCTTGTCTTATGGATTCTTCGTCCGTTCCCGGATCTTCCTCCAAAACCTTTGCCTTGTACTCGCTATAACTCATATTCTCGATATCATCGAGCAAGGCATTCCATTCTTCTTCCGACATTTGATCACCTTTAATAGCCGAAGTGTCCGATAAGTCCGGGAACATGGACTTAGCATCTACAGCTGTAAATTCAAAACCTTCGGGAACCTCAAAAACATCGCCAGGAACTGCCTCGTCAACGGTGAGTTTAGTTGCAAGCTCAATATTACGGCCGTTTTTTATCTTTAAGGCTAGTCCGTTCCATATCCACATCCTGTGAGATCCCTGTTTCCAAATTTCGCAGTCTTTCTTCATTATTGTTTCATGCCCAATCATTTCATATCCCATATGCTCAAGTATTCTTTTTGAAGATTCTTCCCAATCCCTGTTTGGGTTGGCAAGATAAAATGCTGCAGGATTATGAACCTGGACGGCAGACTCTTCCTCAAAGTCGATGCTTATCATATTGCTGCCAATCAATATCTCAGCAGTTTTATGAGTTTTCCTTTTCTTCTTTACATAATCATACTCGGCATATTTATATCCTCCCATGTCGATATAAATTTCCTTTCGTTCTGTCTTGGAATCATTGATTGAATATTCCACAATAGCTGATTCAAAAGAGTAGCGTTTATAATCTGCCGGATCTTTGCTTTCAACCTTTTCATCGTATCCGTCAACAAATTCCTGATACTTACCAAGGCCTATATTGACATATTCTTCACCTTCCTTTTTCTTTTCTTCGCCTTTTTTAATACCGGGGGCAGCAGCATCCGTTGCTTTATTAAGACCTTTATCAGCCTCTTCCATGCCTTTTTCCTCGGCCTTGTCCTCGGCCTTGTTCAAACCTTCTTCTGCATGTTTTTTACCCATTTCCTTATACTTATTCTTAATCCTATTCTGAATCCCGAACTGAGAATACGAATTACTTGAAACGGCAATTATCAACACGCTCAATACTAAAATTATCTTTTTCATATGCATAATATTTTATGATTAATAATAATCATGTTTGTTTCATATATTTACTTATTTAACACTATCAAATTTACTAATTATTTACTAACCGAGAACATAAAAACATCAGAGCCTCCTCCAACAGTACAGCCTAAATAAGGCCCTTTGAAGAACACTTTTTTCATTGGGAGACGAGTGTGTACAATATCGACTGGCGACCAGGAATAACCGCCATCCTGTGTATGATAGAGCTTTGTTTTAACAATATCGCCAACATTAATTGTGTTTACTGTGGCATAACCCTCCTCGGTACTGAGCATCCATATCGAACCAAAGTTGTAAACGTCTTCTACATTAATCTTTTCCCACGATTGTCCGCCATCAGTTGTTTTAAGAACAACGGCAAATCCCTGACTTTCCCTTCCTACAAGCCATCCTTTATTTTCATCAAGGAAAAACGCTCCATAAATATCATCGTCGCGGGTTATGCCCGAAGCATTCAACTGCATTGATTCCCAACTCATACCACCATCGTCACTGAGCATTATATATTGACGAATCGGGTTGGATTGATCTTTTAAATTATAAACTATGCCTTTGGCATTCCTAAAATATATTTTGGGCTTGGTAGGCATATCATTATAATAATACGGTATACTCGGTCCTTCTGAGGGCTCATAATCGCCGGATACTGCCTTTGCGTACATAATTTTATAGGCATTTTCGTTGAGAACATTTCCAACCGCTACCAATTTGCCAATATTGCTAATTGCAATATCGTTTACTTCAAAGTTTTTAAAGGTCAGTTCAAATCCCTCCAAAGTAGGATACTTAATCTCCTGCCAACCCATAGAAGTAATAACCTGACCTGTAATAGTAGTGGCCAAAACTTCACCTTCATTAATAAAAATAATGTTATCCAAGGTATTTGGCGCTAAAATACCTGTTGGTGATATTGTTTCCCAATTAAGGCCTCCGTCGGTAGTATGCAGCATATAACCTCCAAAACCATACTCCGTTCCACCAACCATCCAGCCTTCATCGGAACCAGAGAAGAATACGTCTTTATTTATTGTTTCATTGTTTTGTCCCAGTGGACTTAAATCAACAACTTTCCATTCTGCATTCAGCAAACTGATGTTTATGGTATCAGAAGCTACTATTTCCCCACCTATCATATCATTTACAATAAGTATGTGATCCCCATAAGTGGATGATGCGGTATTCCAATTCAATATCCATGGTTCGCTGTCAAGGCTTCCCAGCAAACTTCCGTCAACATAAAAGTCGAGTTTGGACGGTGTCGCACCTGTTACCCTGGCAGTCAAATCCACAGTCGTTCCTAGCCCAAGCCAGTCGCCATCTTTGGGATTTTCAAAGAAAACCCCGGTTTCCATGGGTTCGTTATCGAGATGCATCAGGCTTTGTTCAAAAAGGCAAAAACTATTGCTCCATTCATCCTCGAACAAGAATACATCCACCCTTATACCAACTTCTGATTTTACTCCGACCTTATAGTCGAGATCCCAATTATCCGTTCCCGTATGACGCTCGGCATCCAGTTGTGAGCAAGCGGTAACATTGGTGAAAGGCCCTGCCACACCATAGAGCATAAGGCTTACTTCCGGGCCTACATTTGCCTTTACCGAAGCTGACAAATCAAGTTGCGGAGGATAATAATCGAATATAAAAGTTTTATCGGCAATAGTACTCCACCCATCGTCGGAGGTATACTTTGCGCCCAGTCTTCCGTTGAAAGATTCGGACGCCCCTGTCGAGAATTCAGCGCTTACACTTCCATCAACTTCAACAAACAATTGGACTTTTGGAATAAAAACAACCGGGACAGGTCCTATGGCAAAAGTCCATGGCTGAAAATAAAAAGTTGCCAAGGGGATTCGCTCCGAAATGCTTGCCCCATATTCCGACACGACATTTATTGATGCAGTTTGGTCAAGTTCTATACCCGATTCGAATAAGCTGACTTCAACCTCCGGCGGAGCGCACAAAATACAATAGTCCCATTTGAACTTAAAAAAAACCTCCATCGACAATGAGGTATTTCCTTTTACGCTGACTTTATCGTTACCGCTACCGAATTCCATATCATAGTCCATATCAAAAACAGTAAAATCGGTATTTTTAAGGGTTTTCAACTTTACTCCCTTAGCCAATTCCATCCTCTGTACCTGGCTGATCTTCAGCTTACCGCTATTAAAATCGATACTTCCCTGCAATATTGCCTC
Source organism: Chlorobiota bacterium (assembly GCA_013151215.1). Classification (GTDB taxonomy): domain Bacteria; phylum Bacteroidota; class Bacteroidia; order Bacteroidales; family F082; genus BM524. Next base: position 11,376 of record JAADIS010000019.1, on the reverse strand, counting down.
GGTCAGTCCGGCAGGTTCAGTCTCAACAATGGTCTCTCCTCTTGATGAGTCAATTTTTTTTACTTTTCTAAGATATCCATAGGCTACTATTTCGGAACCGCTGTCAACCAGAATATCACCCACTTTTAATGCACTTAACTCGTCGGTGGAGCCATTAAAAGTAAAAGTAAAGTTACTCGTGTCTATTTTACTGATAGCATTTCTTGTTTCCAAATCTATCACCTTAGTGTTTTCAGAAATAATTATTTCAGTTGTGTCCGGAATTGGATCCGGGTCAGGTTTTGGCTGAGTGTTTTTTTTCTTACAAGCAATCGGACTGATCAAAATACCGATTGCCAATAAAATCAGGAGTAAATTTCTCATTTTAATAATTTTGAAAATTTTAAGTCTTTTTTTATGTTATTAAATAAACCCCTAGTCATCACCTTAAGTGATAACCAGAGGTAGCATTAATCAAAAATTATCATTATTTTTTTACTTGGACGATGTATTACCATAATTGCCATATCTTTTTGACCATCCTTTCTCAGACAGGCCCGTTCCATCTCCTTCAAAGCAATAAATGCTTGCTTTACCAACAACAATAATATCTCCGTTAATATTAATAGTAATATTATGAAACTCATCATTACAGAGTTCGCAGCCCCAAAATTGCTCCCACGAATATTCACCATCCGGGCTTATGGAAGCAACAATTCTGGATATATTTTCATAGGTCACACTTCCTCCCGTGCTAATTACGGGAGACTTTGAAACCAGCCCATCATATTGCCAATCGGTTTTAACATCCGAAGTCCAGACAATTCCATCTTGCCCAAGTTTTTCGCATCTATCGTATGAAACATAACAATTGCCATCACCATCTACTGCAACGTTTGAGATAACATCAGACAAAGAAGTAGCAGAGCGCCAATTTTCAACACCTTGATTACTAACGGAAAATACATATTCAGTACCGCTATCCTCCATTCCAAAGACTAGGTTGCCATTGTCGTCGATAGCAAAGTCCTTAATTCTTGGACTTGTTCCGCCAACTGAATAATCTTCCGGGGCAAGCCATGTCCATTGTTTTGAAACAGTATTTCCTTCATCAATATAATTGATGATTGCAAATTCAGAATTTCCCACTTCGGTGTAAATCCCAACATAGATACTGTTGCCATCTATGGCAATTGTGTTTGCAAAAGCTATTGAATCAGTGTCGGAATACTCAATTTTAGTTTCCCAAATTTTATTACCGCTATGATCGTATGCCGTCAAATTTGTCTGACCTAAAACTCCAATGTCAACAAAATTTGTGGTGTAAACTTTTTCGGAGTTCAGGGCAAATATTTCTTGGGCTCCGGGGGCATTTGCGCTCCATATTTGAGAACCATCATCTGAATTGAGGCAAATAAGGCTGCCATTGTTTATATAATATATTTTACCTTCGAAATATATCAATCGCGAAAGCGGAAAATCGCCAACATCCAGTGTCCAGTCCTCGGTACCTGATGAAGACAACTTAACCAATAGCCCCCCACTTTGAACATCGGCAAGTACATATATATTACCAACTTCATCTATTGCAGGAACAGTATTATACAATGAGAAAGCCATAACTGTGGGAAAATCATATGTCCAAATTAGCCTATCGGTTGTGTTATTATCAGGACTGGGAAGAATTCCCTCATCACATGACTGTATTAACAAAACAACGATAGTAAAAATTAGTACTTTCAAAAAATCGATCTGTTTCATATCCATCCTGTTTCTATCTACTTGATGTATTTCCGTTATTTTGATAAACCCTTGGCCAAGGTGCATCCTGGATTCTTGCTCCGTCGCCTTTAACACAGCTTACGAACAAATCGCCAACAACAACTATATTGCCCTCCTCAGTTAAGAGCGGATATCCCGGCTTGGTGAAATTTGTCTCGTCATATTTTGCCCAGTCAATTTCACCTATGCTGTTTACATTTAATATTCCACCATCCTCGGCATGATAAACAATACCATTATTACCTATTGCACATCCCGTATGGAATCTGGAGTTTGGAACAGTGGTGCCGCTTTGGAATTCCCACAATTGACTATTATTGGGCGATAATTTTGAATACCCTTCAATCACTGTATAAAAATTATTGTCCTTATCAATAAGTAGGTCATTAAGAGGATTGCTGAAATTTCCCGGCTGTAGAGTGATTGTTTCATCCAAGGTCCCATCATCATTTATTATATTGATATACATATTGTCCACACCGCTTTGCGAGCGAACAATTAGATATCCTCTGTTGTTGGCATCAAGAGGGATACTCCTTTGCTTAAAAACATAATTTACTTCACCCTCATATTCAGGTGTGTAGGTCCAGTAAATATGATTGCTTTCCAACTCCATTTTAACTAATTGCGGTGCATAGAAACCAGCGGCATCCACTGATCTCACTCCTAGATAGGCATTGTTTCCAACAATACTGATAAGTTTGACATCATTATCGCCGAAGTCAATGCTTTTTACTAGAGCGCCACTGGAAAGATTAAGATAATGCAGTTCATCGATATCGGGATAATCGCCACCCCACTTTGCTGCAACTATCATATACTCAGATGTTACAGCCATAGCTTCAATTAAACCCTCAGTTTTAAAGTCCGGGGTATAATGCCAAATTTCTGTGCCGTCAACAGCATTTACACAATAAATAGTCTCTTGAAAATAAGAGAGATCATCATAAACGGATACTACAAAAACAATTTTTTTGTCGATATACATCACCCTTGATAAATCAACATAGTTTGTGCTCGAATATTGTTTATCCCATAAAGCATTCCCATCTTTGTCGTTCGCAAAGACATAAACATCTTTTTGTCGTTCGCCATTTTGGATACTGAAGAAAATGTTCCCATTTTCATCCATGGCAGGAACAACATCCGAGAGCGTTTGGTGTTGATCGTATTTGTATTGCCATACAATGGGGTGGCTATCGTTGTCTGCACCCGGTTTAAAAGGATTCTTTTCGCATCCGCCCATGACGAACGCAAGCATTAATATTAGTGATGATAGTAATATGGTTAGTTTGTGCATAATGTTGTTTTTAATGATAAATATGAATAATAATACTTGTTATTTATCGGTTCCCATAGGCGCCAACAGTGACTGTGCCGCTCATAGGGAACTCATCCGTAAATCCATTTCCCCCAAAAAGAGTGATATTGGCAAGTGTATATTTATCAGCCGACTCGCGCTTCACCGTTCCTGAACCGGCTACTAAAGTGGAGTAACCGTCAATAGGCCCTAGTGCTACCAAGACCATCGTAGCATTTTCTGGGGCCTCGAGATCAAGTGTAGCAGTCTCACCAACTGCCGGAATATTCGGAATTGCAATTTGAAATTGCCCTCCTTTTTTATCATCGGCATAAAATGTTACGCCTTCGTCCATTTCATATACATCACTTTTAAGGGTGCTGTAACTTATCCCGTTAATATTGACATTGAAACTTCCCTTATAAGCAGGACTTGGATCTAAAGGATCTCCGGAACTTTTTTTACAAGCGGAAAACATCACACTAATTGATATTATTATTGCAAATGCGGTTATTAATTTTTTCATTGCTTTTTGTATAAATTATAAATATTTTATTGTCATTATCTGCTTGAGGTGTTTCCATAGTCTCCATAAGGCTTAGGCCAACCGCTAGTTGCGAGTCCTTTACCATCACCTTTGAAACAGCGAACCATTTTTTGCTCCGCAGAAACGCTGATAATATTTCCATCGTGAGTAAGTACCGGTGTGTGCAAGTTGCCGTATTCAGTACCACCACCAGTTTCGGCATTTACTTTCCAATCTAGTTCACCCGAGGATTTTACACAATAAAGACCAAATAACTGTGCGTCATAGAAATTATCGTTAGCAGATATTATGGGAGCAGTAGCAAAAGAGGGGTTAATAATTAGCCCGTCGTTAATATTGCTTTCCCAAATAACATCACCATTATTGCTCATCTTCACAAGGTTTCCTTTTCCGACAATAATATCATTGTCGGATGTAAGGAGGATGTTGCTCGCATAACCTTCGTTATAAGATGCATCCAGGTTTATGGAATTAACGAGTTGTCCTTCAGGCGATACGATAGTAATATTATCTTCACGGAAATAGATATTTCCATCGGCACCTATCGGAAGATCCAGTAGGGTTATCATACTTCTGTCCCTATTCCCGGTTTTAAGGTTTGGCAGTTGAAATGCCCATACGGAATCGCATGATGAACCATTATCGTCGTAGCGGAAAAGATACTGATCGTCCATAAAAAACAATTGGTTACCGATAACACTAAGGTTAAAGCTTGCTCCCATTGTCGGGCCTTGTTTTACCCATAATTCGTTGCCGTCAGCATCAATAGCCATTAAATAGCCATAAAAAAACTGACCTGATGAAACGTATAACTTATTGTTGTTATAGGCCAATCTCGGCATCCACTCAAAATCGTAATCTGCGGTAAGATCCTTAGTCCATATAGTGTTTCCGCTTGAGGCATCAAGGCAATGGATAGCCGTTGGGGAATCAGTAACAACAAATACTTTACCGTCGGCATAGGTTACTTTATCAGTACTTGAACCTTCAACTGTGTTATCCCATTTTTTTGCGCCATCCTTATCCAAAGCCACGGTAACTACTGTAGCTCCGTCTTCCTTGACCATAGAAAAATAGATATTGTCATTTTCGTCAACGGCGGGCAAAACATCCACTAAACCGCCAAAACCGAGATCGTAACTCCACAACACTTCATGCTGGCCGCCGTCGGGATTAGGTGTTGGTGAAATAGTATCTTTACCTCCGCAGGAACTTAATAGCAGGCTAACAAGCGCTATCATTAAAACTGAATTAATTAATCTTTTCATTTCTCTTAAATTTATATTAGTTATTGTTTATTTATTTTGTAATCTCCTGATATTTGAAATTTGGTCTTGGGGATATCGATACCTGTAATTATTTCAACTGCTTCGGATTTTACTACTATGCCCATTATTTCCATCTCCGATTTTAATATGATGTTGTTCCACACCCACATGCTACCGTTTTCACCGGTATATTTATCGCAAAGGGTTCCCGACACTTCTTCTACTGCCGTTTTCTTATAACCCATTTCGAACAAAAGTTCAGGATAAATAATGTTGTGCTTGGTCTTCAGCCTTAAATCTGAAATTACCGACTCTGTGGCAGCATTTTCTATGTTGTTTAAAATCAATATGGTATCGGCACGCAAAATCCTAAGCGTAATATTTTCGGACCTACTATCATCATTATCGATTGTTTTTAAATCGTAAAATGATTTTCCGTAGTCATCAAAATAAATCAGTTCCGTACCATTAATCCTGCCTTCAAGTTTATATCTTATCATACCCGATTTAAACTGGTATTCCTGAAGGTTTTGTTTATTGTTGGACTGAAAGGTATTTGCAAGCGCAAGAACCAATATTATTATAAAATTCATAAATTACTATTAAGAATCAAATACTAAATCCGAAAATATTATTTGTTGGTTTTGTTTTGTTTCAATTATTTCAGCATAAAGGTCGCACCGAATTTTATTGATGAAAGGGTACCATATCCAAGTTCGGCGAATAAGCCGAATTTATCCTTAAGCATCATTCTTCCGCCAACAAAAGCTTCACCGTAAGGTGATACACGGGCAGTCCGTTCCAGGTCGCTAAGGTCGTTGTTCAACACATATTCCGACCACGTCCTCAAACCAAAGCCTATTCCTGCATATGCATCCCATTTTTTACTCTCAAAAGTCTGTAAATGCCAAATGGCGCGAGGTCCGATTACCATCTGGTGGTAATTGTAGTTTTGGTTCCACCACGAATATGTATAGGTTGAATATTTATAGGCCAATATTCCGCCTACCGATAACAAGCCTACATCGCCGGTTGGAAAAATCCCGACTTCACCACTAATGTTGAGCGATGGGATAAAGCCGTTTCCCGACAATAATCCGATTCCGGCATTTAGGGCATACCCACCCTTATTGAATACATTTTGCGATTGGGCAATTGCCCCGATTAAAACAAGTGATAACACTAAATAAAGTTTTTTCATACTAAGTTGTTTTTAAATATTGATTAATTCTGAAAAGTTCTTTTTATAATCCTGATCCGCCTTTGAGAAATTAAAAACAAATCCTGAATAATAATTTGCAAATCACCAATAAAAAACCGGGGAATCCCTCACCCAAAAGGGTGATTTTTTAAAATGACCCAGAATATATGGTTAGGCAAGCGTAATATATACTGCTGATTAGGTATGAGTTATAAATATCACCTATATGTTACCAGGAAAGAGGCCACTTTTGACAGCTTATATGAGGGAATTAGAACAAAAATGTGCGAAATATCTTAAAATACCGCGCTAAACTATATCAACTCTTTTTAAGGCTTCAACTCTATTTTTTACGTCCAGCTTTACATAAATATTCTTTATGTGAGTCTTGACCGTATTCTGGGAAACGAAAAGCTTGTCCGCTATTTCAATGTTCTTAAAGCCTTGTGCGATCAATTTCAACACTTCGGTCTCCCGTTCCGACAGATCGAATTCTTTTAGTTTTTCGTCAGTAAACTTATTGCAGTCGCCCTTTTCATCAATTTCTGTTTGCATTTCATCAATACGAAGCAAATAGTTTTGCAGCTCCAATCGCAACTGCTTCTGATTGAGCTTGTTCTGTCGGGTCTTAAAATTATAAACAATAATTAGCAAAACAAATATCACTGATAACGAAACTATTAGCATTGTTTGATTTCGTATTTGCTTTATGTGCAATTGCTCCTCTAGCCGCAATACTTCAATGGTTTTGTTCTTCTCTTTGACCTGATATTTCGTTTCAATATCCGCGATCGCCTTTTGTTTTTCGATATTAAGTAAGGAATCGCCCAGCTTATTGACCGTTTGCATCGTTCTTATTGCATTTGCATAATCGGATCTGGATATGTAAATTTTAGAAAGTATTCTGTTAATCTCAAGGATTTCCTTCTTGTTCTCTGCTTTTTCGTTCAACTTAAGCGATTCATTCAAAGATTCTATCGCCCTCTGATCTTCTCCTTTAGCAAAATATAGCTGACCAAAACTTCGTAATAATTCCGCCTTCCCCTGAATAATTTTTATCGAGTCAAATATCTTAAATGAATAGTTAAAATATTTTTCAGCCTTATCATATTGCTCAAGATCAACATAAATATGGCCTATATTGGCACTTACGGTAGCCGATTCCCATAGTGCTTTGGTACCCTTGAAAATATTGTGTGCCTTAGTGTAATATACCAAAGCGGAATCTACATCCTTAATGATTTCAGTAAACACTACTCCGATGTTGTTCAACGAATAACCAATATTAATCGTATCCTTTATAATCCTTCTTATCCGCAGAGCCTTTTTATGATATTCGATAGACTTTTCAGCATTTTCCATCGACTCGTAGGCTACCCCCAGATTTGAATATGAGTTTGCCAGTTGCAGGCTGTCTTTCTTCCGTTTGAAAAAGTCGATGACTTCCATATATATTTCAACTGCTTTATCATATCTGCCCATCATTTCGTTCATTGCGGCCCTATTCATCCTCATGTGCGAAACATTGGAGCTGTCTCCAAGTATCACATAGGTTTCTTGAGCAACAAAAAAACTCGAATCTGCTTTTTCCAGCATTGAATGCTGATAATATAAAACACCCAACCGGGAATAAAACCTCCCTTTCTCAGCATTGGTCATTTTATCGCCCATCTCGGAAATATCATTATTCGCCATCATCGCAAGACTATCCGCATCATGGATGCCCGACAAGTCCTCAAGCGTGCCCTCTATTCTGTCTTCAGCAGCTTCAGTGGCCTTTTCCTTCTCTTGGCCGCATGATCCAAGCACCCACAAAACCAATATGAACATTAATGTTTTTGTTATCTTCATAGTATATATTACTGCCGCAAATATATTCCATAATTATTATTTGTTAAAATAATTATCCACAATTTAACATTTACCGAGCACGAATAATTAATTGGATAATAGTCTTTTCTATATGCCTTATATGTAGTATTTTTCTTATTAATACATTAACAACAGAGGCTGTTTTCATTGTAATTAATTTGTAATTATTCTTTTTCTTTACCTTACTTTTGCCATTTCAAAATGTATTTTAGATAATGAACTACTTATCAGCAGAAAATCTCTCAAAACATTATGGCGAACTTATACTGTTCGAGAACATAAGCTTCGGTTTAAACAAAGGCGACAAAGTGGCTTTGATAGCAAGGAACGGAACCGGGAAATCCAGCTTGTTGAAAATTATCGCCGGACTAGATACCCCCGACGATGGCAGTTACATTATAAACAAAGATATTAGTTTTGCCTTTTTATCGCAACAGCCTGAATTTGACGACGAACTAACAATTGACCAACTTTTCGAGACATCCCATTCCAAAACACTGCAGATAATACGAAACTATGAAGCTGCAATCGAAAAGCAAACTGAGAATTACAATAATCAAACGCAAGCGGAAGTAGACAAAGCCAGCGAGATGATGGACAGGTTTGATGCCTGGGACTATGAAGAAAGAGTTAAACAGATGCTGAGCCGTTTTGGCCTGCACGATACGGGCCAAAGCATAAAACTACTTTCGGGTGGGCAAAAAAAACGACTGGCACTTGCTTTTACACTCTTGGACAAACCAGATATGCTCTTTTTGGACGAACCAACCAACCATTTGGATATCAATATGATAGAATGGCTCGAAGAGTATCTCTCGAGTTCGGCAACCACACTGTTGATGGTTACCCACGACAGATATTTCCTCGACAAGGTTTGCAATAGCATCATGGAAATGACAAGGGGCAACATCTATACCTACCGGGGCAACTATGCATATTTCCTGGAGAAAAAAGCCGAACGTCAAGCATCGGAACAAAAATCGATAGATACAGCAAGAAATTTTGTCAGAAAGGAAATTGATTGGATGAGAAGAATGCCAAAGGCGAGGACAACGAAATCCAAATCGAGGATAGACTCCTTTTATAAAAAAGAAGAAATAGCCAAATCCGGAATAACGGATAGGCAATTGAAGTTTGACGTCCAGGCCAAAAGGATTGGTAATAAGATCCTAGAACTAAAAAACGTATCAAAATCCTATGGTGGCAAGCATCTGATAAATAATTTGAGCTATACCTTTAAAAAAGGCGAAAAAATCGGAATAGTAGGTGCAAACGGATGTGGGAAATCTACTCTGTTAAATATTATTACGGCCCAAACTGAAGCCGATTCAGGCAGCATAACTAAGGGAGAAACAATTAGTTATGGTTATTATCGCCAGGATGGTCTAAAGTTCGACAAGAACAAAAAAGTGATCGATATACTTAGCGATATTGCCGAGGTGGTAAAAATTGGCAAAAACCAAACCATAAGCGTCTCCAGCTTCTTAACACATTTCCTCTTCGAGCCAAAGGTCCAAAACAACTATGTTTATACTCTTAGCGGGGGCGAGCTAAGGCGATTGTACCTTTTGACTGTCCTAATCAAGAGCCCTAACTTTTTAATCCTCGACGAACCTACCAACGACTTGGACATAGAAACCTTAAATATTCTTGAAGACTTCCTGGCCTCTTATCCGGGCTGTGTAATTTTGGTTTCTCACGACAGGTATTTAATGGACAAACTGGTAGATCATATCTTTATTTTTAAAGGTGAAGGCGAGATAAAAGATTTTTACGGCAATTATACCGAATATCAATTTGAGCAAAAAAGGCTGGAAAAGCAGGAAAAGAAAATAAAGACAGAGGGGGAAAAACAAGAGGGAAAACAAAGTCCCAAAAGGGAAAACGAAAAGCCCAAGACAAGGCTCACCTTCAAAGAAAATCTTGAACATAAACAACTAGAACAAGATATTGCCGAGTTGGAAAATGAAAAAGCCAAACTTGAGGACAAACTCAATTCAGGCAAACTCGACTACGACGATTTGGAAAAAACATCGATCAGGGTGTCTGAAATAATAGATATCTTGGATGATAAAACATTAAGGTGGATGGAGTTGGAGGAATTTAAGGACTAAGGGGACTCTATGTTGAAACCGATAATTGATCAAGTTTTGGGGTTCTGATTTTCTGTCATATTTCAAAAAACACAAATCGAGAAATAAAATACACAAACAAATCACAAAAATCACCATCATTTGATCGAAAAAATTAATTTTGTCCTTTTCAAATAAAAAAACTATGAAGGCGGTTGTAAGTATAATTATGGGAAGCACATCCGATTTGAAAGTGATGGAAAAGGCGGCCTCATTTTTCGACGAATTGGAAATCCCTTTCGAGATGAACGCTTTATCGGCACACCGGACACCGGAAGAAGTGGAGAAATTTGCCAGAAACGCAAAGGACAAGGGAATAAAAGTAATTATAGCAGGAGCGGGCATGGCAGCTCATCTGCCGGGCGTAATTGCTGCCATGACGACAATACCGGTTATCGGTGTCCCAATAAATGCCACTCTCGACGGCATGGACGCTTTGCTTGCCATTGTTCAAATGCCTCCGGGAATACCCGTAGCAACTGTGGGGATAAACGGCGCACTAAACGCTGCAATCCTGGCTACACAAATGATGGCAACGGCAGATGAGAAACTTGCGGGGAAACTGTCGGGTTACAAGGAAAACCTAAAACAAAAAATTGTTAAGGCAAATGAGGATTTAAGCAAGATAGATTATCGTTTTAAGACGAATTAGTTTTCGGTAAATTCCAGGAAAGTGTAATTGAAGAAGTGGAAAAGCCAACAAAGCCAACAAACTTTACGAACTATTCCCTCAGAACCTGGAACTGTTATCCTCCGATAACAATTTTTAGTTTACTTTGGTAATGTATTTGGACGGGGGCTTATACCCACCAGCTGCACTCTTGACTTTACCACCAAAGGCAAAACCATCATCACCAATAGAAATGGCATAATAACCAATGGCTGTTGAAAAGTCTCCGGTTGCACTTGAGTTTGAGCCAGAAGAAAATGAAGCCCATCCATTTGATATATTATTTTGGCCAAGCGAACTTGCATGACCATTAGCATAAACTGTATTATTGTACAAGTTGACTTGGCTAAATAAAACACTATTAATTATTGAAAATATTGAAAATAGTGTGTACTTGATTTTATTCATTTTAATTTATTTTCTGAGGTGTTCAAATAATTTCTTATATTGTAAGCCTAAGTTTGATTAAAATCTAATCATTATGAAGTTTGTAGGAGAAAATATTTTAGAGTTTACAGATAGGTTTCCTGATGACCACTCTTGTTTGGCGTATTTGTCAGAACAAAAATGGGCAGATGGGTTTAAATGTAAAAAATGTGGGCATAGCAAATTTACCATCAGGAAG
>JAADIS010000119.1 GCA_013151215.1 Chlorobiota bacterium | reverse complement strand
GTGGTATGACAAACATTGGCAAGATCATTCGCGATGCTTGGGTATTTGAACTGATTCCAGAAACGCAGACCTGTGAAGGCTGGAACTTCGCTGGGGTTGACGCTTTGTTACAAAAGGTAAATGCCGAGTGGGATAAATATGGTTGCCTGGTGAGCCACTTGCCAAAAGATTTGTTTGATCGTCACCAGAGAATTCACAATGAAGCACTGGAACACGCTAAAGCATCTGGCTGGAGTGGCGAGGTTGAAACAGACGATGAGAAATAAACCACAAGCCAACCAACAATGGCAATATCAAATGATAAAGGTGTGTCATGTCTGAAAATACCATTGAACCACAACAATTAAGTAGGTCACCATAATTATTCTAACAAAATAGTTTTTTTATGAAATGTCGCTACAATGATGTAAGCATTACATGAAAGTGAATTATTTTATCATGTTATTTATATCAAGTTTGACGGAAGCCGAGATAATCAGCCTCCAAGCGATGAATCGAGCCCATCCCTTAGTTTGGACAAGAATTTGCGCCAATGCCGTGCTGCTGAATCATGCAGGCCAATCGATTAAGCAGATGGCCTCCCTTTATGGCGTTTGTCGACAAACCATTGAAATCTGATGGCGAAAAATCAAATATGAATGGATGCCTTTTTCGGCTTATGCTTCATTTAAGGCGTTAAAACCGATATTGGCCAGGTATTTGCCATGCTTACGTTGATTTATCTTGTCTTTTTCTTCACCCCATTCAAACCCTTCTACGATAGCCTCCTAGGATAACTTGGTGTTCATTATACCGGGGCAAGGTCCGTTTATTGTTTGGTCAATTTTTTAGCCACGTGCGGTAAGCTAGGATACAGCAGTAAGCCGCGCTTGTGCTCTTGGATTTTGGCATTGGGATAAACTTCAAGTACCGATTTTAGTGCTTGCAAGAAATTAAATTTGAAGGTTTTTCGTTCTTTGTAATGGGCACCGAGCTGGTCCATTAAGGCATCCCATGGAGCAATAGTTGGCTTTTTCATACGGGTAAGGCGATAACTGAGCCAGCAATAAATATCCAGTTCCATGGGGCTATTCTTAAGTTTAATGATGGCATTGGTATCCAAGGGGACAGCGGATTCATTAATCGAATTAAAGAATTGTTCATTGAGATAAAGAAAGGCGCCACTATCGCCTTCTTTATCCCACCACAAACGGGCCTTATCAACGATTTGCGCCTGTTCAATTTGCATCGCCGCGCGTCTCTGCGGTGATTTCTGGATGTTTTCGATAATAGTAAAATGGGTGGCTAGCAATCGTTGTAACTGAATAGTATAACTTTTTACACTGCCACGTTTACCTGTGGTGATGGGGACATGTAGTTTATGCAGAATGTCACGTATGCCTTTCCCGAGCAGTAATTCCCGGCTGTTGTTTTGTTTGGCAGCGGTACAAATATACATCAGCAATAAGCGAGGTGGAACGCCGGAAGGTAAGCCAATTTTTTGAGGGGCCATCATCGATAATGTCAGTCGGCCATTGACCCGTGTAAATTCATTACTGCGAGGTTTGCGGTGGGGAAGACCGGCTTGTACTAGGGGGGAAATTAAAAACCAAAGATTGTTGAATGGATCTTCGAGAGGCAGCGTCTCTTCAATGAAATCTTTGGCTTCAGTCGATAAGCGCGTTTGACGGTTTTTTTCAATGCGCTTGAGTATGGCTTGTAATGACTCATTTACCTCGCGAGTACGCTTAGTCGATGTATTGCCTGCCATTTGTCTTATATTGTTATTTTCTCTCGACTTGATGGCGATGGCGATGTTTTCTTCTGATTCGCCTCGGGCACGCATAGACTCAACCCAAGAGTCAATGTCACGATTATCCATTGATTAACCTTTGTCTGTCGTTGATAAAGAGTATAAGCGTGACACATTGGTATATCAAGCATCCGTATGCTAGCATACTGTATGTTGAAGAGTGTGTGATGAATGGAGTTCTTGGCAAGTGAACAATCAACAGAAAAAACCAATTATTGCGTCAATGAATCAAAAAGGCGGTGTTGGCAAGACATTATGCGTCGGTTTGCTGGCGGAATGGTTTGCCTTAATTCGCAAAAAGCGGGTGCTAGTCATTGACTTGGATATGCAATGTAATACCACGGATCAATGGGTCGGGATGGAGGATGTACCCAATGTGGTGGGCGGACAATTACCGCCCCGGCATCCGGAATACAATCCCGAATGGGGAGTGAATGAGCGATCAACTATTGCCGATATTTTTTATGGTAAAGCGGTTTTGCCATATACTTCTTGGTTAACCGAACAGGTGGGTAAGGGCGGTTTTGTTGAACTCATGTGCGGCCATCCTCAATTACTTGAAGAAGTGAATATTGAATTTAATCAGACCGATGGTCAACTGGACGCACGTGTGCATAACCGCTTGCATTCGTTTTTATCCTCTGAAGAAGTGCGAGAAGAATATGATATCATCCTATTAGATACGGGTCCAAGTCGCAGTCCCATTTTTAGGGCGGCGATGCGAGCGGCTAGCGATGTATTGGTACCTTTTAAACCGGAAGAAAAAGATATTCAAGGTATTAATGCGATGCTGCAAGTGATCCGCCAGGAAAATTATTCTCGCTCTAAAGCTGTGATACCGTTATCGTTGATTGGCTTGTTGCCCAATATGGTACGGCCAACGAAACTCCATGAAAATAACCTCACCAATATGCTGGATCTGCACGAGCCGATTGTCTTTCCAAAGTCGGCTTGGTTGAGCCATTTGACGGCGTTTCCTGAGCGGGATGTGAAAGGTATTCGACCAAAAAGTGTTTTTGAATTTAGCAAGAAAAATTCGGCGAGAGTGCAAGCCGTTGCTATGTGTCAGTATGTCGAGGAAAAACTCGAGAGTGAATAAGGGAGATTTGCGATGGCAAAACCATTAGGTATTGGTGGTGCAAAAAAATGGACAGAAGCGCTAGCCAGTCATACCGAAGGGGGAGGACATTTAAATGTTCAATCGATTCCTTTAGAGGTCGTGCAACAGGATCCAGAAAATTCGCGCCGTTATTTAATCACTCTGGATGATGTTAAAAATGGTCCTAAACTGATAGCCAGTGAATTTGATGAAGACGTACAGGAAAAGCTTACGACAGAAATCAGCACTTTTTTTTCCAGCGCCGCAGATAAAGAAAGAAAAATAGAAGAATACCTTTCTCTCGCGCAATTTGCGGCAAGTATTGGTTCTGCTGAAGGTTTATTAAACCCGATTACCGTTTATATGGAGCAAATGGTGTTTCATTTAGTGGCGGGGCATCGCCGTACGCTCGCACATTTTATTTTGGATGAGAAACAAATTGCGGCTCATATTCTAGCGAATAAGCCGGATAAACTCATGCGCAGTGTATTGCAATGGCGGGAAAATGAGGATCGCCAAGATTTGTCCTTAGCTGAACGCTTGAGTAATGTGGCGCGAGTGGTTCAAGCCTGGGAAGAACAATCGAATGCAGCCATTTCTGTGCGTAAATTAATGAGCTTATTGTCGTTGAAAAAAACACAATCAACATGGTTTTCCAAAGTCATTAGAGAAAATGATCCTATTTTTCGGCAGGCAATAGAGAGCGGGACCATTCGATCATTGGAAGTGGCTTATAATATATCATCCATGGATGATATCAGTGAACGTCATGCATTAATTTCGCAGTTAAAAAACGGTGTTCCCTACACGTTTAATCAATTGAAAAAAAAAATAAAGTCGCCTCTAAACACCACGGTGAAAAAATCGGAAAAGCTGGAACATTATGGCTTGGTCTTGAAAAAAACGACGAATATTCCGGTGATTGTCAAAATAATTCAAGCGACAGTGGAATTGCCAGAACTTGAGGAACATAAAAATGAGTTGATGAAACTTAATCTTAAACGACCTAAAGACGTATTGGCCGCTTGGCAAATTATTTATCAATTGTTAGAAGATGCTCAGGAGGAATCGTAAGGCATGGCGAAGTTATTTCTGCCTCCAAAAGATACTCCGCCACTAAAAAAGCGGGTATCGGTCAGAATGCCACAGGGGATGCTCGATGACATTCGGTCGACTTTATTGCGCCAAGGCCTCTCTTCGCGCTTGCAAAGCCAGTGGGTGTCAGAGGCCATGGTACGCTTACACGGCATACCAGGCTATTGGAATGCCATTGCTGAAGAGTGGTTGGACCCTGGTGCCAATATCGTAAAACAAATCACTTTGAATGAAAAGGCCGTGAATGCTTTAAACGCGATGAGTGATCAATTAAAACAGCAATACCCGGCAGCGAATGATGTCAATAGCAAAATCATACGTACTGCGATTCATCAAGCCTTGATTTATGCGTGATGAGAGATCGCGGATTTTTTGATGTTTATGCATTGATTGATCATTGGTGTATCATTACGATTTTATTCTTGTAATTTTTCAAGACGATTATTAACAAGACCTCGAAGCTTGGAAAAATCAATGGCTGAAATTTTCTGATACGATTGAGCAATGGATTGTTTACTTTCTGATAAATTATTGACAGAAAGTAAATTATTTTTTAAAGAGACGATGTGTATGAAAATTGTACGGCGAAATACACATCAATGGACAAATGGTTTATGGAAAAACCAAGCTGTTTACCGGGAAAAATCATTATTGTTGTGACAGTATACCCAAAGTGCAATTTCAGTAAAATATTTTACTCCGTTTTATCCTAAAAAATAGTCGACATCGCTTGATGTCAGTATTTTACAGGAAGCCTGGCGTTGATGCTGAGTGACTATCTCTTCGCCTTATGTGAGTAACCGATGGCTTGCACCTTGGTTTTGATAAATTTTTGTATCAATGAAATACTACATACGGTTAACAATAGTACAAGCAATCCCACCAGTGGATTAAAAATAATACTCAGTACCAGGCCACTAACAAAAGCGATAAACATAAATAAGCTGTCGTAATTTTTCTGTAACATGGTCTTTTTCCTTGGAGTGAATTCAATCTAAAATATAACTTGTCGCCATGAGCTGAATGTGAATTGGCATGACTTAGCACATTAAATTTCATGCACTTTTAAATAAGCAAATAAAATACCAGTCAGATGGCTAATATCCATGGAGGAATCTGACTATTTTTACTAAGCGTTGCGCATAGCGGTCAGCACTTGCCGCCGTGCAAGGTAGTACGGTAATACCAATACCACTGGCGACCATATAACGAATGGTTTCTAAGGAACTCCCTTCAATAGTGGCTTGTAAAGACCCTTGGCTAAGGATGGCGTCGTTACACTCGGGACAGGCGGCTAACACTTGTTCACGGAAGCAATGATCTTTACCTAGCAGTAATAAGTTTTCTTTGGCAAGCATTGACAATTTGATGACTTTTTTTTGCGATAAGGGATGTGAGTAAGACAATAAAGGGTTCATCATATACGGGGCTTGTACTGATGCCTGCCTCTTGAAAAGGGAGCGATATAATAATAACGTCTAATATACCACTTTTTAATTTATCGGTGAGCTTGGTCGTATAATCTTCGCTGATGATGAGCGGCATGTTAGCGGCGGATTCATGCATTAATGGAATAATGTGTGGCAATAAATAAGGGCCGATCGTATAGATAACCCCCAGATGTATGGCACCATTGAGCTGGTCTTTGCCTTGGGCAGCGATATGTTTAATCGTTTCAGCATTTTCTAAAACTTGCTGAGCTTGCGTTATAATTTTTTTGCCAACATCCGTCACGCTGACATCGTTTTTACTTCTTTGAAAAATACGAATCTCTAACTCATCCTCCAGTTTTTTAACCGCGGTACTTAATGTGGGTTGACTCACAAAACACGCGGCAGCGGCTCGACCAAAATGATGTTCGCGTGCTACCGCGACAATATAACGTAGTTCTGTCAGAGTCATGATATCTTGTATTTTGGCGACGAAAAGGTCAGCAATTCTAAATACGACTGATAATTATTCTTAACTAGAGCGATACCATTCATTTTTTCATGATATAATTTAGGCAATCATATACCTAA
>JAADIS010000064.1 GCA_013151215.1 Chlorobiota bacterium | reverse complement strand
TATCCCATTGTATCATTAAACCATTAACCTATTGAACTATTGCACCCTTAAAACATCACCCTATGAATACCAACATCATATTCATTGTTGATAGTGTCGGTTATAAGTTTATAATGATTAGGGTTATGAACAAAATCCAGGTGATTTGTATCTAAAATTAAGATTCGCATTTCTTGTTGTTGGTGTTTCATGAAATCAAAATATCCGCTTTGGATTTTTTCGAGATACTCGTTTTGAATATCCTGTTCATAAGGCCGTCCGCGCTTTTTGATGTTTTGCTGAAGCCTTGGTGTGTCAACATAAAGAAAAACAAACAAATCGGGTTTGGGTAATTGTGAATGAATTATTTGGAAAAACCTATTATACAATTTCAACTCGTCGGACGCAAGTGTCTTTCCTGCAAAAATCAAAGATTTAATTATGTAATAGTCTGATATAGTGAAGGTCTTAAACAAGTCCCTATCGCCCAACTGGTCTTTTAACTGCTGAAATCGGGATGCCAAAAACGACATCTCCAAAGGAAATGCATATTTATCGGGTTCCTTATAAAACTTTGGGAGAAATGCGTTGTCTTCAAATTGCTCGAGAATCAACTTGGCATTATAATCCTTTGCTATCATTTTGGAAAGGCTGGTCTTGCCTGCTCCGATATTTCCTTCTATGGAGATAAAATTATAATTCATTAAAACTTTTCCACTTTTGTGTTGTCGGTGCACTTTTCAAGCAACTGTAACGAGTTAAATTTTAGAATGGGATGAATAAAATCGGCTGCTATCTCGCATAGTGGCTCCAATACAAACCTCCTCAACTGTAATCGCGGGTGCGGTATTGTTAACTTATCCGTATTTATTATCTCTTCATTGAAATAAATTATATCTGCATCGAGTGTGCGGTCGGAATAAGTATCGGAACCAGTCCTTTGCCTGTTGCAAAATTGCTCTGTTTCAATCAATATTTCCAGAGTTTCAAAAGCATCCTTAGTGGTTTCGACTGAAATCAGTTTATTTAAATAAGCATTTTCAGAAATATAGCCCCAGGCTTCTGTTTCATAAACCGACGAAGCACTAACGGCATTTCCGAGTCTTTGATTGATTAACTTCTCGGCTTCCCTAAGATAGTTCATCCTTGGTTCAATATTGCTGCCCAATAATAAAAACACTATATTCTTATTCAATACCAATGGTTTTTGTAAGGCAAAAGTAAAAAATAAGGATAGGGCATTTAAGTTTTTATCAATTATTTATCACGAAATTCAGTAATTTATTCACTCTTGCTGAATTTATCGATCCTTCTGAGGATATTATTGATTTTCTTCCCATAATTTTTGTCGCTTGCCCATTTGCCTGTTAGTTCATCAACTTTTTTTGCGCTTCCCCTTTTCACAAAACGGAATCTTTCGTCAACTAATTCAGTATTTAGTTTATCAGTGGAAGCATAGGCCTTAAGATGCTGGATATGAGCCCGTATTCCCTTGCGCTCGTCCTCGAAGGATAAGCCCTTAACACCGCCGCCTGTAACTCCCAGACCACAGAAATTATTTTGCCCGGGATCGACATCACCGCCATAATTCAGGAACCCGGTTTCGAGGCACATCTGGCTAAACGCCACATCATAATTAATGCCCTCCTTATTCGCCTCCTCTATGTAAATCGAAGCAATTCCCATTGATCTCTTATACGAAATAGTTTTATTGTTCTCGTGGAGAAAGCGAGCCATATCCTCGAGCCTGAAAACACCATTTTTTAAAATACTGCCCGATGGTTTTAATTTGAATCCGCCAACCGCATCCGGCTTCGTTTTTAAAACCAAGGCCCCGACAGGCTTAATACCGAAAAGACCATTGGAATACGACTTTTGGAAAAGGGGCTTTCTGGTTTCCAGCTTTATCCCGGGGCGAAAGCTTCCGGAGAAGGTATATGAACCGGAACTGATCAACAGCATCAGCAACGATAATATAACACTGCGGTTCATCTTTGCTCTCGATATAATCCTGTTAAATGTCATCATAGTTTCAACATCATAAAAATCATAATAGTTTTTGAAGTTTCCTGAAAAACATGGCTTAATTATCCACAATTTTATGTTAATATTGTAATGATTTAATAATGCGGGATGAAAATGGCGTTTTCACCGATTATTTTCCCCAGTTCGCCGATTTTGTTTTTGATAATCTTGTAATTAATTTTTATTTCGCCAAAAAAATATAATTAGTATGAAACAGTTTTTAAAATTTATGTTTGCCTCGTTTGCAGGCACTTTGCTTACTATTCTCTTGATTTTTCTTGTTATGGCCGGATTGATTTCCAGCATCATTGCAATGTCGGAAACCGAAACCGTGAGCGTAAAACCTCATTCGGTGCTCCAATTAAACTGGAAAACACCCATAAGGGACAGGGGGACCGACAACCCTTTCGAAGGTTTCGATTTTGCCAATATGCAATCGAACAAGCCGGCAGGTTTGAACGAGATCCTCGCTAATATCGATAAGGCCGCCAAAGATCCGGATATTGATGGTATTTTCATAGATATGGAGACCATCCCTGCCGGAATTGCAACTACCGGGGAAATCAGGAATAAACTCGAGGCCTTCAAGGAATCAGATAAGTTTATTGTTGCTTACGGAAATTCCTTCGACCAAAAAGGCTATTACCTTGCCAGCGTCGCCGATGAGATTTATTTGAACCCGAAAGGGATGGTTTTGTTTAAGGGACTGAATGCCCAATTGTTGTTTTTCAAGAACATGTTA
The DNA here is from genome assembly GCA_013151215.1 of Chlorobiota bacterium. Taxonomy (GTDB): domain Bacteria; phylum Bacteroidota; class Bacteroidia; order Bacteroidales; family F082; genus BM524. The sequence goes on along the minus strand of JAADIS010000064.1, from coordinate 23,134 downwards.
AGCAAACTCGAAATCGAGATGCAGATCGTTAGAGGGCCCAACAACAAATACAAAAGTGCCGTGGAACCACTAATCCTCGATAAGATGAGCGAGGCAAACCGCGAGCAATATCAGCAACTGCTAAACTCGATTTGGGGCAAAATCCTGCTTACTTTGCACGACAGCAGGGGAATAAGCATTGAAGACCTAAATAATATAGCTGACAAGCTGGATGTTACAAATGCTGAAAAAGCACTGGAACTGAAATTTGTTGATGGCTTGCTTTATCGCGACCAGCTGGTTGACAAGCTTAAGGAACTAACGGGCAAGGAGAGCGACGAAAAGCTGGCATGGGTTAGTTACGCAAAATATACCAAGGTGGCATCGGGAAAAACCAATATCTCCAAAAACAAGATAGCTATTGTTTATGCCCTGGGCGATATTGTGCAGGGACAGGGTAACAAGGAGTCCATGGGATCGGCAAAAATTGCCAAAGCCATAAAGAAAGCAAGAACCGACGACAATGTAAAGGCAATTGTGATGCGTGTAAACTCACCTGGCGGCGATGCCCTGGCCTCTGATGTGATACGCCGCGAAGTTGCCATGGCAAAAGAAGCCAAACCCTTTATCGTCTCCATGGGCGATGTTGCTGCCTCCGGAGGCTATTGGATTTCAACTAATTCGGATTATATCTTTGCCCAGCCAACCACGATTACTGGCTCCATAGGCGTTTTTGGCATTATTCCCAACTTTCAGGGCCTGATGACAAATAAGCTTGGAATTACTTTCGACAATGTTGCCACAAACAAAAATGCAAACTTTATTGACGTTATGGCTCCCATGAGCGATTTCCAAAGGGAAAAGATAAATGCTGAGATAATAAATATCTACGACAACTTTGTTGACCTTGTTGCAACTACCAGGGGCCTAAAACCTGAGTTTGTTGACAGCATAGCAAGAGGCAGGGTTTGGGCCGGCAGCGATGCGATCAAGATCGGACTCGTTGATGAGATTGGCGGTTTGCAGGATGCCATTGCCTATGCGGCCGAAAAAGCACATATCGAAGGCAACTATAGATTAAGGAACTATCCGGAGCAAAAAGAATTTTTCGAGCAACTTATGCTTGAGCTTACCGGCGAGGCCAAAATTAGAATTATTGGCGATGAGCTCGGGATGTTTAAAACTTATTACGATCAAATTAAAACTTTACAGGGTATGAAAGGCATTCAGGCTCGATTGCCGTTTTTCTATTCGATAAATTAATTTATTGTCCGTTCCTGAAGTATGTAAAAATGTTTTAAAACTCCTCAGCGTGTATCTGCCCTGCTTCTTTTCGTTTATGTTCTTTGAATCCCTGTTTTTCCAATGCCGATTTCATTCCGTCAACCATTTTGGGATTACCGCAAAGGAAGAAGTCTGTATTGTCGGGTGTTGTTTCCACTCCCCATTTTTCCATTGCGATGCCGCCATCCCAGATTTCCTGGATAAACCTTGTGTCGCCATCCCAACCGGTAGGCTCTTTGTCGGGATCGGTAATAGTTGGGTAATAAGTAAAATTAGGGAACATATTGGCGAGAAGCTTCAGCTCCGACGAATAACCGAGATCCCATGAGTTTGCTGCCCCGTGAATAACCATTATCCTTCCTTTGCGGCGTAATGCGTTGGAGCGAAGCATGCTCATATAGGGGGCAACCCCTGTTCCCGTGGCAATAAGAACAACATTTCTTTCGCCGTCAACCTGGTCGAGGGTGAACATACCGACTGCTTTTTTGCCCATGAATATCTTGTCGCCTATTTCTAGGTTGAAAATGCGTGGGGTTAGCTGTCCGGAATGGACCAAGGTAATATAAAACTCCAGGGAATCCTCAGTTGAGGCCGATGCAATGGAATACGCCCTTTTTATTAGCTTGTCCGGTTTGGGAAGCGAATGTTCATCGGTGGCTTCTTTGCAGCGTTCAGAATCTGGGGTCAGTCCTAAAGCAACAAATTGGCCCGATTCAAACTCAGGGAACTTCCAGCCTTCAGGGCTCACTTTAATAATTCTCATTATTGGCGAAACCTGAACGTTCTGTATTATCCTGCAATTCAATTCTCCTGATAAATCCATCTCGAAAATTTGATTTAAAAAATGAGCGGCAAAATTACAAATATTAATGCAGAGTGTTAAGCTTAATTAATTATTTTTGAGCATTCGATATGTTTTTATTATCACCTGTGTCCAAACTACATCATGCTATTGTTACTGTCTTTTAAAAACTGCATGTCGGGATATTGCTAAATGATTTTATAGTTGACTATGGAGAAAAAAAAATACACTTCGGCTTTTATAAGTCTTACTTTATTGTTTTTTATGTGGGGCTTCATGACAGTTCTAAACGACATTTTAATCCCTTATTTAAAAGGCGTTTTCGAACTGAACTATTTCAAGGCCATGTTGGTGCAATTTGCCTTTTTCCTTGCATATTTTATAGGCTCACTGCTTTATTTTTTAATTTCTGCAACCAAAGGCGACCCCATAAACAAGATCGGGTACAAAAAAGGAATTATCGCCGGGCTTTTGGTGTCGGCATTGGGCGCGTTGTTGTTTTACCCAGCCGCCCAATACCATATATACGGCTTCTTCTTGTCGGCATTATTCGTGCTTGGGCTCGGATTTACATTATTGCAGATCTCGGCTAACCCCTATGTAGCCATTCTAGGTCCAGAGGAATCGGCATCGTCGCGGCTAAACCTTGCCCAGGGGTTTAATTCGCTGGGAACCACCATAGGACCGGTAATTGGCGGATATTTAATCTTCACTTTCTTCAAGGATGCCGAAGGCTCTGATGCGGTAAAAATTCCTTATTTGGTATTTGCTTCAATGTTTTTGTTGGTCGCTTTTTTTATAAGACAGACCAAACTGCCAGTTTTTACAAACTCCGAGGAACATGTAAAAGGTTTTGGGGCCTTGAAATATCCTCAACTTGTTTTCGGAATGCTTGCCATCTTCATGTATGTTGGTGCTGAGGTAAGCATTGGAAGCATGATCATCAACTTTTTGCACCTGCCTGAAATTGTGGGATTGGATAAAACGCTTGCAAGCGTTTATGTTGCTTTTTATTGGGGAGGACAAATGATTGGACGGTTTTTAGGCGCAGTTTCGCTGAGCGATATCGATAATAGATTTAAGAAATACGGTATTATGCTCATAGTTCCAGTGACCTCGTTTTTGGTCATTGGGGTGGTTAAGGGTTTTGAAACAGCCTCAATATTTTGTATATTGCTATTGCTCAATTATTTAGCATTTATATTTGCCGGGTCGAAAGCAAACAGGAACCTATACGTTTTCGCGGGCATAAATATTATATTGCTTGCCATAGTGCTTGGCTCGAAAGGAAATATCGCAATGTGGAGCCTCATCGGTATCGGCTTGTTCAACTCGATAATGTGGTCCAATATTTTCACTTTGGCGATAGCGGGATTGGGTAAATATACCAGCCAGGGATCATCCTTATTGGTAATGATGATCCTCGGCGGTGCAATCCTTCCGCTTATAAGCGGAAAAGTAGCCGATATCCTTGGTGTTCAAATGGCGTTCATTGTTCCCGTTTTTAGCTATATTTACCTCATGTTTTACGGCTTGGCAGGATATAGGCCGAAAAAAATAAAAAAGGACAATGTATAACAGACGTAAATTTATTGAAAGTGCTGCCGCACTGGGTATTATTGGTTTATTGCCTTCCGCTGTCTTAGCCGGGACGAAAAGCACATTAAACAATTCGGAGTCTCCGCCTTTGCCTATAATATTGTCGACTTGGTCGCACGGAATAGCAGCCAATGCCGAGTCGATGAGGATATTGGAAAATGGCGGGACAGTTGTTGATGCTGTTGAGAAGGGTGTAATGATACCCGAGGCTGATCCGAACAACAGGAGTGTTGGGTTGGGCGGATTTCCCGACAGGGATGGTAAAGTAACCCTCGATGCCAGCATAATGGATCAGCATGGTAATGCGGGCGGGGTTTGTTTTCTGGAAGATATCGTACACCCTATTTCCGTAGCGCGCAAGGTGATGGAAGAAACTCCCCACGTTTTGCTTGCCGGGGATGGCGCTCTACAGTTTGCCTTGGAAAATGGCTTTAAAAGAGAAAACCTTTTAACTCCTGAATCGGAAAAAGCCTGGCTTAAAATGATCATGGAAAAGAATTATGAACCGCGAATCAACTGGGAGGAAAAACATAATGAGCTTCACGACACTATTGGCTTGTTGGCGATAAGCCAATCGGCGGATATTGCAGGGGCATGCACTACCAGCGGCCTTGGCGGCAAGATCAGGGGGCGCGTAGGCGATTCACCGATTATCGGCGCCGGACTTTTTGTTGACAACGAAATAGGCGCAGCAACCGCTACCGGCATGGGCGAACTGGTAATGAAAACATTGGGTTCTTTCCTTGTTGTTGAATTTATGAGGAACGGTGCAAGTCCACAGGAAGCCTGCGAAAAAGCAATACTGCGGATAGTTGATAAAGTCAATGGATACGCAAAATACCAAATTGGCTTTATCGCCTTGAACAAAAAAGGAGAAATAGGAGCTTATAGCCTTCAGCCCGGATTTAATTATGCCTTATATGCAAATGGCAAAAATGTTTTAATAAATGCTGACTCCTATTTCCCGAAATAAACAACAAAAGACTTATTTCTTTTTCTTGGCTTTTATTGAGTACTTTTGCCGCTCATTAATACACGAAAGTTTTGAGCAATTTTGAGGAACTGGGTATCAGAAAAGAGATTGTTAAGGCCTTAAACGGTCTTGGGATAATTAGCCCGACCGAGATACAGAGCGAAGTTATTCCTGTTTTGTTGAACAGGGATACCGACCTTGTAGGTCAGGCCCAAACAGGAACGGGGAAAACGGCTGCTTACGGCTTGCCCTTGCTGCAACGTATTGATCCTGCGAAAAATCAGGTTCAGGGTTTGATCCTTTGTCCTACAAGGGAATTAGGCCAGCAAGTAGCCAAACAACTATTCAGGTTTACAAAATATACCGAAAAGATATTTACGGAATCGGTTTACGGTGGTGAGAAAATCGACAAACAAATTGCAAATCTCAGCAGGCCTACCCATATCATAGTCGCAACACCGGGACGTTTAATAGATCTTGTTGACAGAAAGGTCGTTGATTTGAGCGGCGTTAAAACAGTTATCCTGGATGAAGCCGACGAGATGCTCAGCATGGGTTTTAAAAAGGAATTGGACCGTATTCTCTCCTTTGTTGCAAATGCAAAAAACAAATGGTTGTTCTCGGCCACTATCCCTCAGGGCATTAAGCAGATTATAAACCAACATATGGCTGAAGATGCCCATAGAATTGTTGTTAGCAATAAAGACGTTGTGAATAAAAATATCGAGCATCAGTATATTATAGTTGCAAAAGAAGAGAAATTACAAACTTTGGGAAGGTTTTTACGATCGCAAAAAGAAAACCGGGGTATGATTTTCTGCCGGACCAAGGCCAATGCGCAAAAACTGGCCAAACAACTTATTGCCAAAAATATTGCTGCAGATGCCATCCATGGCGATTTGCTTCAAAAAGAACGCGACAAGGTGATGAGGGCTTTTAAAAATGAAAGTTTACAAATTCTTGTTGCTACGGATATTGCGGCCAGGGGTATCGACGTCGCCGACTTGTCGTATATCATCCATTATGAGCTTCCCGAAAAAAACGAATATTATACTCATCGCAGCGGACGTACCGCCAGGGCAGGGAAAAAAGGTATTTCCCTATGCTTGATAAACACCATGGATATAAGTTTCATCAGAAAACTTGAAAGGGAACTCAATTTGGGTTTCAAAGAGATAAGAGAGTCGGATTTATAGAACTCCAGCAATTATTCTTGTTACTCATCTCAATTTTTCCAAAAACGATCTGATTGCATTCCAGTATTCTTCGCCCCCTACCATGCCTTGCCAAAGCGAGCGTGATCCATGATAACCTTTGCCTTCAGGTTTGAAATGTACCTGTTTGTCGTTCAAGGTCATTTTCCTTAATAGTTCATCGATATATTTTATTTCCTCTTTTGAGGAAGTAATGAACATGGGCTTTTTGAAAGTTGATAAGATATCAATCAAAGAGCCTTTTTTGTCAGCAAAATAATTTCCCGGACTAAATGATACAGCTGCCGATACCTTGTCGTTTGAAGCGGCGATATACAGAGCCAATGTTGATGAATATGAACTGCCCCATAATATCAATGGTTTTTCGTATCTGTCAGAAACATAGTCGATTGCAGCAAGTATATCTTGCTCGGCATCGAGGTACGAGGTCGGTTTGCCCGCCTTTCGTGCTCTTAAGTTTGTTTCGTTCGGCTGATTGGAAATGGGTCCGCCCGACCGCTGGTCGATTGCAATGCAATTAAAACCAAGCTTGTTTAATTCCCGTGCAATACCGGCGTATTCGAATTTATTGAACCTGGCCTGGTGGCATAATAAAATTACCGGGGCTCCATCACTTATTTCATAAACATTGGCACTTATCAGCAGTCCGTCCCGCGAGGGAAACTCGACTTTTTCCGGTCGTTTGGCTTTTTTTGCCGCTGAAACCGGTAAACCCCCGGCAAAAGTACCTGTAACAAATGCCATCGAGAAAACGGCAAAAAGAACTATCGATATTTTATTCATAATATTATTTTTTTCAAATGTAAATAATATCCTTTACAAAATATCGGGATTCATAAAATCATTTTCCGGGATTTTCCTAAACGATAGTAATCCTTGTTCCGCCATTGTCGATACCCAGCCTTGAGCTTTCGGTAATGATGGCGTCGTTGCCGCTACGGACAACGAAGTTTATTGCTGCCTGTATCTTAGGCGCCATGCTCCCGGCCCCGAACTGGCCTTCGGCAAGATATTTCTTTGCCTGTGCAATGCTAATCCTGTCAAGCGATTTTTCCTGGGGCGTATTGAAGTTTAGGCAAACCTTGGGCACATCTGTAAGGATGAAAAGCTTGCTGGCATGGATTTGTGTTGCCAATAATGCCGAAGCCAGATCTTTGTCGATAACGGCATCTATACCCTGGAGGGTATTTTCCTTTTTATAAAAGCAGGGAACGCCTCCGCCACCAACGGCAATGACAATATTTCCATCGTTGGCGATCTTTTCTATCGAACGCATATTGAATATCACCAATGGCTCGGGGGACGCAACCACTTTTCGCCATCCGCCCCTGGCTTTGTCCTCTTTAAAAACCGTATTGCCGTCTTTCATCATCTCCAGGGCTTCCTGTTCCGGGAAATAAGGCCCAATAGGCTTTGTTGGGTTTTCAAATGCCGGATCGTCCTTGTTTACAAGTACTTGTGTGATAATGGAAATGATGTCGCGTTCCATATCGTTGTTTCTCAACACATTGCGCAATTGCTGTTCGAGCAGGTAACCTATAAACCCCTGCGAATAAGCCACGCTGATATCCAAGGGCATTTCCGGAATCCCATGTTCTTTGAAGCCGGCGGAATTTGCCAGAAGGATGTTCCCGACTTGCGGGCCGTTGCCATGTGTAAGAACAAGATTATACTTGTTCTTCATAAGTTTTAGCAAATTTCGGCTTGCCGACAATGCGTTCGCCTCCTGCTCTTCAATAGTTCCTTTCTGACCCGCTTTCAATAAAGCGTTCCCCCCAAAGGCAACAACTGCTAACTTTCTCATATTCAGATAATTTTAAATAATGAAAAAAAGCACAAATATATAAATTTAGTCTATCTAATTAGTTATAATTTTAATTTCTTGTAATTTAAATGTCCAAAAAATTATTAACTTGCGGTTCAAACACATATTCTGTCGGCATGCTAGAATTTATTAATCGAAAAGACGGCTTGAAGAAATTATTTGGCTTCGTCCTTGCTCCGTCCATTTTTTTATATTTAGTGGTTTTTATTGATCTGGAACCGGGTAAACCGGAAGTTAGCTATACCTTGGCTATCGCATTGTTGATGGCCGTATGGTGGGTAACCGAAATAGTTCCCTTGGCGGTTACGGCATTAATACCCGTTGTTTTGTTCCCGCTTTTCGGCGTGATGAACGGCAAACAAGTATCGGCAACATATTTTAACCATGTCATCTTTCTTTTCATAGGAGGTTTCTTGGTTGCGCTGGCGATGCAAAAATGGAATCTGCATAAGCGCATTGCCCTTAAGATATTGATGGTAACCGGCACCAGCCCGGCGCGTATCTTATTGGGCTTTATGTTTGCTACCGCTTTCCTGTCTATGTGGATTTCCAATACGGCAACCGCCATGATGATGGTTCCCATCTTGCTTTCGATTATTCAAAAACTTGAGGAGTTCGTCCCCAAGAAAGAGCTCAAGAAATATTCGGTTGGGCTATTGCTAGGCATAGCCTATAGTGCTTCGATAGGAGGGATAGCCACGCTGGTCGGCACTCCTCCCAATTTGTCCTTTGCCAGGATTTTTCAAATAATGTTCCCCGATGCGCCTGAAATAAGTTTCTCCGACTGGTTCATGTTCGCTTTGCCGATAAGCATCACGCTGTTCGTTATAGTGTGGTTATATCTTTATGTGATCTTCAAGCCCAAAACTTCATGGAAAAATAATTTGGGGGGCATCGACTTTGGGAAAGAGTATAAAAAACTAGGCCCCACAGGTTTTGAGGAAAAAGTAGTCTTTGTCGATTTTGTGCTGCTTGCATTATTGTGGCTGTTCAGGTCGGGATTGAATTTCGGCTCGGTGAAGATTCCAGGCTGGAGCAGTCTTTTTAACCATCCGTCGTATCTTAACGATGGCACAGTGGCAATCGCCATGTCGATAATCCTGTTTCTGATTCCCTCGCACAAGAAAAAAAACAAAAACATAATGGATTGGAACACAGCAGTTAAACTGCCCTGGGGGATAGTCTTGCTTTTTGGTGGCGGATTTGCACTTGCCACTGGCTTTAAGGAATCAGGCCTGTCGCTTTGGTTTGGTGAACAGCTCAGCGGCTTGGGGGGAATGCACCCTGTTTTAGTAATCCTGACCATAGCCTTGGGTATGACATTCTTAACTGAGCTAACTTCAAATACGGCAACTACCGAAATGCTTTTGCCTGTTTTGGCCGGGCTTTCCGTCAGCGTTCACATAAACCCCTTGCTGTTTATGCTTCCCGCCACCATCAGTGCTTCGATGGCGTTTATGCTGCCCGTTGCAACACCGCCGAATGCCATTGTTTTCGGATCCAACAGGATAACGGTCTTGCAGATGGCGAAAAACGGCTTGATATTAAATTTGATAGGTGCCATTATCATAACGCTTTTCACCTATTTTTGGGGCATGTCGATATTTGGGATCAGCATGGAGGATTTCCCTGTCTGGGCAGTTCATTAGCGATAAAGACCGTTAAAGGGCCGGATGTCCCAAAGTTTTTTAAATTATTATCAAATGGATATAAATGCATAATCAAAAAAAGGCTTATTTGCTGGCATTGGTGGCGATACTGTTTTGGTCAACAATGAGCTCGGCTTTTAAAATCAGCCTCAGGTATATCCAATTTGATTTGTTGCTCTTCTGGGCTGCTATATTCGGGATAATAGCATTGACGGTTATTTTATTGAGCAATAAAAACATAAGGTTGAGGAATCAGTTTAGCAAGCGTAACATTATCCGCTCGGCGGTGATGGGCTTCTTCAACCCATTCCTTTATTATATAGTCTTGTTGAAAGCCTACAGCCTGCTTGAGGCCCAGGTTGCAGGTATACTGAACTATACCTGGCCGATAGTCCTGGTAATCTTATCGGTTCCTTTCTTGAAGCAGAAAATACCCTTCTATAGTTTCCTTGCCCTTTTTATCAGTTTTGTAGGGATAATAGTAATTGGCAGCGACGGCAAGCCTCTCGATATGGGAATAGCGGAACCACTGGGGATATTTCTTGCCCTTTTGAGTGCTTTATTCTGGGCTGTTTACTGGATATTGAACCTCAAGGACAAGAAAAGGAAATCGGAGGAGAAAATCTTTTTGAACTTATTGATAGGGTTTGTTTATGTATCAGTATATCTGTTTGTTGCCGGAGTTGAAATAAAAACACCATCATGGCAAGCTTTGCTGGGATCGGCTTATATCGGCTTGTTCGAGCTTAGTATAAGCTTCGTTATTTGGCTCAATGCACTTAAACTTTCCTCCGATACGGCCAAAGTTAGTAATTTGGTATATTTATCGCCTTTTATCGCGTTGTTTTGGATTGCCCTTACCGTTGGTGAGGACATTCATTTATCCACGGTAATAGGTCTTGTTTTTCTCATCAGTGGTATATTATTGCAGCAAATACTTTCATCAGCCAAGTTGGGGAAAAAGAAAAAAAGTTAATTATTTATCCATAAAAGATTATTGAAATTGTACCCGAAATTAAGTGACATCATAAACGATTTGTTTGGCACGAACATTAACCTGCCGGTACAGTCCTATGGCTTCTTCCTGGCTATGGCCTTTTTGGTTGCCGCGCTGATTTTATATAAAGAACTCGACCGGAAGGAAAAAGAAGGCCTTATAAATCCTCTTTCAAAGAGAATATGGAAAGACAAGCCTGTTTCGGCTATAGAGTTGTTGATCAGTTTTGCTGTTGCGTTTATAATTGGTTTTAAAGTAGTTGAGGCATTCCTTGATTATTCCTTTTTTGCAAACAAACCGCAGGAGTTTTTGCTCTCCGGGAAAGGCAATGTGTGGGGGGGCGTTGTTTCCGCCCTTGCTTATGCCTTCTATGTTTATTACAGCAGTAAGCTTAAGAAGTCGTCGGAACCCCATGAAATTGAGATTACGGTTCATGCCAGGGATCATACATGGCCAATAGTTTTTGTTGCTGTTGTATTCGGGATTATCGGTGCTAAGCTTTTCCATTGGTTCGAGAATTGGGATGCCTTTATGGCCGACCCCATGGGCTCTTTATTGTCGTTTGCCGGGCTTACCTTTTACGGGGGACTTATTGTTGCTGCCTTTGCCGTGGTGGCTTACACTTCGAAAAACGGGATTTATTGGCGGCATATAGCCGATATTGTTGCCCCTGCATTGATAATTGCCTATGGAATTGGAAGGATAGGATGCCAAACGGCTGGCGACGGCGACTGGGGAATAACAAACAATATGCCCAAGCCACAATGGCTTTCGTTTCTGCCCGACTGGCTTTGGGCATTTGATTATCCCCATAATATCATAAACGAGGGAGTGCCGATACCAGGCTGCATAGGTCAGCATTGTATGCAGTTGGCCATGCCGGTTTTCCCGACACCGCTTTACGAAACTGCTATGGCGCTGATAATATTTTTAATATTGTGGTCCTTGCGGAAAAGATTGCGGGTTCCCGGTATGTTGTTTTCTATATATTTGATGTTTAACGGTTTAGAACGTTTCTTGATAGAGAAGATAAGAGTTAACAACCTCTTCGGTTTTATGGGGATGAAAGTAACTCAAGCCGAAGTGATCTCGACATTGATATTCATTACCGGTCTGGTCTTCTTCGTAGTATTTGCACTGAACGATAAAAAAGCGAAATCATGAACTTAAAAACCATAACTTTTCAGACAATAAATCTATCCAGGGCCGTAGGCAAATTCATTAAATCCGAATCATTGAAATTCTCTTCATCGGATATCGAGTTTAAAGGATTGCATGATATGGTAACTTATGTGGATAAACAAGCCGAGAAAATGATAATTTCCGAGCTTTCCGAATTGCTTCCCGAAGCGGGTTTTATCGCAGAGGAGGATCCGGGCCTGAAAAGGGCCGACAGGTTTAACTGGATAGTCGATCCTTTGGACGGAACGACTAATTTCATTCATTCGATACCATTTTATTCAATTTCTATAGCCTTGAACGATGGCGATAAGACCATAATGGGAATAGTTTATGAGATTAGCAGCGGCGAATGTTTCTATTCATGGAAAGGCGCGCCGGCCTTCCTGAACAAAAAGGAAATTAAAGTAACGGAACAGTCCGATCTAAACCATTCGCTGCTCGCGACCGGATTCCCCTACTACGATTATTCCCTGCTCGATAATTATCTGGATTTATTTAAGGATTTGATGCAAACTACCCGTGGGGTGAGGCGTTTGGGCTCGGCAGCCCTCGACCTGGCCTATGTGGCGGCAGGCAGGTTCGAGCTGTTTTACGAATACGGCCTTAATCCATGGGATGTTGCCGCGGGCGCTTTCCTTGTGGGGCAAGCCGGCGGAAAAGTAACTGATTTTAGAGGCGGGGACGACTATCTGTTTGGTAAACAAATAATTGCATCAAATAAGCTTACTCACCACGATTTCTCAGCAAAACTACAATCATATTTTAATATTTAATATTGAGCCTATTCTGATTATTTAATGAAATAATCCTCAATGGAACGGTCATTTTTCTTAATATTGTAATTGATTAAAATTAACATGAGTCAGGAAAAAAAATACAAACATATTGATAAGGATAGTCCGAGCAGAAGCGTTTTGAAAGCCATAAGCTGGAGGCTGATCGCATCCGGGGCAACCTTTATCATAAGTTTCACCATATTTACACAAGCAACCCAAACAGCATTTAAGGATGTTGTTGGCGCAGTCTCCATGATAACGGCAGTTGACATTATTGCCAAGCTTATATTGTATTATTTTCATGAACGGCTGTGGACTAACATTGTTTGGGGAAAATATTGGCGTCGTCAGGTGGCTAGGAAACGCTTGAGGAAAATCAAGAAAATTAAAAAGAAAAGAAATGGCGAAATTCATCAGTAAACTTGCTTTGTTATTGGCATTTGTGCTTTTTTTCGGTGCTTTAAATGCTGAAAACGATAGTGTTACGACTCGAATATTTTCTTTCAACATGAAGGAGATGATTGCCCCGCCTGTGTGGCGAACGACCAAGAACGCAATTGAGGAAGCCGAAAAACAAAACTACGACCTCATAATAATACATCTGAACACCTATGGAGGCATGCTCGATGCCGCCGACTCGATACGTACGAAGATCCTTAATTCAAAAATCCCCGTTTACGTTTTTATCGATAAGAATGCAGCCTCGGCAGGTGCTTTGATTTCCCTCGCCTGCGATTCTATTTATATGGCCGAAGGTGCTAGTATAGGGGCCGCAACGGTCGTAAACCAAAAAGGGGAACAGATGCCCGATAAATATCAGTCGTATATGCGCTCCATGATGAGGTCAACAGCAGAGGCCAATGGTCGCGACCCGCGGATAGCCCAGGCAATGGTGGATCCAAAAGTCTATGTGGCAGGTATCTCCGACTCGGGCCAGGTGCTTACCTTTACCACTTCAGAAGCCATTAAATATAAATTCTGCGAGGGCGAAGCCAAAAATATAGAGGATGTTATAGAAAAAAGCGGGATCGATAATTTCAAGATCACTTATCACGAACTTAGCGCTACCGATAAGATTATAGGATTCCTGATAAATCCAATGTTCAGCGGTGTGCTGATAATGATAATAATAGGCGGGATTTATTTTGAGCTTCAAACTCCCGGCATAGGCTTTCCGATTGCTGCCTCGATAATAGCCGCACTTTTATATTTTGCGCCCCTCTATTTGGAAGGACTCGCCAATCATTGGGAGATTCTGATCTTTTTCGTGGGCCTGATATTGATAGCGGTAGAGGTTTTTGTTATACCCGGGTTTGGGATCACGGGGATTCTCGGGCTGTTTCTTATGGTTACAGGCCTGAGCCTCAGTATGGTACAAAATATGGGCGATGGAATATTCGATTATGATTTAACAGGCCTGACCAAGGCTTTCCTTATCGTTATCATTGCATTCTCAGTTTCGGTGATGCTATCCATTTTTCTTACCAAACAACTCTTCGGAACAACGAATTTCGGAAACCTGGCACTTGTAAAAATCCAGGATCCCGACGAAGGCTATACCTCCGCCGATGATGAATATGTGGATATGGTAGGCCGTACCGGACAGGCAATGACCATGTTGCGCCCCGCGGGAAAAGTTATTATCGACGGCAATATGTACGATGCAACTGCCCTTACCGGTTATATCGACAAAAATGAAGTAGTGGAGGTAGTAAATTATCAAACAGCTCAGTTGATCGTTAAAAAGAAAAAATAAAGTCAAAATTCGATATTATTCATTTTAAGTTTTAATCATGGATAAACTACGGATCGAAATAATTCAAACCGACATCACCAAGATAAAATCTGATGCCATTGTAAATGCCGCTAACTCGCGCCTTGCAGGTGGCGGTGGCGTGGACGGAGCCATTCACAGGGCAGCAGGGCCGCGGCTGGCGGCGGAATGCATGACATTAGGAGGCTGCCCGACAGGATCGGCTAAAATTACCAAAGGCTATAATTTGCCGGCCAAATATGTTATTCATGCCGTTGGGCCGGTTTGGAGAGGTGGTGGGGCAAATGAGGACGAACTACTGAAATCTTGTTATAAAACTAGCTTGATCCTCGCAAAAGAAAATAAGCTGGATTCCATTGCATTCTCTAATATCAGCACGGGCATTTATGGTTTTCCTAAGGAAAGGGCAGCAAAAATCGCAGTCGAAACTATTAAGGGATTCCTTGTTGAGAATGAAAATCCCTTTAAGGTTTATTTAGTTTGTTTTGATGACGAAAATCGCAGGATTTATGAAAATATGATGTAAGGGCTTGTATTTCAGAAATATAATAGTGCAAATTAATTAAATGAAAAAAATACTCTTGTTTGGGTGTTTGATCTTAATTCAGTTTTTGATCGGATTGGGATTATATGCCCAGAAGTCGATACCTTCTTCGATCAACGCATTTTACTTCTCGGGCAAACTACGGTTTGACGGCCTGCTCGATGAGCCTGAATGGCAGACGGCAAAGCGGATAAGTAATTTTACGCAGCGCGACCTTGATTATGGTATGCCAATTACCGAACGGACTGAAGTGGCAATTTTATATAACAGCAGCTCGCTTTTTGTAGGAGTATGGTGTTTTCACGGCGACTCGGCTAAAATAGTCGCAAAAAACATGAGCCTGGATTTTAATTATCGCGAAGACGACAATTTCCAGCTTATGATCAGTCCTTTCGACGATAATAGGAATGGCTACCTTTTTGTTACCAACCCAAATGGCGCAAGGGCCGATATCCAGATATATAGCGGCGAAGACGGAAACCAGGACTGGAACGGGGTGTGGGATGTAAAAACCTCGATCACATCGGAAGGATGGTTTGCCGAAATTGAGATCCCCTTCAGTACGCTGCAATTTAAAAAGGGCAGGGTATTGGAATGGGCCATAAATTTTGAGCGCGATATTGTCTCAAAAAACGAACAGGCACTTTGGCAGGGATGGTCCCGCGATAATTCGATCTATGCCGTGGTAAATGCAGGTCAGCTTATTGGTATCCACGATATCGCATATTCAAGGAAATTTGAGTTCAAACCTTATGGTTTAGTGGGTTGGCAGTATGATTCCGATGAAGGCAGCTCATACCCCCTGAAGGCCGGCGCCGACTTAAATATTAATTTATCGCCAACGCTTAAACTAAACCTAACCACATTTACCGATTTTGCCCAAGTTGAGTCCGACAGGATACCTGTGAACCTTTCGCGCTTCAGCGTTTATTATCCCGAACAGCGGCAGTTCTTTCTTGAGGGCTACGATTTATATAGCTTTTATCTCGGCGACAGGAACAATGCGTTTTATTCGCGCACGATTGGAATCAAAGACGGCAAACAGGTTCCTATCTTGTTTGGTACAAGGCTTTTCGGGAAGCTAGGGAAAAATAATATCGGTTTCCTTAATATACAGGAAGCTAAAATAGATACCACGCCTACGACCAACAATACGGTATTGCGTTATAAACGTGATATTGGGGAGCAATCGCAAATAGGAGGTATTTTCACGAATGTGATAAACAAGGGTCATTCGAATCAGGTGGTCGGACTGGATGCGGTTTATCAGACATCAAAACTTTTTAAGAACAAAAACCTTGTTGTCGAAGCAAAAATTGCTAGCAGCCTTCAGGATCTCACCCTAGGTGGGAATGCCATAACTTACCGTTTATCAGTTGATTATCCCAACGATTTGATTGATAACTTTATGGCTGTGGCTGCTATGCAGAAGGATTTCAAGCCCGAATTGGGTTTCCTGCGCAGGTCCAATTATAATTCTTATTCATGGTATCTTCGTATTACTCCCCGTTGGTTTACGGGCTGGGGAGTAAAGCGCATGCTGTTCAAACCTTGGGGGCTGACCGTTTATCGGACCCTGTCAACCGGTGAACTGGAAAGCGTTTCAAACGAGACAAGGCCTTTTGGGGCGATCCTTAAATCAGGCGAAAGGTTTGAGATTAATTTTATCCAAAACTTCGATCGTCTTGACGAAAACTTTGAAGTTACAGATCATATTAGTATCCCGACAGGGAGATATTGGATGTATAACTATGAGTTTCAGTTTGAAACATATCAGTCGAGGAGAATATGGATTGCTCTACTATATAATTTCGGTGGTTTTTATACCGGGAAAATAAAAACTTTTGAAAGTGAACTGGGCCTTAATATCAGTAAGCATCTCAATGTTAACGGCCAATATACATGGAATAAGGTCAACCTTCCCCAAGGGGATTTTATAACCCATGAGCTGGCAACATATTTAAATTATGCTTTCACTACCCGACTTAATTTTACTCTGTTCGGCCAGTTTAACAGCCTCGAAAATATCATGATTTACAATATCCGCCTTCACTGGATCCCGGAAATCGGCTCCGATCTATATTTCGTTTATAATATAGGCTATGAGGAGCCTGTTAAACAAATCGATTATTTGAAACCGGAAACTACCAGCGCCGTTGTGAAACTAATCTATAGAATGACCTTTTAGATAATGAAACCTTAGACCTGGGATGTTTGCCCGAGGTTGTTTATTTGTTGAAAATTCATATCGACGTCCATGTAGCTGTTCTTTAGGGGATTATAAAGAGTTGGCAAATTCTTTGCTGATATAGTTATCATAAGAACCACATACTTCCGATGAAAACCCAATGCCGGCCCTTAACATGTTTTCAAGCTGGATCCTGTCAATTATTGAAAGATCCTGCTTGTTGATGTTCTCCTTTTTAAGGAAATAAACTATTCCTGCCGTAAAATTATCCCCTGCCCCGATTGTGCTCCTCACATCTGTTCTTACCGCATCGGCGATAAATTTGTTTTCCCGGCAAATCAGCATAGCCCCCTTGTCTCCCTTGGTGATGAAAATTATTGCCTGTGAATTTATTTTCCGTATTTCTTTTATTATCATTTCATCGTCCTCGATCCCGAAAATATTCATAAAGTCTTCATCAGAACCTTTTATTATATCTGCCAAAGCAATATTCTCAATCAGGGCTTTTCGTTGGGTTTTGTTTTCCAGGTGATGTGCGTTCCGTATATTCGGGTCATAAACGATTAGGGCATTATTTAGTTTCGCCGAATCAACAAGCTGTTTTAATTGAAAGCGTATTTTTTCGTCCAGTGAATAAATGGAGCCAAAAACCAATATGTCGGAAGAGGAGATGCTCCGAGGAATCTTTAATTGTCGCTTGTCGGGATACGACTTATGAAAAATATAGGTGGGTACTCTTTTTTCGTCCAGGAAAGCTAGTGCGACGGATGTGGGTTGTTTGTAGTAACAATTGATCAATGAGGTGTTTACATAATTATCTTTTAAGAATGAAGTGATCTTATCGGCAACTTTGTCGTCTCCGAGCTCCGAGACCAAGCTCACCTCCGTCCCACAGCGACCCAGGGTTACCGACAAGTTTAGCATCGCTCCGCCTGCCCCGGATTCTATCTTGCCGTCCTCGTCAAAAACGATGTCCATCAACGATTCTCCCAAAGTATAAACCATATTGTAAAAATAAAGAAAAATGAATTGATTAAATATTTATTTTTACGCTTCTAACATTTGCCATACACATCACCATGGATGAGCCAAGGAAAAAAGAATTCTCGTTTAAAAACAGGCTGCTGAGCTTTAGGTATGCTTTCAAGGGTATTTTTTATGCTGTTAAAACACAACATAACCTGTGGATACATCTTGCCGTCGGCCTGCTGGTCATCTTTAGCGGATGGTTTTTGCGCATAAGCCTTGCCGAATGGTTGATAGTGATAATTTGTTTTGCCTTGGTAATCTCGGCCGAGATCATCAATTCCGCAATTGAGCTGTTAACAGATATCGTTTCACCCGAAGCCAATGCCAAAGCCGGTTTGGTAAAAGATATGGCTGCAGGAGCGGTGCTTTTCTCCGCTATATGCTCCGCAATTGCCGGCCTGGTAATTTTTGTCCCCAAAATCCTGCAACTGTTATGATCCTAATAGCCGACAGCGGATCCACGACCACTGACTGGGTGTTTGTAAACCATGGTGAATTCACACGTTTTAAAAGCCCCGGTTTCAACCCATATTATTATAAAAACGAGGATTACCTGAATTTATTGAATGATAAAAGTCTTGCTGGTATAAGCTTCTCCAAAGTGGAGGAGATTTTCTTTTATGGCTCAGGTTGTTCCTCAGCTGAAAATTGCGTTATCGTAAAATCTGCTCTATGGGAGATGTTCCCAAACGCTAAGATACATCTTCATCATGATTTATATGGTGCCGCCCTCGCTCTATGCGGAAAGCAGGCAGGGATTGCCTGTATCCTCGGAACAGGATCCAATTCATGCCTTTGGAGCGGAAATGAGATAACTGAAAACGTCCCCTCGCTTGGTTACCTGCTCGCTGACGAGGGCAGCGGAACCTATCTGGGCAAAATCATCCTAACAGAAATCCTGCTCGGCAATGCCCCTGAAGAAATTTCCGATGCGTTTTATGAATCCTATGACCTGAGTTTCGCTACCACCCTCGATAAAATCTATAAACAGGGGAACCCTAATAAGTTTATGTCGCAATTGAGTGTTTTTGCAAATGACAATATTGATAATGAGTGGATACTGTCAATGATAAGGAAAAATTTCGAGGATTTCCTGGAAGCTCAGATCATGAAATATTCCAATTATGAAAATCACAAGATCAATTTTGTAGGTTCCGTTTCCTATCATTTTAAGGAAATTTTATTAGAGGTGTTAAAAAACCGTTCCTTAACTGCCGGAAAAATAATTAAAAGTCCTATTGAGGAATTGGTGAGGTTGCATATCAAACAGGTGAAACAATAATTTAGATAATAAAAACCCTGCTCAAACTTGGAAAAAAATTCCCAAAATGGGATTGAAAAATTGAAGCATTGAAATTTCAGGAAATGTAATACGCTTTAAGTCAGTATGTTATATAAGTATCTAATAATGGGTATAGGATTTGAACTTAGGTAACTGCTAACTATAAATTGTGTTCTGATGAAAAAAATTACTATCCTGGTTTTAATTATTGGTGTTGCCATTGGTTTAACACTATGCCATAAGCCAGACACCCTCACGAAAGAGGAGGGACAAACAGAGATCTCAAAAGATATTAATGAACTCGATGTGAGCGACAACTTCAGATGGAAGACTATTAAAGATGTCAATATCTCACTACAGAGTTCAACCGATGCGGTCGCCCTTATTAAATCGGTAAAAGGCGATGTCTATCTCAAGGCCTTCATAAAAGCAGGGCAAAAACTTGATACAAAAATTACTATACCTACTTACGTAACAGAAATCATGCTGAGCTGTAAAGGTCAGGAGAAAACGATGGCTGTGGAAACCGGAATAATAGAATATAATTTTAACTAGGATATCTTAAGATCTGACTCATGAAAAAAAGAAAATTAATACTTATTACAATAGCCTTGTTTTTAACGGCAAGCTTATTTGCTTCTACAACGCGCTATGTTTCACCCTCAGGGAGTAATACATTTCCTTTTACTACTTTGGCTACGGCCTCCACAACAATATATAGTGCAGTCGCTGCTTCGGTCAACGGCGACATTATTATGGTAGATGACGGAACTTATTTGTTTTCCACAACCGTAACGATAAACAAAGGAATAACTCTTAAAAGTATAAATGGGTCATCGGCAGCCATTATCGATGGAACCAATAGTGTAAAATGTTTTTTGATAAATAACTCCAATGCGGTTGTTGAAGGTTTTACCATACAAAACGGTTACTTTCCGGCTGGATATGGCGGAGGTGTTAACATCGTAAACGGTGGCCTGGTGAAGTTTTGTACGATAAAAAACAACCAGGCGCGTGATGGCGGCGGTGTTGCAATCGATAATTCCGGTTATCTCGAAAACTGCTATGTGATCAACAATATTGCGAGTAACGGAAGCGGTTCCGGATATGGTGGCGGTGTCCGACTCCTTAACGGCGGCGAGATCAGAAACTGTGTAATTACCGGAAATACTTCGGTTCTTTATGGCGGAGGTGTCAACATCTGGAATGCAGGTAAAGTTAAAAACTGCGTGATAGCCAAAAATACGGCCCCGGCCGGAAAGGGCGCCGGAATACGAACACGTAACAACAGTTATATTTACAATTGTATAATTTATTATAACAATGGCGACAACTGGGTTCCGGGTGGGTCATCCTACCATTTTTATAATTCAAATGTTAATGCTTCAATACCTGCCGGCAACAAAACATCAACCATTAATTCCGTCCCGATGTTCGTGAATCTTACCGCCGGCTCGGAAGATTATCGGCTCCAGGCCGGAAGCCCTGCCATTGACGCAGGCGTAAACATTGGTTGGATGACAAGCGTTCCCGACCTCGACGGAAACACCCGCATAGTTAACGGCATTGTTGATATGGGCGCTTATGAATATGTCAGCGCTCCTACCGATACCGACGGTGACGGTGTTGCTGATATTAACGATGACTATCCTACCGATCCTCTGAGGGCCTTCGATAATTTTTTCCCTTCAGGAGGTTTTGGAACCCTCGGCTTCGAAGATTTATGGCCCAGTAAGGGCGATTACGACTTCAACGACCTTGTTGTTGATTATAGGTTTAAAACAGTGACCAATGCCTCCAATAATGTTGTGGAGATTTATGCGACATTTAAGGTAAAGGCCTTCGGTGCAGGTTACCGCAACGGTTTTGGCTTTCAATTCCCGAACACCAATGTTGCTGCCGCCGACCTGACGGTCAGCGGATACGATCTTCAGGAGGGCTATATCAGCCTAGCAGCCAACGGATTGGAGCAGGGGCAGACCAAACCCACGATTATCGTATATGATAATTCTTTCAACATCATGCAGCATCCCGGCTCAGGAACCGGTGTGAACACCGAGCAGTGGGCTCCCTATGTAACACCACAGTCACTGCACATTTATATTGCCTTTAGCGGTACTTATACTATGGCACAAGTGGATATCGAGAACTTCAACCCCTTCCTGGTCATCAACAAATTCAGGAACGATGAGGTCCACCTGCCGGATTATGTGCCTACCGACCTGGCAAATACTTGGCAGTTCGGCTATGCCGACGACGACAGCGATCCCTCGTCTAACAGATATTATAAAACCTCTACCAATTTGCCTTGGGCGATAAACATACCGGAGTCTTTCGACTATCCTACCGAGCGTACGGTAATCACTTCCGCTCACCTGAAGTTTGCCCAATGGGCAGAAAGCGATGGCGTTTTATTCCCTAACTGGTATCAGGATCTTCCCGGATACAGGAATTCGGCAAATATCTATCATCATCCTTAGATGTTGGAATATTAGGTGGGGTGGTTAAAAGTTTAAAGCCTTATTTCCATGCCGTCGTAGGCAAGTTCTATAAAAGCGGGAAGTTCCTTGTTTACTTCCTCATGTCTTCCCATCAAATGACTTATATGGGTTATTATACCTTGTTCAGGTCTTAAAAATTCCAATATGTCAACTGCCTGTTGAAGACTGAAGTGCGAAGGATGCGGTTGTTTGCGAACAGCGCTCAGGACCACAACTTTACAATCGCTTATCTGGGCAAGGGTTGATGGCGGAATATAATGTGTATCAGTTATATACGCAAAACTACCAACTCTGAACCCGCTTACTTCCATCCGTTGGTGCAAGGCTTTCAGCGGTTTTATAAGCGTGTTGTTGATATAGAATGCATCTTCATCAAATTCCATTAGCTTAAAACGCGGTACGCCCGGATAGATGTTTTCGCCAAAAGCATAGGAAAACTCCCTTTTTATTGCTTGCTGGTCTCTTTTGCAGGCATATACGGGCATGTCTTTTTTCCTGAGGTAATTAAATGCCCTTACGTCATCCAGTCCGGCAATATGATCTTTATGGCAATGCGTGATCAAAATGCCGTCGATGTCGTTGATGTTCTGCCTGAGCATCTGGTATCTGAAATCGGGACCTGCATCGATGGTGAAGCGCGAATCAGCTGTTTCGACAAGCACCGAGGACCGAAGCCTCTTGTCATATTTGGACATGCTTTGGCAAACATCGCAGTTGCAACCAATTACAGGAACACCTTGCGATGTACCTGTTCCCAGGAATTTAATTTTTATTTCATGATTCACGGCTGCAAATTTAATATTTAAGCCCCATAGATAACTCGTTCAGTAAAAAAATCGGGTAGGGGGATTATTTTAGCCACTTTATATATCCGATATAATTATTAAAAATTCCCTGATTGATAATACAATCCAGTGCTGTATTAAACTTTTGTATCCTTGTAAAGACGGAAGCGCAGCGTTTCTTGTTCATCAGGGTTTTAGCAGCAACCAAATGAGAAATCCTGTAAATAGGTTTTGAATTTATACCAGGAATTGGTATGTTTGTAGAAATTTTTTTCTTATGGCAAAGAACACATCCATCTTACTAGGTGATTATTTTGAGAGTTTCATTAAACAAAAGCTTAAATCAGGAAAATATGCTTCTGCAAGTGAAGTTGTTAGAGCAGCCTTGAGACTCTTTGAACATGAAGAGTCCAAAAAAGATGAACTGATTAAGGAACTCAAGAAAGGCGAGAAATCAGGTTTTATAGAGGATTTTGACAAAAACTCATTCTTGAAGAATATCCATGAAAAACATCTGGCTGAATAATGAAGTATTTAATCAGTCGTTTAGCGAGAAAAGACTTAGAGAATATTTGGCTTTACACCTTTGGGAATTGGTCAGTTGAACAAGCGGACAGGTATTTCGAACTTATAATGAACGAAATTGAGTATATTTCTCAAAATCCTGATTCCGGATCAGATTTCAGTTCAATTAGAAAAGGATATTTCCGTTCAAGAATTATATCACATTTCATTTTCTATAGAATAAACA
>JAADIS010000083.1 GCA_013151215.1 Chlorobiota bacterium | reverse complement strand
GGACCCGTTCCTGCAAATCCGCTCTCTACAATTTTTAAGTGGCTTTCCTGTTCTGTACGATATTCATGATCACCTATCTTTAATAGTCTTTCACCATTCAGGAAGAACCTGTCATTATTGTCAAAATCAACACCATCTATTGCATCCTCAAAATATAGGTTTGTAGATCCTCTTGTAATTGATTGCATTCCACTAATTGACCACCCAATCCCAAGAGAGCCATCTCCTTCTAAACTATTGTAAACCAATGCTAATTTTGGTTCCAGGCCTGCCCTTCCAGGTAGACTATTAATAGGTATTGAATATGTTGCCGAACCATCAGGGTTAATATTTATCTCTCCGGGAAGAGTTCCAACCTGATTTCCAACTGTTACTTCTCTTGTCCCCTGTCCCAATACTACATTAAGGCTAATTGTAAATATTATTAATAAATTGATTATCTGTTTCATTGTATTCTGTTTTTGTTATGTTGCTGCTACTGCTGAATTTTTTATTAGCTCTATTGTTTAATTATTTTCCAGGTCTTTCGCTTGCCTGCGACTATCAAACTTAGGATATAGGTTCCTTTGGGGTGCCTGCTTATGTCTATCTCGTTTACCAAAGCGGCCTTCGTGTTCTCGTAAATTAATGTGCCTTTTATGCTGTGCAGATAAATCTGAGGCGGGTTGTCAGGGTCGATACCCTCTATTTTCACACTAAACCTTCCCCCGTTTGGGTTTGGGCTTATTGTTATTTTGCTGTTGCCCAACATTTCATCGTAATCTTTGTTTTTTTCAACCGTACTGCTGTCAGTCGTTTGCATGGGCTGCAGGTAAATTACGTCGCGCGTTATGCGGTTGCCGGCTTGATCATATGTAAATTCTACTGTTTGGGAACTTGCTGCAAGAGAAAAAAGCACTGCCGTTGCAATCAAAAGTTTTCTAAGGTTTTCTGTTTTCATATTATTTGCTTTATTAAGTGATTTATTCGAGGGTGTAAAGTAAAGTATGATTGTTGGAAAACCACCTGACAGAAAGTGAAGTTTGACCGACAGATCTGTCACTATACAGGACAGAACTGTCAGTTAGCGTTATTTAATTACATGATTATGTTGGATGTGGGTTTGTTTCAACAAGAAATCCTTATAAACACAAAAGCAATTATATATTTTATGACTATCATAAATACTTGATTACCTGAGCCATATAAGTTACGAACGATTTTGCAATGCGCAAATCAATTTTTTTTACCAATTAATGCAATTTTTTTTTACATTGTGCAGTCTAAATCAACAGTTCGTTAATGTTTTATAGCACACCCATTATTAAATACTTGCAAAATACACAATAAAAAAGTTACTGATGTTGGGCATCACCCTCACCCATGTAAGCGGCAGTCAAAACCGATTTAACTATCTAATATGAAAATCGGTAGTTTTGAGTCAATGTTTCAAATCATAGCCCTAACTGTCGTTCGCTTATCCCGAGATTTATGCTTATTGTTTTCATAGCCTTCAGTTAAGCTTAAACCAATTCCCAAAATCAAAACAAGGCCTTGAATATTTCCCAAATATGGAATAAACAGTTTTTTTCACAAAACTATATATACTTGATTACCCGCATCTTATAATCTTTATTTAATAAATGCATAAGCTTTGCTCTTACTATCATTGCTAACTAAAACTTTATTATCATGAGAATGATATTATATTTTTTCGCAACAGCCTTATTGTTTTCAACAATTAGTGCTTGCCAAAAACCTGATATATTGCAACAGGACAAACCTGAGGCCGTTGAAACAACAAGGACCATGAACGATTTAATCGTGGGGGAGAACTTCGATTGGAAAACTACTAAAGATGTTTATGTAACACTGAAGCTTAGCAATACCGCGACGGTTTACTTAAACTCCATCAAGGGCGAGACATTTCAAAAGGCTTTTGTTCGGGGAGACAGCGAATATTTATCCAAAATAACCATCCCGGCATATATGCATAAAATAGAAATTATACATTCCGGGACTAAAACCGAAGTGCCTATAATCGGCAACAAGGTTCAGCTAAGCATATAATTACAAATTAATTGATTTAAAATTACATAGAAGGGTAAAATGAAAAATCCGATATATAAGATTTCAGATAAAGTTATTTCAGGCAAGCTTAAATTATGGTTTGTTGTTTTGACAATCATTGCCTTTGCTAATGTCATTAGTGCAAGCCCTACCACACCATGTGGCATAACCAAGGTAAACGGAGGCGGGTTTTCAACAACTATCAGCTCGGTAACCCAGGTTGGGGGCCAATATGTTATAACACTTACCATCGACCACGACGGATGTGGGGGACCAAGTTGCAAAGAATTGTCGCATTATTCAATAGAGGCCGACAACGGGACTTATTCGAACGTAAGCTGGAACCAGGTATGGGGCGACGAGACCATGGAAGGTGAAATAGAAATGAGCCTAGGAAATAACGACCCCTTTGACGGCTTTAAACTTGACGATACCGAAAATATAGGCGATGGCGATGCCGGACAGTTCACCATAAGCTATACATTGACATACCTGCAAGATCAGCAAACACTGGCAAAGGCAGGAAATAATTATACCCAGATAGCCTCTTTTACGGTAGCCGAATTCCAACAGGTACTAAACTGCGGCTCTACCGGCAACAACCCCCCGGTAGCTGTTGACGATGCATATTCTACAAATATGAACACTTCTGTTGATATTAACGCTTTAAATAACGATGTAGCCGGCGATGCCGCCCTCGACCCAACTTCTGTAACATTTATTGGCGGTACAGGTCCGAACCCGGCAACAGAGGGAACTTTTACGGTTAATGCTGTTAGTGGTATAGTAACATTTACTCCTGTTAACGGATTTTCAGGTACTGTTTCCATCAATTATTCCGTATGCGACTTAAACTCGATGTGCGATATAGCAACTATTGTAGTAGTTGTTTCCCCTCCTGTTACAGGACCAACCGCAAATAATGACGTTGCCAGCACGATGATGAACAACCCGGTCAACATCAATGCTTTAAATAATGATATAGCAGGTAGTGCGGCACTAGACCAAAGCAGCGTGAGCTTTATCTCCGGTACCGCGCCCAACCCAGCCACCGAAGGTACATTTACGGTTAGCTCTTCTACCGGCCTGGTAACTTTTGCACCTGTAACCGGCTTTACCGGGACCGTAAGCATCGACTATCAAGTATGCGATATGAATTCCTTATGCTCGACTGCAACTATTACAGTCAATGTTGTAAGTGGCACGGACAGTGACGGCGACAACGTCCCCGATGCCAACGACGACTACCCTAACGACCCAAGCAGGGCGTTCAACAATTATTATCCGGCAAGCGGCTACGGAACCCTTGCTTATGAAGATTTATGGCCTAGCAAGGGCGACTACGATTTTAACGACCTCGTTATCCTCTACAGATTCAATACGGTTACAAACGCATCCAACTTCGTTGTGGAAACATTCTCTGATTTTACTATCAAGGCATTTGGGGCCGGCTTCCGGAACGGATTTGGTTTCCAGCTTCCCAATTCTTTGGATCAGACAAAGATTACATCAACGGGAAGCATGCTCGGTGAGGCTTATGTTAGCCTGGGCGCAAACGGCCTTGAGCAGGGACAGAGCAAGCCGACTTTCATACTTTACGATAATTCGTATAACATCATGACTCATCCCGGAATGGGCATAGGGGTGAATACGGAACCATGGGCCACTTATGTTGCGCCGGAATCCCTTAGCCTGTATATTGATTATGACGATAACACATATACGCTTTTGGATGTTGATATACCAAACTTCAATCCTTTTATCATGGTCAATCTTAACAGGAGCGTTGAAGTCCATCTTCCCGATTATCCACCAACAGATCTGGTAAATCAGGGATTGTTCGGAACATGGGACGATAATACAAGTTTTAGTGCAAACCGATATTATAAAACAGAAAACTATTTGCCATGGGCCATCAACATACCTGTTGAATTTGAGTATCCCATTGAGAAACAAGACATTATCTGGGTTTACTTAAAATTTGCCGACTGGGCCGAAAGCAATGGGCAAACCAATCAGGATTGGTATCTTGACCTTCCCGGGTATAGGAACAATACTTTAATATACGACCAACCATAATGCTACATTTATATATAATGTGATTGTAAAATCAGTCTCGCCCATGGTGAGGCTGATTTTTTTATCTCAGCAGCTCATGCTTAGCCATATCTTTTTTAATAATATCAAGGAATGATTTAGCAGCTTTATTCCTAAGATAGAGCTTATTGGCCATCCAAAACATAAATTTCTGGAATCCGTTCCTGCCCAGGCCGAATTCCCCTATCATATTCCCCACTCTTCTTTTAATCGGTTTTTTATAACTTTTGCTCAAATCCCTGAAATTTTGCTTTGGCCAATCGCCACCGCAGCTGAAGCCCGGCAAATACGGCACTGGCCTCTGCTCTGTGAACAAAGGTATTATAGGCAAGGAACGCTTCTTGTCGGTTATCGAATAAAACAAATTTTTATCGACATTCTTATAGCCAAGCTCAATTATCTTATTTTTGGCCTTAACGGGAACCGTGAAATGGTTGCGGAGGAAATACTCGCAGTTAGCCCTTCCGAGGAAGAAATCGTGGATACGGAACTCTTTGTTGAAGAAGCCTCCGAACCCATTGAAAAAACCGCAAGCAATAGCCATTGATCCTTGTTTTTTAATCTGGCCCAGGCTTGAATAAGTTGGGAAAAACCTGCTTGGGGCAATCATAAACTGTTTTGAATCGTCCGACTGGAACGTCCTTATCACATCATCGGGTTTTGTCCTTACCTGCCCGAGCATGGCGCTCAAGGTTTTGCCTGCTATTGAAAGAATATCATTTTTATCCGAAAAACTTGAAGTTGTTGCCGGAAACGGATCTATCATCAGTATGGTACTCCTAAAATCCTTATAATTATTCGCAGGCAACTGACCTTCATCGATAAGTCCCTTGTTCAACAATTTATCATGCAGCAGCTCAGCAACCTTATCAAAAGGTTCGTTATTTATCATGCCGCCATCCACAATCTGGTCCGTACGCTTTAAAAATGGAAGCATGTTCGGTTTAGCCCCTTTTATCCTTAGCCAATCATTATCAAGGATATACCTGGTTTCTCTTGTCAACTC
The DNA here is from genome assembly GCA_013151215.1 of Chlorobiota bacterium. GTDB lineage: Bacteria > Bacteroidota > Bacteroidia > Bacteroidales > F082 > BM524. The sequence continues at coordinate 21,034 of JAADIS010000083.1, read as the reverse complement.
CCTCGATTTCAGCCCAATGGGAAATGCGCCCGTGGCCATTGCAGCATCGGCGGCAAGGCGGCTGTTCAAAGCATCCTTAAAAGAAAGCGGTATCCATCCGTCCTCGTCATATTTATTGTCGCCAAGCTTAAAACAGGCAAAATCGTTATGCCTTTCCACAAAATACTTGTTTTGTACTTTGTTGTCGGCCAGGAAGCTCAAGTCGTATATGAATCCCTTAAGGTTGCTCAAAGTAACGAACACTTTTATTTGCTCGGAAAAATATTTTCTTTTGATTTCGGCTCCTTCCCCGGGAATCACCATGCGATCGGCAACTTCGTCGATAAAGTTTGAGTTGAAAAGAGATTTTACGCCATCGTGCAGGTCATCTTCCTTTAACATCCTCCGAAACATATCCCGATCAGTTAAATCAACCCATGAATGATACAGCTTATTCGCGGGTATTTCTTGCAGTATATCATCAGGCGCAACCGCAATATGATCAAACTTCTCGTTTACAATGGACGCAAGTATAATACTGGTCATCCCCCCTGCCGAAGCACCCCCGAAAGCCGGTATCTCGATCCTGTGGGAAGGTGTGTTTTCCACATCATCGGTTTTCCTTTTTTCCCATTCGTCGAGCGCCTCGATCAGGAAATCGATCACGCCCGCGGTATAGGCTCCGGCCGAAACCGCCCCGGCCATGGTTAATCCGATGTAAATAGTGTTGTCTTTAGTCATTTTCCTATTATTTTTTGAATAATTATAATGAATTCATATGGATTTACAGTCAATAAGAACCTTTACTTTTTCACCAAAGTTAATGTTTTTTTTGTATCGGAAATAAAACATTGCAAAAAACAGTGATAAAAAGTAATGGTGTTGACACAGGGATCCCCAGAAATAATTTATCCGTAAGCCCGGTCTTTTATGCTGATCAGTTACAAAACTTTTAGGGCAAAAAATCCCAAAATTGGAAAATAGTTCTTGATTATAACATTATTTGATCATGAAAACAAAAGTGGTCTTATTATATACATCTGATTTACAATATATTAAACAAGATCCCTTTATATGGCACAAGCATTGCCGAATACAAAGATGCAAAAATCACAAATTGAAAACTTTTAATAAAATAATGTTATTGCTAATTGTTCTAACGGCTCTTAATTGCCAAAAGAATCAATTACCGACAAGTATCACAAAAGAAGATGGCGGATCCCTCAATATGTCGGACTTAGTAATCAGCAAGGGCTTTAATTGGAAAACCACCAAGGACATAAACTTTGAGATCAAGTTGCCACAGGACAATCCGAATGACCTTATAACCATTAGTGACGAATCGGCGGAACTTATATTTTTTGAGGGCTATGGCTTAGCGGGCAAATTGAATTTCAACAGCCTAATTACGATACCGGCTTATATAGGAAGCTTAAAAATACAATATGGCGAATCGGGTCAGTATCCCGTAACCATTGTTGATGCCGATGAGTATTTGAACATTGATTTGTCGGGCTTAGCGGGAAGCAGGTCTATATGCGGCTGCGATGACGGACTAAGGTCGCTTAGCTTACATTTCAACGGCTCCACGGCCTCGGCGATATTGGTAAAGGAAGAAAGTACGGGAAACATCCTTTTCGACGGCATTGTGGATCAAGAGGCCGATTTTAGCTTTACGGGATCGTCCGGCGACGGCAAGATGGACGAGATAATCAATATTTATGTGGACGGGAATTATAATTCAAGCATTATTACCAACTGTAGCGTTGATTTATTTGCCGGGGATGTATATGGAAGTTTTATTATAAGCTCGGGCATAACAGCTAATTATGTTCCGCTTTGCGATCATAAGTCGGGAAACCCGCTAAGCATAGGTTATAGCGGCACACTTGCCTTTGAGGACCTTTGGCCCTCGGCAGGCGATTACGATTTTAATGATCTAGTTATTTCTTATGATTTCGACATAACAAAAAATTCCGTTGAGGAAATTGAGAAAATAGAAGCCACCTTCACCCTTGATGCTCTCGGGGCTTCTTTTTATAATGGTTTCGGATTCAGCTTCCCCGGTGTCAAACCAAACCAAATAAGCAGTGTATCCGGTTATGCGTTAAAATCCAGTTCCATCGTATCCTTGCTGAGCAATGGAGTGGAGGCTAATCAGTCAGATGCAACCCTTATTGTATTTGACGACTGTTTTGATTTGTTGAAACATCCGGGGATTGGAAATGGGATCAATACTGATCCCCAAGCCCCTTATATAGAGCCGGTAAGCATCAAGCTTGTAATTGATTTTATCGCAAACGGAACCATACCGCCCGGCGGGACCATTAACTTCAAGCAGCTAAACATTGGCCATTTCAATCCGTTTCTGATAGTAGATCAAGACAGGGGCAAGGAAATACACCTTCCTTACTTCCCTCCTACTGATTTAGCCAATTCTAACTATTTCGGCAAATGGGACGACGACAGCAATATTGCGGGCGGAAGATATTATCTAACGGAAAACAATTATCCATGGGCAATAAATATACCAGGCAATTTTGACTATCCGATTGAGACTATTGATATAAACAATGCTTATAATTTTTTCAAAAACTGGACGGAAAGCGAAGGAGATGAATCTCCCGGATGGTTTCATCATTCAAAAGGTTACAGAAACAACGAGTATATATATAAAGTACATTAAATAAAACATTTAACAAATAACAAAATGAAAAAATTACTATTATTATCAGTTATTGCTTCCATGTTCATGTTTGGATGCAAGAAAACGGAAACTCCACCAACTTCCACCGGTGAAGATGTAGTGTTTGCCTCGGCCGAAATGCCAATTGGCGGACTTAAAGCCGGAAGGGAAATCTCTGAAAACCTCAGCGTTCAATATGCCAGCGCAACAATAGACGGAACGACTTATACACCTGAAGTATTCTATTTAAACAATATTGCTTATACACAAGCCGTAAAACTTGAAGTAGGAGTACATACGCTCAGTCAGTTCTTATTGATGAACGACAATGACACGCCTAATGACACATCCGATGATATTATCGTGAAAGCCACACCGCTGGCCGGCTCGGAATATGCAAGCTTCGTGAGCTCACCGCTGTCTTCAAGCTTTACGGTAGAAGCCTTTAAAAAAGCCGAAGTTAGCATTGAAGTGCTCAATTTCGAGGAGACAACCTATACTTCATTTGGGTTTACATGGTTCCAACCTGTTGATGTAACGGTTAGGGAACAATTGTTCTTTGGCGACATCTGCACAAAGCACCCTGATGATTATACCGGTTCGCTCTATGAGCAGCAAGAAAACGGGCTGCAAATCGACATGCCAGCTATCTTCAAGGTAGAAGTCTATAAAAATGGAGTATTACAGGACACTTACGACAATGAGTATGATGCAGACGGAAACCTATGGCTGGGCGAAGGCGCCCCAATGCACGTTAAGTATTCCGACAGCGACAACGATGTTGACAATTTCGAGCTCAAGCTTTATATCTATGTAGCAGAGGGAAACACCTTCGGTTACAAATATTTCCACTCATGGACCTTTAGCGACGATCAAATGATCGACAATGGCTCCGATGGCGTAGTTGACTTTGCCTTAGGAACGTGCCATGCCGACGAGGCCGACCTCTCGTTGCCACCTTATATTAACTTACCGGCAACACTTAATTATACAATCACTGCCGTGCCCGGCACGCTCGGGACTTATTTCGATGCCAACATTCAGGGCGTAGGGCCCGGATATGAAATAAGCAATGGCTTATGGCCAACATACTGTGGTGATTATCAAACATTTATTTCGGTTGGCAATACTTATGCCATGGACGTATATTCTAGTCTATACCCTGACTTGATACCTCCGGGATATTCAACCGACGACTACGATCTTGTAAACTGGTTGATGAACAACCTTGACAACTACCCCGGATATGACTGGACCGATGTCCAGGCATTTTTATGGAAGGTTCTCAATAATTGGGACGGCAGCAATGTAGCATACGTAGGCACATGGGCACAACACCCGATAGCACAACAGATGTTTGCCGACGCACAGGCCAACGGTGAAGGATATTTACCTCTCCCCGGTGGGTGGGCAGCAATATTGTTGGTTGGCGATACCATACAATTGCAATTGGTATTAATTGACCCTTAAAAATATTTCCGGTAATCGGAACGGAGAAAGAGGTTGTTTTGGAATATAAACCTGATACTATTTTTTGAAAACCTCCTGACTTCCTGGTAATAGACAAGGGGGTTTTCAATAAAATAAAGTCGGGGGCTGTTTTAGGACAGCCTCTTTTTTTTTCGAGAAACCGATTAGTAAATTATACCAATTGTATAATAAATGCCGAGCCTTTTCCGGGTTCTGACTCCACATGTATCTTAAAGTCGTGTGCATCAACAATCTTCTTCACAATACCTAGGCCAAGGCCTGTGCCTTTTTCACCGCTTGTTCCGATTGTGCTGTTTCTGGCAAAACCCTTAAAGATATTTTTTGCAATATCCTCCCGCATCCCCACTCCTGAATCGATAACAGAAAGGAGTAATTCATTTTTAGCCGTTTTTTCAACATTGATCCTAATCCTTCCATTCTCAGGAGTAAATTTAATTGCATTCGCCATTAGGTTGTTTATTACCTGAAGGAACAAAGTTAGATCTAGCTCAACATCGATGTCGGTTTCCAAATTATCAGAGAAACTTATCTTTTTGGCGTCCATTTTCTTTTGAGCCGTTCTTTGAGCGGTCCCGATAATTTTTTTCAAGCCCACTTTAGACTTTATTAACTCGAAATTGCCCAATTCCAGGTTCGACCAATGATAGAGCTTATCGTTATAGTCCAGAAGCCGGAGCATTTCTTCCTTAATGCTCGAAAGCATATCCTGGTTAAAATCACTAAGCTTCGACATTTCCCTCTCATCGTTCAGCAGCAGTTCGGCTATGCCCAGGACAGCAGCCACAGGCGACCTCAAGTCGTGCGAAACTATGGAAACGAACTTGTCTTTGTAGTCGAGTAATGTTTTCAGCTTTCTTTCGGCTTTTTCCAGTTTCTCATAAGCCAGCTTCTGGTCTCGGGCCATTTGAAGGGCTGTATGCGCACCATCAACGGCATCGTCAAATTCGCTGATTAATATATACTTCTGTCCGTCAAAAAGAACAGCCTCTGCTTTCAGTACTATTTCTGAACCATCCTTTGCGCTCTCTGTCCATATCCCCGATTTGATCTTTCCGGCCGCGCCTTTCTCCCAGAACTCATCGGCCTCGTATTCAAAAACTTCCAGGTACGGGAATATCTCGGTATATAAAAGCTCGTCTCCGCAACCAAGGCTTGTATTGAGCTTTTTAAACCAGCCCGGGACAGTTGAGTTTATAATTGCTGAATGGCTGCCAACGACCTTAAGCTGCAAAAACCCGAAAACATCAAATAAATTATTGTTTTGCCCAATATTCTGATTCGATTCGTCCTTAAATTTACTTTCATTTATTTTTTGGAGAATATCCCTGATTTTCTCAACTTCATTAGATTGATCCACAAAGAAAACCCAATAGTCGTCGTTTAGAGCTTCCACGATATGAATATCGGCATGAACCGATGTCAAGGATTTAATATTCTTCAATATCATCGGAGAAACCAGTGGAGGGATCATTGAAAAAAGAGCCGGGCTCAATTCGTGTATTGCCTCTCCTATCACCGGTTTTTGTCCGAAATATTCCTGACCGGGACCATAATAATCAAGTATTTTTCCTTCATTATCACATTTTATTATCAAAACTCCTGTGAAAGGGGGTAATTCCTCAACCAGGTACTTGATTATTTCCTGAGGCAGATGTTTTAACATAACTATTTATTTATCATTAGCTTAGTCAACTTTTCAAAAGCACCGTCAACCAAGTTATTGGTTTTGGCACTGGTTTCTATTACTTCAAAACCCATCGATTTCAATTCATTGATTTCGTCCTCGGTAATATCCCAATCAGCTTTTAGGTCCGATTTGTTTATCAATATGATAATATGTGCCGACGGAACGGTTTTTCTTGAAATATTTATTAACTCGTTTGCCACCTCCAGGCTCGCTTTTCGTGTCCCGTCGATAACCACAAAACATCCGGACGATCCCATTAGGTAAGCAGGCTTAACCTTTTGGTATTCGTCTTCGCCGTGAATATCCCAAAGCAGCAAATTCACTTCCTGCTGCCCGACGACAACAGTTTTCTGGTCGATTTTCACTCCGATGGTAGTTTGGTATTTCTCAGAGAACATGCTATTGACATATTGCTGCACAAGGCTTGTTTTGCCAACGGCAAATGACCCTAGCATAATTACTTTTTTCTTTATCATAAATCTTCAGGTCTTACATAAATAACCTTGAACGAGACAGAGCGCACAGGAAATTTATAGTTAATGTCTTCAATATAATCTGATTTTGGAACTAAGACTTCCATTGGAATTCCGGCATTGATCATCAAATTAATAAATTCCTGCGCCCTCTTAAACGCTACTTTTTTATTGGCCCCGGCATTACCCTCGTAGCTCGTATGAGCGCTTACCACAATCACCGGGACAGAATCCTGCGAAAGGTTGAAGTCGAGCACATCGTTTACTTCGTCGATCAGGTTTGCGAATTTATTTTTTTGTTCAGTGTTCAGCTCAACTGTCAGGTATTTGAATTCAAAATAATACTCTTCTATCGAGAGCATCTTTTTCTGAATATAAGACTTGTTAAAAATAAACTTTACTCCTTTGATATTCAGCCTATTAACTCCGGCAATATAATTATATCGACGTTTGGCCGATCTAAGCCAGTCGTCTTCCGCCTCACCAGCTGCAAACAAAGTACCGTCCTCAAAGCGCAAACTCACTTCAGAAGGAGGGTTCAGCAAGGCATAGGCCCTTTGCAGAACAAGGCTGTTGTTTAATGAGATATATGGTTTTAGGGCGAATAAAACATCGGAAGTATCAAACTTAAAGTTAGCCGCTATTTTATACGGATCAACAGCCAAAGGATCCCTTATCCCAAGAAACACGGTTTTTCCATCAACATTATCTTTATCCCTTATGAGGATTCCCGCTTGTTTGTTCAAGTTGTATTCAAGATTATCGAGCCTTATATTTTTGTCCGCTGCCCTATAAATATAATATCCTGCAACAAGAAAGATACACAGAAACAGAAATATCGCGGCAAAAGGTTTATGCTTCTTCTTCTCCTTTTGCTCGCTCATAAGGCAGTTTTCAAGATAGGCATCGGTAGCCTTGAACTCATCCGTGTCTCCTTCGAATTTTTCAAGGGCAAATGAATGTTTGAGATGTATTTTCTCAATGGCATCCCTCATCCGGTTTCTAAGAGCCGCACTGGCTTCGCCGTCAACCGTTGCAGCCACTATGGCATTAGGACCTTGCTCCAGCCATATATTGAACATCCCCACCTTAATAGTACTCAGTTCGTTTGTTTTATCTACGTTAAACGAATCCTGCACGAAATCCTTTATGGCGCTCAGCATTGACGAGACCATATCGGCGTCTTGCGTTTTCGAGCCATCGTCGCTACTTGTAGTATTCAACAGCAGCCCGCTTTCCTTATGGATCAGGAAGACCTGTTTAACCCTGAAGACATAGGCATTTGACAGTACTATCTCTGTATAAGACCTGCCACTGAACAGAGCCTTGAACCTCCATCCCAGCCTTTTTGGGGAAAAACCGTTCTCCAATGTCGAGTTAAGGGAGTCCATCATGGATTTTATATCCTCGGCAACAGCCTTTCTTATGGCCGGCATCATTATCGGGAACAGCACCCCTGCAAGTGTGTGAGGGTCATTTTTAATGCTTTCCTTCAAAATCGACTCGATAACGGGCACCAGTGCTGAATAGCTTATATTTCCCGTTTTCAGCAAATGGTTTATGCTGTTGGGCAGTAATCCGCTAATTTCTTCCGAAAACGCCTCGGGATCGTTAACAAACAAAGCAAGCCGCTTCATATCTTCGCTGTCGAGGCCAATTATCATCTTCCTCAGCTCGTTCATTTTCACATCGGACAAACCTGAGAATATTCCTTTATTATCTCCTGTTGGTGTCATTGTTTATTCTTGTTTCTTCCTTAATTTCTCCGAGATATCCTGAAAGATATTTGCAATAAGTTCATTATCGGCTTTATTTTCATATATATCATTTAACTTCACTTCAATACTTTTCTTAATATCTTCAACAGACTTCAAAACATCATCCGAGAACTTTTTAATATTTTCCGACGTCTTATCCTCCATCTTTTTCACAAGGGTATCAACCCTGGTTTTTTCTTTAATTATATCGAGTTCTACTTTCGAAATGTCATTTTTAACCTCTTTGCTTATTATTTTGTGAATATCAGCAGCATTTTCATGAGCCTTTTCAACACTTTTCCTGCCCTGGGCAATTTGTTTCTCGATATCGTCAAACCGAGATTTAATTATCTGCTCCAGTTTTTGAATCTCATTGAGATTCTCTGTTTTGAATCTCTCGAATCTCTCTTCAATACTACTTAAATCCTCTCCGAATAGTATTTCCTTTATACGGGAAAGATTTTCTCCTTCGGTATTCTTTTTTGCCATAATCACGTATTCCTAATCAAGTATAAAAATAGCATTTTTTTCAATAAGATATACAACTATCTGAAGTCGATATAAATAAAAAAAGTGTATTTTTGCCCTCCCTTATTGATGCCGTCAGGCAATTTACTTATAATCAATCATTTATAAGGATAACGATAATAAATAAAATGAAATATCATATAGTTCAGCTAGGATGCCAGATGAACATTTCCGATGGTGAAAGAGTCCAAGAAACCCTCGACAAAATGGGCTTTGAAGTAACTGCGGAAGAAGCGGAAGCCGACTTATTGGGTGTAATAGCCTGTTCGGTGAGGCAAAAGGGCATCGACAAGGTTTATTCGAGGATAAGCAAATGGAACAAATGGAAGCACAAGAAAAACCTGATCACATTTGTCTCCGGTTGTGTCTTACCGTCCGATAAAGAAAAATTCCTTAAGTCGTTCGACTTGGTTTTCAATATGAGCGATTTATCGGAACTCCCGACAATGATCAGCCAATACGGCATTGTTAGCCGGGCAGGAATGCAAAACCTCGACCAGGGCCTGAAGGACCTGATAGCCGACAGGAATCCGGGTATCAATCCCGCAGGCTTCAAGCTTAGCGAAATAAGCGTCAACACCAAAGAAAAGGCATCGGAACTCGTTAAGAACGAGAAAATAGAGGATTTCTGGAACATCACCCCAAAATACGGCTCCGGTTTCGAGGCTTTTATACCGATACAAAACGGATGCGATAAATTCTGCACTTATTGTGCCGTCCCTTATACCCGTGGCAGGGAAGTCTCCCGACCGTCGTCGGAAATCATCTCAGAACTTCTGCACCTAGTTGAAAACGACTATAAATCTATTACTTTATTGGGCCAGAACGTTAATTCTTATGGCCTTGACAAGAAAGGCGACGAAATAAATTTCGCCGGGCTTCTTGAAAAAATCGGGGAATACGGCGACAAGTCGGATAAGGATTTTTGGGTTTATTTTACTTCGCCCCACCCGCGCGACATGAGCGATGACGTACTGGAGGTAATCGCTAAGCACAAATGCCTCGCCAAGCAAATCCACATCCCCGTTCAGTCCGGCGACGACGAAGTCCTGAAAAATATGAACCGCAGACACAATCTCGCAACCTACCGCAAGATTATTGAAGGTATAAGAAGGATACTGCCGACAGCCACGATTTTTACCGATATCATAGTCGGCTTCGCCGAAGAAACTGATGAGCAGTTTGCCAACACCAAAAAAATAATGTCGGAATTTAAATACAATATGGCGTATATTGCTCAGTATTCACCGCGCCCCGGGGCAGTAAGCTCCAAGTGGGAAGATACTGTAAGCAAGGATGTCAAGAAGAAAAGGCTCCATGAACTTACCGATGAGCTAATGAAATACTCCTTGGAACATAACAAACAGATGATAGGAAAAACATTTAAGGTCCTGGTGAGAGGAAGGGATCGCAAAAAAGAATATTTATCAGCACTTACCGAAGGCAAGATCATTGTCAGGTTCAAATATGACGACGACAGTTTGATCGGCGAATTCGTTAAGGTGAAAATCAACTCGGCAATAGCCTTTTCCACCGAGGGTGAATTAGTATAGAACATGAAAAAAGTAGCATTTAAAACACTAGGTTGCAGGCTTAATATTTTTGAGACCGATTCGATTGCCTCACAGTTTTCGGCCAATAACTATAAGATTGTCGATTTTAATGATGTTGCCGATGTTTATATCATAAATACTTGTACGGTCACCAACCAAAGCGACCATAAATCACGACAGGAAATCCACAGGTCGAACAAAAAGAACAAAGATGCCATTACGGTAGTAACAGGCTGTATGGCAACTAACTACAAAGAAAAACTACAAGATAAGCCCGATATCGATTATGTTATCGACAACGACCACAAGACCTCGGTTTTTTCCATAGTGGATGCTCATGCCAAGGGAGAGATTACTGCCCCCGACGATTACCAAAAAGACTTATTCGCTTATGAGGCGGCCAAGGACACTTTTCACACCCGCAGCTTTATTAAAATACAGGACGGTTGCAACCAGTTCTGTACATATTGCATAATTCCCAAGGTTAGGGGAAGAGCAGTAAGCCGACCGCTTGAAAAGATAGTGGACAACATAAAAAAGGTTGTGGCCTATGGGTTTAAGGAAATAGTTTTAACAGGTGTCAACTTGGGGAGGTACGAATACGAAGGTACTGATTTTGAGGGCCTTGTTGAATTGATACTTAATATCCCGGGAGATTTCAGGCTTAGGATATCCTCCATCGAGCCGGATGGCTATTCCGAAAGCTTCTTCAGGCTATTCGAAAACCCCAAGCTAACGCCTCACATGCATATCTGCCTTCAAAGCGGATCGGAAAATATCTTGAGGAAGATGAGGCGAATGTACACCGCCGAAGGATTTAAGAATCTTATCAATAATGTAAGGGCGAAATATCCCGATTTTAACATCACCACGGATATTATCGTGGGATTTCCCGGTGAGACGGAAGAAGAGTTCAACGAGACAATGGAGTTTATCAAGGACATCCGGTTCGGCCATGTCCACACCTTTAAATATTCCCTGAGAAAAGGAACCAGGGCAGAGCGCTTTCCTGAGCATCTCCCTGACACTATAAAATCGGAAAGAAGCGGAAAAATAAGGCAAGCAGCGGAAAAGCACAGACTTGAGTACAGATCAGGTTTTATTGGCAAGAAGCAAAATGTATTGATTGAAAAAACCGATGGCGATTTTGCCTATGGCCATGGCCAAAACTATGTTCCGGTTAAAATAAGGAATGCAGGAGATATGCATAAAAACAATTTTTATTTGGCGAATATCGTTGACATCGAGGATGCTGGTGAAGAGCCCATATTGATCGCCGAATAATATAATAGGATAAATAAGCGCCAATCCAATAATTTTTATTATTTTGCCTTGCTGAAATCCGCTTTTGCGGAAATATTAATTATCCTACTTCTTATGCATTCTCTTGGGATTAAAAAACAACTATCGTTATTTTGGTTTTGCGCTTTACTTTCGACACTTCTTTTCGGCAGGCCGCAGGTCAATGTGTCTGATTACTCCAGTTACGACAGCTTGATAATACTGAGCAACAACAACGAAAACGACAGCATCAGGATCCTTAGCTATATTTATCTCGCATCGATGAAGCAGGAAGGGAACAACTTCATAACATCGATAAACAGGCGGAACTATTTAAATAAAGCAAAAGAACTGGCAGAAAAAAAGCAATTGCTCGATATGCTTGCATATAGTGCCGACAAAATAGGCGTGCTGAGAAGAAACAACAACCAGTACGACATAGCCATAATGCTCCACCAGTTCGCCCTGGAAATTTCGCAGGAAACAAACAACAAGCGTCAGGGATCTATTTTCAACAATAACCTAGGGGTGGTTTACCGAAGGATCGACCAATATGACAAAGCAACGGAATATCACCAGCGCGCCCTTACCTTGGCAGAAGAGATCAACGACAAAAAAAGCCAGGCAGTAGCCATCAACAGCCTGGGCAACATTCAAATATCAATCGGAAATACCGAAGATGCCTTAAAGCTTTTCAGGAAGAGCCTTCTGATAGAACAAGAGCTCGACAACAAGCTGGGGACGGCCATTAACTTAAACAACCTGGGCAATGTTTATTTCAATCACAAAGAATTCGACAAAGCCATAGAATATTATAAGTTATCGCTTGAAATAAACAAACAAATAAAATCGGAAAGAGGCAAGGCAATCTGCTATTCCGATCTCGGGCAGGCATATAAGGAAAAAGGGGAGGTGCAAAAAGCGCTTCAATATTATTTAAAAGCAATGTCGATCAACTTAAACCAAGGCGACAGGGGTTTCCTGGCAAGCACATATATAAATTTAGGCCTCATCTACTTAAACAAGAACGAGCTGAACACAGCCGAGAGCTATATTTTCATGGGCTTGAGGATCAGCAAGGAAATAGGCGCCAAGGAGAATATTGAAAACGCCCATGAAGGCCTATACAATATTTATAAATTAAGAAAAAAATACAAGACTGCCCTTCTTCATTACGACACCTTTCATATCTACCGCGATTCCATTCTGAGCATCGACCTTCAGAAAGACATCGCCCGCCAAAAAATCAGTTTTGATAGCGAAAGGAACGAAAACATGGTCTCCATACTTGAGAAACAATCGAAGATAGACCAGCTTGAGCTGAAGAGGCAAAAATTCTATTCGTGGTTGGTTTTAAGTGCATTTATCATCGCCCTCGGGGCTGTTTGGTTCCTGGCTTTTTATTTGTGGACCAAAAATAAATCAAACAAAATCCTGAAAAAGAAAAATGAGGAAATAGACAGGGCACGCCATAACCTGAAAATGCTTGCCGACGATCTGTTCGCGGCCAAACAGGAAGCCGAAAAAAGCAACAACATAAAAAGTGAGTTCCTGGCAAACATGAGCCACGAGATACGTACGCCTCTTAACGCAGTTATTGGTTTTACCGATTTATTGGAACAAAAGCTGACCGACAACAGCCAGAAAGAACATTTGAAGCTAATCAAACTATCGGCCAACGTTTTATTGGTATTGATCAACGACGTCCTTGATTTATCGAAAATCGAGGCGGGAAAAACCAATATTACTTTTAAACCACTGATAATAAGGGATGTCTTTAGCGAACTTGACCTCATCTTCAGAAAAAGAATTCATGACAAGAACATAAGGCTTCATATTAATTTTGAGGATTCGGTGCCAACTACCATAAATTTCAGCGACCTAAGGCTGCGCCAGATATTGTTGAACCTGATAAGCAACGCCATAAAATTTACGGAATCCGGTGAGATCAATATCAATATCAAGGCTAATAGCACCAATTCAAACAACAACACAACAAATTTAATTATCGAAGTTATTGATACAGGAAAAGGAATACCCGAAACCGAACAGCAAAACATATTCGAAGCCTTCTATCAAATAGACGACATAAACAATAATCAGGGAACAGGGCTCGGGCTGTCCATCACCAGCAAATTGGTCAACATGCTCAACGGCGAAATAAATCTTCATAGCCGCGAAGGAAAGGGCAGCAAGTTCACTATTACCTTTAGTGACGTTGAAATCCTCAAATCTGACGACCTTAATGTGCTAAAGACCGGCAAAGGGAATAAACCAGAAGAAACACAATCCGCAAACGCAATGCAAGACGCTGATTTTAGGAGCATTTCAGGTTTTACCACAAAGGATCTGGAATTAAACTCGGTTTTAGTAAGTGTTTTCAATAATGAGTTCAAGCAAGCAAAGGAATCAAACTTAATCGAAAACATCCAAAAATTCAGCAATCGCTTACGAAAGATATCAGTTGAACAAAATAATTTAAAACTTGTATTATATTGCGACAAACTCGATGAGTTGATAGGGCAATTCGACATTAGCGGTATTGAGACCTACTTTGGTTTATTCGAGCTAGAGATAAAGAAAATAATTGAGACATAGTATCCCGGAAGAAAATATATATGACTATAAAGGAAAAAATAAACTATCCAAAACCAAAAGCCGCAAGATACATTGTATTGATGTTTTGCTCATTTTTATTTTTATATCTAAAGATCGCCGCCCAGCAAAACAACGACAGCTTGCACCAAGTTTTATATTTGGACACGACAAGAAGCATAGCTGAAAAACTAGTGGCCTCCCATGAGCTATCCCTTTATTTTGCTGACAAGGATATCTCAAAATCAATTTATTGTGATAGGGCCAGCTATTATTTTAATATGCAATTAGGGCAAAAAACAGAAGCAAAAAATATAATAAGCCAGATTTGGCAAAAACAAAGCCGGGCATGCGACTATAAGTCAGCCGATACAAGTCTCAAATTACTGCTTCAACTACAAGATGAGGAGAAAATCAAAGATGAATTACCCGACACTTACTATAACATCGGGCTCAATTGCTACAACTACAGCGACTATGAACAATCGAAAAAGTATTTTGAACAGGCAAAGCAACTATATGAACAAACAGGCGACAAGCCCGGCATCGCTAAATCCATGAAAGGAATTGCCATAGTAGTCTCCAACTGGGGCGATTACGAAAAAGCCATTGGCCTGCTGCAAAACGCAAGGGAAATTTATTCAGATATTCAAGACGAAAGCGGCCTTGCGGGAATATATGTGAGCCTGGGCGTTATTATGCAAGAATGGGACAAGCTGGACCGCGCCCTCGACTATTTTAACCAAGCCCTGCAGTATTACAATATGACCAACGATATCCAAAACAGAATCAACGCCTTGCTGCATATTGGCGACATCTATCTGCAACAGGGCAAGTACAAACTATCCATCCAAACCAACCGAAAGGCTCAAACACTTGAAAGCAAAGAGGTTAACAAAAGGCTGCGATCGATAGCCCTCAGCAATATCGGCGAGGCCTTTTACAAAACTGACGAACAAGACTCAGCCCTTGCATATCAAAAGAAATCATTAAAAATGAAACTTGAGGTAGGTGACAATAAGCGCATTGCCATTTCCTATTCCATTTTGGGCGATATTTATCTAAAGATGCTGGAATTGGATTCGTCGGAGACATATTTGAAAAAGGCCTTGCTCCTAAGCAGAAAAATCAATTTCAACGATTATGAGCTAAAAGCCTTGAAATCCCTTTCGGAACTAAACAAAAAGAAAAACAATTATTTTCAGGCATATAATTACCTAAGTGAGTTTCAAGAGCTGAACGAGATAACATTCAACGATAAAACGAACAAAATACTAGAGGAGCTTGACATTAAATATGAATCAGGGAAAAAAGAAACAGAGAACAAAATATTAAAGCAGAAGAACGAGATACAACATCTGCAAATAGAGCAAGAGAAAAATTCAAGGGTCTTCACTATGATCTTTGCGACATTTATAGTATTTATCGCATTTGCACTAGTATTCTTCATCAACTATCGTATTAGGCTGAGCCGAAAAAACTATAGCATACTTGCATATAAGAATAAAGAAATCACACGGCAAAAAGAAGAGCTGAGCAGCTTGAACAAGGATTTGGAAGAAAGCCGCGAAAAGTTCAAGGGAATTGTCGAAAACGCAACAATAGGGATTTATCAAACAAACATTGAAGGAGAGATACTCTTTGCCAACAAATATTTAATGAAAACCCTTGGCTACGATAATTTCGACCAGCTCAAAAAGATTGATTTAAACTCCAGTTATGAAAACCGGGGCAAGTTCCTGGACCTTATAAACAAAAAAGGCATAATTACAGGAAGGGAGGACAAATGGACAAAGGCCGACGGTTCTGAAATGTATGTTATTGAGAGCGCATGGGTCGTGCGGCAAAACGGCAAAATAAAATATATCGAGGGACTTGTGGAGGATGTTACCAAGCGCAAAAAAGCCGAACTGGATTTATTTAAATCACAAAAGGAGCTGAAGAGAAGCAACAAAGCGCTGAAACTTAAAAACATTCAGGTAGAGGCAGCAATAAAGGAAGCCGAATCTGCCAATAAAGCCAAAAGCTCGTTTCTTGCCAACGTAAGCCACGAAATAAGAACCCCGATGAACTCCATCATCGGCTTTACGGAATTATTGCTCAAAATGGAGGAGAACCCTAAAAGAAGAAGCTATATTTCCGCAATTGATTCGAGCAGCAAGAGCTTGTTGACGCTTATCAACGACATCCTGGATTTATCTAAAATCCAGGCAGGCAAGCTCAACTTGGTATATGAAACGGTTGCCCTAACAACAATAATAAGCGAGCTGGAACAAATATTCTCGATGCAGTTTAAATCGAAAGGCTTGAAATTTACCGTCAACAACGAGAATTTAGAGCGCAATTATATTAAGATCGACGGTGTTAGGCTAAGACAGCTATTGTTCAACCTTGTTGGCAACGCCCTTAAGTTTACGGCTAAAGGAGAAGTGAGGATTTGCTTCAGCACAAAATTGACCGGCACAAAAACTGTTAAGCTTGAAATTACCGTTTCCGACACCGGGCCAGGAATACCGATCAAATATCAGAAACAGATCTTCAGTGCTTTCTCGCAAGGCAGTATAGTTAGCCGCGACCATAAAGGCAGCGGTCTCGGCCTTGCAATTAGCAAGCAGTTGGTCGAATTAATGAAAGGAGGGCTAAAGCTTGACAGCAAGGTGGGGAAAGGAAGCAAGTTTACTGTTTCAATACCCGATATCGAGACTATTAAAATAAACAAGAACACTTCACGCGAAACTGCCGAGGATATATCCAAATCGCATCAAGTGAATTATAATGAAAACGCTGTTCTATTGCATCTGGTTGATATGGAAAGCATTAGCAAGGAACTGAGGCTAAAGGCAAAAAATGAGTTCTCGGATATCTTTATTAAAATATCGAATAATAAAATGATGAACGACATCGAGTCGTTTTCGGATGATTTCTATAAATTCGCCGTCAGCGAAAAATCGGACGCGCTTATAAAAACGGCAACAGATCTGATATCGGCTATAAGCAAATTCGATATCGACGAAATTGAACTGCTGCTATCAAAATTGAATGTCTTATTCTATTAATAATGTAACATGGGAAAAAATAACGAAAAAAAGATCCTCATTGTTGATGATGTTGCCCGCAATATTCAAATCTTAGGTAATATATTATCAGGCAACGGATACCAGATTGCTTATGCACAAAATGGAAGGCAGGCGATAAAAATAGCCATGAGCCAGGACTTTGATTTGATCTTGCTGGATATCATGATGCCCGACATGGACGGCTACAAAGTATGCAGCCTGCTCAAGAACAACGATACAACAGCCTCTGTACCAATTATTTTCCTTACGGCAAAGGCCGATATGGACAGCATAGTGAAAGGTTTTGAGATAGGAGGGCAGGATTATATCACCAAGCCGTTTAATTCGGCTGAGCTCCTTGCCAGGGTGAAAACGCAAATACAGCTTAAGACCCAAAAACAGCAATTGAAGGAAAGCAATGTTATTTTGGAGCAAAAGGTAAACGAAAGGACACAAGAGTTGCAAAAAGCAAATAAAATGCTTGAAAAGCTCGACAAGACCAAGAGCGATTTCCTGTCCATAATAAGCCATGAGCTGCGTACACCCTTAAACGGGATAGTCGGTTTAACAAATTTGCTGAGCACAACGGCAATGGACTCCAGCCAAAACGAATACATTGAACATTTAAAAGAGGTCTCGCAACGTTTGGTCAGGTTTTCTGATATGGCGCTTTTGATCACCAGCCTCAAAGTTAACCAATACAAGCCTGATTTCCTGGCAGTTTCCGTTAATCATCTTGCCAAAGCAGCGATTAAGGAATTCAATAGGTTACATGAGGACCTCGATTTAAAAGTGAAGCTGACGACTAATGACGACAAGCCTCTTATTTTCGCTGATTCCGACCTGATAAAGCAAGTGTTCATCCTGATAATCGAAAATGCGATTAAATATGCCGGGAACACCGAGCCTTTGGACATCACGATTAAAGTTGAATCGAACAAAGTTATAATAGAGTTTAAAGATAGCGGCCCTGGGTTTTCCGATGACGCCCTTGCGCACGTATTTGAATTGTTCGGCGCCGGCGACATACTGCATGTCGAGGGGACCGGCTTGTCGCTGGCGGCCGTAAAGCTTATAATGGATATGCACAACGGCAAGGTTGAGATTAATAACAGCAGAGAGAAAGGTGCATTGTTATTATTTAAGTTTGACCTTATCGAGGGATAAGCATCTTTAGCCAAACTATCTTGAGAGGGCTTCCGGGAACTTACTAACGTGAAATATTAACAATAAGATTCCAAATATTTAGAATTAGTCTATCTTTGGCGCGTAAAAATAGTCTTCGTAACAATAAATATTAAAAAATGAAATTATTAGAAGGTAAAACAGCATTGATAACAGGAGCGGCACGTGGCATCGGAAAAGCAATCGCCATGAAATTTGCTAAGGAAGGAGCCAATCTGGCTTTCACCGACCTAAGCTACGATGAATATATGCAAGAAACCGAGAGGGAGCTCAACGCACTGGGAATTAAGGCAAAAGCTTATGTATCGAATGCGGCCTCGTTCAGCGATGGCGAAAAACTTGTTGCCGATGTCATAAACGACTTTGGCAGGATTGACATCTTGGTAAACAATGCTGGCATTACACGCGACAATCTTTTGATGAGGATGCAGGAAAAAGATTGGGATATGGTTTTAACGGTAAACCTGAAATCCGTATTCAACCTCACAAAGGCAGTTCAAAAGCCAATGATGAAACAAAGGTTCGGGACGATAATAAATATGAGCTCGGTTGTTGGCGTGAGCGGAAATGCCGGCCAATCGAATTATTCAGCGTCCAAAGCCGGAATGATCGGCTTTACCAAGTCGATAGCACAGGAACTTGGGTCGCGGAACATACGCTGCAACGCAATTGCCCCGGGTTTTATCGAAACCGGGATGACCCACAAGCTTAAGGAAGAAGTTAGGGAAGCATGGATAAAAACCATACCCCTCCGCAGGTCGGGGAAACCGGAAGATGTTGCGGATGTGGCAACTTTCCTTGCCTCCGACTTATCGTCTTACGTATCGGGCCAGGTAATAAACGTCTGTGGGGGCATGGACACCTGATAATACAAATATTCATAAAAATAATTGCAGGCTCATGTTTTATAAGGCCTGCTTTTTATTTTTGCAGATTAATATTTATTTGAGATGATAAATCAGTTCAGCACAGACTATCCCTTATGGATGCTTATCCTCCCTTTGGTTACGGGATTGGTGTTTTCGGCTTTTTTATATTTCTCACCGCCGAAAAAAGGCCGGAAAAACAAACTCGGCAAAGGCATAAGATATGTATTATTCGTTTTCAGGTTCCTTTCGGTAAGCTTGATCAGCCTGTTGCTCTTGAACCCGTTTATTAAAACAAGCAAAAAAAACATCCTTAAACCTAAATTGATTATTGCCGTTGACAATTCGTCGTCAATGCTTGCAACAGCGGATTCGGTGAATATCAAGAAAAACATCGAATCGGGCATCTTGGAGTTAAAAACCAGATATTCGACCGCTTACGATGTTGAGAACTTGCTCTTTGGTGATAAAATAAGTTTTGGCAATCCCGATTTTACTGATTCGTACTCGAATTATTCGCAACTATACGAGTACATCAACAAACAATATCCTTCCAAGCAAATAGAAGCCCTGGTCTTATTTGGCGACGGCATCTATAATCGCGGGTCAAATCCACTGGTTTTGAGCAAAAGCCCGTTTAAAACAATAAGCGTCGGGGTTGGCGACACTTCCTCCAGGGCCGATATTAAAATTAACGACATAAGTTATAACAGCATCAATTACTTAAACGAAAACATTCCGCTAGAACTAAATTTCTCCGCCAGTAAAATGCAGGGAGAGACCGTTACAGCAGAGGCTTACATTAAGGGCAGCTTAGTTGATGTCAAGAAAATGCACATAAACGGGAAGAAAGCCAATAAAACAATAAAATTTGATTTCAAGGCTGTCGAAACGGGCAAAATGCACCTGAGCTTCGTATTAAAAGTAAATAAAGAAGAATACAACAACTCGAACAATCATGCCGACGTTTATATCGACATACTTAATTCAAGACAAAAAATACTGATTTTGGCAAACTCACCGCATCCTGACCTTTCAGCATTGAAGAGAAGTATTGAAAACTTTAAAAACTATCAAGTTGATATCCGGTTTGCGGATGAAAAAACCAAGAACATAAGCAGCTACAGTTTGGTAATTATGCACCAACTACCTTCAAGAAAACACAGGATACGGGGCATTTTAAAACAAATAAAGGAATTAAACATGGCAACACTTGCCATAGTTGGACCACAAACGGATTTTGCATCATTGCGATCATATTATAGCAATTCCGGTATTAAGTCTTCCATTAGGGGTTATGACAAGAGTACAGCCCTCATAAACAAAAAATTCCCATACTTTAAAATCAACAGTACAGATATTCAATTAATCGAATCACTCCCGCCCTTAAATATACCGCTTACAAATTTTGCTGGCATTGAAAGTTCCACTGTGCTGGCATGGCAAAAAATCAATGATATAAAAACAAATTTTCCCCTTATTTATTTTATGAGCGAAGGGGGGACAAAAAACTCCAAAACTCCTTGATCATGGGAACAGGTCTTTGGAATTGGAGAAACTACAACTATCTGGAGAAAGAAAACTTCGAAAGTTTCGATAATTTAATGGGAAAGATAGTTCAGTACCTGAGTTTAAAAACCGACAAAAGAAGGTTCAGGATACATAATAAAGGTGAGTATCTATTACCCGACAACATTGAATTGGAAGCCGAGTTGTATAATAAGTCCTTCGAATTCATCCCTGATGCTGAGATCGACCTGGAATTAATAAATGAGTCAGCAGAGCATTTTGCGTACATTTTCACCCCGGGAGACGGCGTTTACAAATTAAACATCGGCGACTTGCAAGCAGGCACATATAGATATACCGCCAAAACGGAATACAACAATGAGGTATT
>JAADIS010000135.1 GCA_013151215.1 Chlorobiota bacterium | reverse complement strand
CAGGATCTTGTTCGCCAAACTGGTTTTGTATGAACTTCAAGTTGTCCCATAGGGGCTCCATATAAGGATTTATCTTCTCGTGAATATCCCCTGGCAGATAACCAATGTCCTTATTGCTTAACGGCACTATCGGCCTTGCGAGATAAATTTGTTTGAAGTTGCGCCTTTGAGCCCAGGCCCCTGCAAGGGCAAGCAAGGTTTTCCCTGTACCGGCCACTCCCTGGAGGGTTACTAGTTTTATTTCTGGGTTCAGAATGGCATGCAGTGCGAATACCTGCTCTGCATTACGCGGCATTATGCGCGAAATAGCATGTTTTTCAACCCTGTCGACACGATTGGTGATAGGATTGAAATATGCCAGTGCAGAAGCCCTGTCGCTTTTTAAAATGAAATAGTGGTTAGGTATAGGTTTGTCTATCTCAAGTTCGTCGAGAGTGCAGAAACCTTCATTATAAAGTTTGTCGATAACATCGGGATTTACATTTTCTATTACCGTTTTTCCTTTATAAAGTGTGTCGAGGTTTTTTACTTTGCCCGTCTCGAAGTCTTCGGCAGTCAGGTTTAGAGATTTGGCTTTAAGCCTAAGGTTTATGTCCTTGCTTACGAGTATCACCTTTCTGCCGGGATGCTCTTCCTTAAGTTTTAATGCTGCGTTTAAAATGCGGTGGTCCGGTTTGTTGTCGCCAAAAACAGCCCTGGCATCTGTCTTGCTCTGTTCGTTCATTATCACCTTGAACTTGCCTTTTTGCGGTCCGTTCAGGTTTCGCCATGTCTTCATGGTCGATTTGCCGGATATACTGTCCAAAAACCGTATAAACTCCCTGGCCTCGAAGTTTTTTATTGTATTGCCCTTTTTGAAATTATCAAGTTCTTCCAGGACTGTAATCGGTATTGCAACATCATTATCATCGAATTCGTTAATGGCATTGTGATTATAAATGATTACCGAAGTGTCGAGGACAAATATTTTTTTTTGTTTTGTGGAAGTTTTTTTTGAAGGCATATTATTTCTTTTTGATGAATAAAATACGGAGTAAATATACTTTTAATATCCCATATTTGATTTGTTAAAGTCTTAATTTGTCAACAAATTATTAGCTCAAGTGAATTAATGTCTCGACTTAAACACATAAATATGTTTAGTTTATTATACTCGGTAAAGACATAAACTGCTGTGTATCCAAAGCTAAAAATCAGAAACCCCAAGTGGGAATGAGTTTTATTGGGAGTTACGTTCAAGCATGCTTCTTAATGACGAAAAGTGGACTTATTTTGATGTTTCGTCATTTAAAAGAATTAACGATAATTATCCAAAATATCTTTTAACACTTGATTATAATACTGCACATATAGATGGCATTTAAAAGTTAAATGTTGTTGATTGCTTATTACACCAAGGTAAAAAAATAAAACAATTAGAAACGCAAGTATATAACAATGATATATGGCATACCGTTGGATTTGTATATCAGGGGGTTATGGTTCTAACAAAAACGCAATACGTTTTTTAATGATGCGTTTTCAAATTATAGCATACTTCAAATATCAGCCTTTAGCAGTCTAGAATTTGTATTTCTTTCGTAAAAAATAAGAGAAGAACATATCGTAAACAAAATATTTATTGTTTTCTGAAACAAGAATTTCCTTGTTTATCAAAGTTGTTAAGGCTGTTTTCACCGAACTTGCTGCGTTGAGGGAATGCTTCTTGATAAATGCCCCGGAAGTTGGCATAGCAATTCCTTTTTCAAGTGCAATGGCAATTAGTAATTTTAGTTGTTGAGTACTTAAAAGATTAATAATTGCCGAGTATAATTGTTCGTTATCATTTATAATTTGTTCCAATTCAGCGTCAACATCGTCCTTTTTGATGTGCTTTGATCCTGAACCGTAAAGTTTATTACACAAAAATTGAACATAATAGGTAAAACGCAAACTTATCTCGAAAATCCTTTCCACAGCAGCGGGTTCTATTTTTTTCTTATTTTTCGAAAAGTTACTTTTTATAAATATTGAGTATTTTTCTTCATCAATTTTATCAAGAAACATAAGCTGAGTACTCTGAAAAAATGGTCGTTTCGGGCTGTTGAACATTTCTGTTATGACATGTTTTTGGCTTCCCGAAAAAATAAAACAGCAATTGTTGAGAAATTGTGTTTTGGAGCGCAAAAGTGCTTCCACATTTTTTTCTGGATAATTCGTAATTTGTTGAAATTCATCAAAGGCTATTAATATCAATTTATCTTGCTTGCCCAGATAATCGAAAATTTCCTCAGTACTCAGTTGTGGATCACCACCCTCAAAATGTTCAATGCCAATTTCCGGGATTCCGGTTTGCGCATCAACGGTTATAATAGGTTTTAAACTTTTTACAACATTAACAAAACCCTTTATCAATGATGTGATTTTATTGTCAACTTTACCCAGCACTGCTTTTGCAAATGCTGTATTGAATTCCTTTAAATTGTTGGTATAAAGTAAATCAATATATATTAGGAGAGTGCTGTTTTCTTTTTTGAGATGATAAATTGTGTTCTGAATTAATCCCGTTTTGCCGATTCTCCTATTTGACATGAGGGTAACATTCCTGCCGTTTTTAAACGCATTTATTAGCTCTTCAGTTTCTTTTTGCCTGTCGCAGAAGTAGTCCGGTGAAACATATTTCCCTATCAAGAAAGGATTCGATATCTTTTTCATTTCCGATTCAATTTGATTATTATGCAAATAACGTTACGCAATATACATTACGTAAATAACGTTACGTAAATAACGCAACGAAGATACATCAAGAATCACAAAAAAACAAATGTTCGGGGTAATTTTGTAGAACGAAGCCAACAATCAGAAAATCAAATTTATACTCAATCATTTAGCGTTCCCGGAAAACCAAATCTTTATCCTTTAATTCGGTTTCTTTCTGATTAATGAGGCATCCCAGTTAAAAACCCCATTAATTTGCATACAAATCCTACCTTTGCACATTAAGCAAAATAATATGGAAGAAAAGAAAAAACTCTTTTTGCTGGACGCGATGGCACTTATCTACCGTTCTTATTTCGCCTTCAGCAAAAATCCGCGCATAAACTCAAAAGGACTCAATACATCAGCTGTTTTAGGCTTTGCGAACACCTTGTTGGATGTGCTTAAAAATCAACGGCCTACTCATATCGGCGTTGCCTTCGATACTATGGCGCCTACCAACAGGCAGATTGAATTCACCGAGTATAAAGCTAATCGGGAAAAGATGCCCGAGGATCTTGCGGCATCTATTCCATGGGTCGTCAAATTAATAGAAGGATTTAACATTCCTATTATCAAGGCCGATGGTTACGAAGCAGACGATGTGATAGGTACTCTTGCAAAACGTGCGGAAAAAGAAGGCTTCACGACTTATATGATGACTCCCGACAAGGATTTCGGTCAGTTGGTTTCCGACAACATCTTTATGTATAAACCGGCCCGTATGGGAAACAAAGCTGAAGTTTGGGGGCCAAAGGAAGTTTGTGAACGCTATGGTTTGAAACATCCTTCGCAAATGATCGACCTGCTTGGCCTTTGGGGCGATGCTTCGGACAATATTCCCGGAATACCCGGTATAGGCGAAAAAACGGCAATAAAACTTCTCGACAAATACGGCTCTATGGAAGAACTGCTTAAAAATACCGATGACCTTAAGGGCAAGCAAAAAGAAAACGTGATAAATTTCGCACAGCAAGGCCTTGT
Organism: Chlorobiota bacterium; assembly: GCA_013151215.1. Lineage (GTDB taxonomy): Bacteria > Bacteroidota > Bacteroidia > Bacteroidales > F082 > BM524. The sequence goes on along the minus strand of JAADIS010000135.1, from coordinate 2,388 downwards.
TTCCAAGGACTTAGCGACGATAATCCTTGATGCGCCGGTAGAGTTTGTGGAAGAAGACTTATTGCTTAAAGATCCTGACGAGGACTTCCTGAAAAAACTTTTTGACGAACTGGAATTCAGGAATTTCGCCAAGAGGTTTTTTACCAAGCAATCACTCGATAGCATAGATGAGAATAAAAGCGTACAAGGCGATTTATTTGCTGCCGCGGAGGCTGAAGCCGAGGAAAAAATGATTTCAGCGGAAATGAAGACCATTGAAAACACTCCTCATAAATATCATTTAATTGAAACAATCGAAGAGGCTCAAAGGCTAAACGAATCCTTAAAAAAGGAAAAATCTTTTTGCTTCGATACGGAGACCACCGGCATCGATGCCAATAATGCTGAATTGGTCGGAATTTCATTTGCCATAAAACCGGGCGAGGCTTGGTATGTTAGCATACCCGAAAATTACAACGAAGCTTGCAAGTTTACAGCCGTTTTTAAATCCATTCTTGAAGATGAAAATATCGAAAAAATAGGTCAGAACTTAAAATATGACATTTCCATCTTAAAATGGTACGACATAGACGTAAAGGGAAAATTTTTCGACACCATGTTGGCTCATTATCTCCTGCAACCCGACATGCGCCACAATATGGACGTGCTTGCCGAAACTTATTTAAACTATAAACCCGTTTCCATAACAAGTCTGATAGGGAAAAAAGGAAAAAACCAACAAAGTATGCGCGATGTTGATTTACAAATAGTTAAGGAATATGCTGCCGAAGATGCCGATATTACCCTGCAATTGAAAATTAAATTCGAGCCCCTTTTAGATGATAGCGGTACCCGCGAATTATTCGATAAGATCGAAGTCCCTTTGGTTCCGGTTTTAGCTTCGATGGAAGCTGAAGGAGTTAACTTGGATGTGGAAACATTAAACGTATTTAGCTCCGATTTGGAGAAGGATATCAGCCAGGCCGAATCAGGGATTTACGAATTGACCGGAGAGGAGTTCAATATTTCATCGCCCAAACAGTTGGGTATAATCTTATTCGAGAAACTCAAAGTTACCGATAAGCCAAAGAAAACAAAAACGGGTCAATATTCAACCGGGGAAGAAATCCTTCTCAAGCTTGAGAAAAAGCATGCTGTTGTATCAAAGATATTGGAGTATCGTTCGCTTACAAAATTGAAATCTACTTATGTAGATGCTTTGCCATTACTGGTAAATCCTCGCGACAACCGCATACATACATCATATAATCAGGCTGTTACGGCCACAGGGCGACTCAGTTCCAATAACCCTAACCTGCAAAATATTCCGATACGTACTGAGAGGGGCAGGGAAATCCGAAAGGCATTTGTTCCTCGAAACGACGAATATACCTTGCTGGCAGCCGATTATTCACAGGTGGAACTGAGGATAATCGCACACTTGAGCAAAGACAAAGCCATGGTCGATGCCTTTAATAAAGGGCTTGATATCCATACTGCCACGGCATCAAAAGTTTACGGTGTTCCCCTGGAGGAGGTGGACAAGGACATGCGCAGAAATGCAAAGACGGTTAATTTCGGCTTGGTTTACGGCATTTCGGCCTTTGGACTTTCCGAAAGAATAAATATTTCCCGTAAGGAAGCCAAGGAAATCATCGACAATTATTTTGCGCAGTATTCCGGAGTAAAGGAATTTATGGACAAAGCCATACAGTTTGCCAGGGAGCACGGTTATGTTGAAACCATTATGGGCCGCCGACGTTATTTAAAGGATATAAATTCGGGCAATGCGGTTGTTAGGGGATTTGCTGAGCGAAATGCCATCAATGCCCCCATTCAAGGCTCGTCAGCCGATATGATTAAAATTGCAATGATTGATATTTTTAACGAAATACAAAAATTGAAAATGCGGTCGAAAATGATATTGCAGGTTCACGACGAACTTGTGTTCGATGCCCATTTGGAGGAAGTTGACGAACTGCAGGCTTTGGTGATAGATAAAATGAAAAACGCCATCAAACTAGATGTGCCACTATTGGTTGACACAAATACCGGTAGTAATTGGTTGGAAGCGCATTAATGAACACAGGCTGTAATAAGCTTTAGTTCATGGTCATAAGCACGTGGGCTAAACCCAAACTGGAAAGCCATCGATTTTTTTCCGCCACCTGAAACAGATTTGCAATAACAACTCCATAGAATACAGCAGTTATTATACCAAGGTTTTAACGGAGTATCATTTCCTTGGTTACTTTTTGTTATGCTGCGTAATTTATTTGTCATAATGATACCTACAACTATAGATCAATATTTCTTTGTCAAAAACCTGATAAACAAGTCTATGTTCTCGGTCAATTCGTCTAGACCAAAAACCTGACAAATCATATTTCAGAGGTTCTGGATTTCCTA
>JAADIS010000013.1 GCA_013151215.1 Chlorobiota bacterium | reverse complement strand
AGCCCAAAATTGCCGGAGGCCTTGTGGAAAGCGATCCGGAAAACGACATCCTGAAATTAGTTGTTTTGAACAGATATAAAAAAAGCGAGCCAGCATTGGGCTTCATAAATGGTTTTGGCTTTAAGGAAGGCGCGATAGCCTCAAGCGTAGCCCACGACAGCCACAATATAGTGGCAGTTGGCACTAATGACGAAGATATCGTAAAGGCCATTAATCTGATAATCAGGGAAAAAGGAGGCGTTGCGGCTGTAGCAAGCTCACAAGAAGAAGTCTTGGGCTTGCCTGTCGCAGGACTGATGTCGAACAACAATGCCGAAATGGTAGCGGAAAAATATCACAGTATCGATAAACTTGCACACTCGATGGGCTCTACGCTACGGGCCCCGTTTATGACGCTCTCATTTATGTCGCTGCTGGTAATACCCGAACTGAAATTAAGCGACAAGGGCCTTTTTGACGGGAGAAGCTTTAGTTTTACTCCTATTTTCAGCTAAAGTCATTTTTATATAATCCATAATTAATTATTAATCACAAACTGATTATTGCTTACTTGCATTCTACCAGGACGGAAACTACAGTTTATTGGTATAAAACAGTAGTTCAGTTACTTATGTCAATCACGAAATTATTGAAATTATTTCCGATAAACAACAATTCCCATTTTTCATAACAATATACGCTTATGTTTTTATAAACGTTCATGAAGTTAAATTTTTGAATATCAAGGTTTTTCGTGAGTTACTATTTAGAATTAATATAAAATATGCAATAAATTAATATATGTACATATATACTTAGTGTAGAATATTTAAAATATCTACTTTTGCCGCAAAATACTTCTATTTATGACACACATTGACATTAACGTTGAGAAATTGGAACTGGCAGCTAATAAGCTGAGGGCCATTTCGCATCCTATGAGAATTGCCATCATCGAATTACTCGCAGTCGATAAAAAACTTAGTGTTACTCAAATATTCAAGGAATTGGAAATCGAACAAGCAACGGCATCGCATCATTTGAATATCTTAAAAAACAAAGGGGTACTTACTTCTTTCCGCGAAGGCAAAAATATTTATTATTCACTAAAAAATGTTACGATAAGCGATATTATAGAATGTATCAATAAATGCAACGAAACTTAAACCTCTACTATTCGGGAGGGGTTAATTCCCATTCTTCCTCTATTTCCCAATTAGCCCTCACTTCAATTTCTTTTTCAAAATAACTTACTTTTTCGGCTTGTGTTTTTGTGGCATAATCGCCAACGTCCCATTTACCGTTCCCATTCAGGTCGAAAATTGCTTTGAACCTAAACTTTTCAGCATCCAGATATTTATATACCAAGGTAGTATCGCCCATAACTACATCGCTGTCAATAACATCGCTATTTTTATCCAACAGCTGGATTATTATGTCCTGCTTATCGGGATTGTTTATTTTAAGGGAGACCTGGCCATAATCGCTTAAATTTTTAGTGCTGTAATTAATGATTATCTCATCATTGGTCAAAGCATTCCAGTCGTAGATAAGCGAATCGGGAATCAAAAATGTATAGCGGTTGTCCTCGGTATTGTCAATTTTAAACTCCAGGAGCATGCGCAAGGAATCCATAAACCTATATTCAGGGCTAATTATGGTATCTTCCCCGCTAATAAGCACCGCCGAGTCTAGATCGATGCCCTCTATGGGTTGGTGGAACTCGATTTGCGGCATTTGACCCGGCAACAAGGCTTTTGCAGCCGGAATTTTGTCATAAGCAATCTTTTTCGCTTTTTCATTCTTGTTCTTGCGAGCCCGCCCAAATTGTTTTCTCAAACGGATGTTCAAGTATTCCAGAGTGTCGGCACCCTGTTTTATCAAGACATTAAGGGTATCAAAGTCCGGGGTTTTATAATACCAGGTGATAGTATCAAATCCGGGCGAATGAACGGAATGATACCAAATATCCCTGTCAGGAATGTTTAACGGACTGATACTGAGTTTATCAGCAGGCAGGTTAAAAACAAAGCGCAATGTGTTGTCGCGAATAATCTTTGAGCTGAGCAGCTTTAATGTCTTGTCCTTCTCAGCAAACAGGAACATTTTATACTTGCGGATCCCATCATCGAAAAACTTTGCTTTTCTAATGTCGGCGGTATCAATTACCTCAACCAGCGAATCGGGAACAGATGGTGGAATACTATCGCTTAAAGTAGTATCGGCCAAGGGCTTTGGGATATATTCGGGTTTGACAAGGCTATCGATAAATGCAATTTGCTCACTGGGCTGATCATAGGTCAAGCTAGCATTCATATCATTGATGGCAAACATCAGATAATCGTAATTGCCGAGTCCGTTAAACCTAAAACGCCCTTTATCATCGGTTTTGCTCAAGTAATAAGGGCGCACCAGATATGGCATCGAATCCAAGGTTATAGTATCGTTGTCATCTTTATAAAGCATCACGAAGCAGTTCTCAACCCCTTGTAAATCAAAGGCATTAAACACTGTCCCCTGCAAGCTTAGGGAATCGACATAAGCACCGGTCGAGAAAATATAAGTAAAGTTGCTAAGCGGGTTCCCCTCGGTAATATCCACTATCGCATCACCGAAATAAACCGAGTAAGTAGTATTTTCCTTCAAATCCTCCTTAAACAGGATTTGTATGCTTTTACCTTTGGTCTTATACTCAGGGTGTTTTTTCAAAGGTGGCGAGATCATTATTTGGTTTTGCGCATCCTTCAATTCCACAAATTCATCAAACTCGAGAGTGAACCTGTCATTAATAAAATTGGGGCTTCCGTTTTCCGGCACCGAAGTCAGCAATACCGGTGCTTTCTTGTCTTTGGGGCCGCCTCCCGGATTTATCGGGTGGGCGCATGAAACCAAAATTAATATTGCTGTGGTATAATACGATATTTTGTAAAACAATTTCAAGCGATAAATTATTTATTAGAAATCAATTTGGCAAAACCAAGTCGTTTTTGGCTAAAATAATCCAAAAATCCCTCAAGGGCATAAAACATCTTCTCTTTTGCTTTTTCACTATCGTGAAAAACGATTATCGACCCTGGCCTGCAATTCCTCAAACTAAAATCAAGGCATTCCTCTTTTGATATGCGGTCGTCAAAATCATAACTCAAAGCCGACCACATTATTATTTCATATTGCTTTTTAAGATGCCTTATCTGCGAGGGGCTTATCCTTCCATAAGGTGGGCGGAACAAATTGGAATTTATTAATTTGTTGGCCTTTTCGATGTTTTTATAGTAAATCCTGTTTTCCGTCTTCCATCCGTTTAAATGGTTATAACTGTGATTGCCAACATTATGGCCGCTATTTTTAATCAGTTTAAGGATATCGGGAAATTTTCTCACATTATCGCCAACGCAAAAAAAAGTGGCTTTGGCATTATAGCGTTCAAGCAATGAAATAACCTTAGGGGTAATCACCGGATGCGGTCCGTCGTCGAAAGTAAGGTAAATCTTGTTTTCGTTAGAGGGCATATCCCAAACTAATGAGGGATAGACTAATTTAGCGACATATGGAGTTTTGAACTGCACCTTGCAAATATATGAATAATGAAGCTAAGATGCACCGAATAATTTATTCCTCAACCAATACTTTCCCGCTTATTTCGGCAGTTTTATCCAATCCCATCAAATGGAGTATAGTCGGTGCTATATCGGCAAGTATCCCATTATTCAATTTGGCATTTTTAAGCTTATCGGATATTAAAATAAACGGGACCGGATTCAAGGAGTGGGCAGTATTGGGGCTTCCGTCGGCATTGACGGCAAAATCGGCATTGCCATGGTCAGCGGTTAGCAAAACCGTATAACCCTTGGCTTTTGCTGTTTCTATAACATCTCGGATACATTCGTCAACGGCCTTGGCAGCCTTCAGTATGGCGGGGTAAACACCCGTATGGCCGACCATATCCCCATTGGCAAAATTCACCACGACGAAATCGTTGTTCTGTTTGCTCAAATCTTCAACTAACTCATCCTTAACAAGATATGCGCTCATCTCGGGTTGCAGGTCATAAGTGGCCACCTTGGGCGAATTTATCAATATACGATGTTCGTTTTCAAATGGCTCCTCCCTGCCGCCTGAGAAAAAGAAAGTAACATGTGCGTATTTTTCGGTTTCGGCTATCCTCAACTGATTCAATCCATTATTGGAAATAATCTCGCCAAGGGTATTCTTCAAATCCTCTTTGTCGAAAATAAGGTTTACCCCCTTGAACTTTTTATCATAATTGGTCAAGGTATAATAATTCAGCGGGATTGTCCTCATATCGAAGCCCGGCATGTCCTCCTGGCTTAAAACATCTGTGATCTCGCGCAAGCGGTCGGTCCTGAAATTATAACAAATAACAGTATCACCTTCGCTTATGGTAGCAAGCGGTTTTGAATTCTCCGTAATTATCACCGGCTCCACAAACTCATCCGTAACATTGTTCTTATATGAATCCTTTATTGCGTCAACAACATTTCCGAAAGGTTTTCCTACAGCATTCACCATTAAATCGTAGCCTTTCTTTACTCTTTCCCATCGCTTGTCGCGATCCATTGTATAATATCTGCCGATAAGCGAGGCCACTTTTGTAGATTTACCTACCAGGAATTCCTCAAGTTCAGATATATATCCCAATCCACTTTTAGGGTCGGTATCGCGGCCGTCGGTGATGATATGAACAAATATTTTTTTCAGGCCCTTTGCCTCGGCGATATTTATTAGCTCATATAAATGAGAATTCATTGAATGCACTCCCCCATCGGAAAGCAGTCCGATAAAATGCAAGGCCTTATCGTTGTCAATGCTTGTTTCAATGGCCTTGTTCAATTGTGGATTATCCTTTAATGTATTGGTTTTTATTGCGTTATTGATTTTTTCGAGATCCTGGAAGACGACACGGCCCGCACCTATGTTTAGGTGACCGACTTCCGAATTCCCCATCTGGCCTTCGGGCAGACCCACGTAATTGCAGCAGGTCAGCATTTCGGAATGTGGATAATCTTTAAGCAGCGAATCAAAATATGGGGTTTGCGCATTATAAATCGCATCGCTCTTGTCCTTTTTCCCGAATCCCCATCCGTCGAGAATTATCAAGAGAAGTTTATTAATGTTTTTTTTATCCATTCCGAGTATATTTTGAGCCAATTTTTATGGCTGAATAAGCAATTGGAAAATTAATGTTTGCAAAAATAGGCTTTTTAGATATTTAAGTATATTTGTTTTTTATTGCTTAACATATATTAATAAGAAAGAGCAGGAAATCAGACTTGTTTTTCTACTGTATCAAACGATTTAAAACCGCATAAATACTAAACTATGACGAAAAAGTGGGTAATTCCCGACATACACGGTTGTGCTCTCACACTAAAATATCTTATCGAATCGCAGATTAAGCCAAACAAAAACGACGAAATTTATTTTGTTGGCGATTATATCGACAGAGGCCCTGACAGCAAAGGGGTAATGGATTATATAATGGCCATGGAGGAAAACGATTATAATATTACCTGCCTAATGGGTAACCACGAGGATTATTGCATAAGGGCATGGGAAGAAGATACGAACAGAAAAGGTTTCCTGGGAATCAGGCCTAAAGGAAGGATACAAAAGGAATGGGAGAAATTTGGCGGCGTACAGACTCTTGAAAGCTTTGAAACCGACAGGCCGCGGGACATTCCCGAAAAGTATATAAACTGGATGAAGAAGCTTAAGTATTATGTTGAGCTCGACGATTACATAATTGTTCATGCAGGTTTGAATTTCGGCAACGACGACCCATTCGAGGACAAAAGGGCCATGATATGGGCGCGTGACTATAAGATTATTCCGGAAAAAATCGGAAACAAGAAAATAATTCACGGCCATGTCCCTGTAAACCATGAGTTTATAAATCTGGCAATAAACTCCAACGATTATAAGTTCATCGACATCGACAATGGTGTTTACATACAACAAAGACCCGGATACGGAAATTTGTTCGCCCTTGAGTTAAACGAAATGAAATATACTACCCAATCGCTGATGGACGAGGTGGATTATAAGGGGGTTTAGTAAGTGTAAAGATTCTTTATCCGCTAAAGCAGCAGGCCTCAACAGTTGTTCACCCGGCAAGCATTTCATTGAAATATCCTAT
>JAADIS010000001.1 GCA_013151215.1 Chlorobiota bacterium | reverse complement strand
ATCTTTGCGTAATAGATGTTTCACGAGCAAGACGCAGGGAAACTCAAAGAAAAAATATTTTATAATCCGTTTCTTTGGAGGAAGGCGTCCAGCTTAGGTTCGGAGCCCCTGAACTTTTTGTACAAATCCATGGCCGCTTCGGTATTCCCTCTTGACAGCACATTATCTCTCAGTGATTTTGCCGTTGCCTGGTCGAACAGCCCTTTTTCTTTGAAAACACTGAACGCATCGGCATCCAAGACCTGGGCCCACTGATAGCTATAATATCCTGCTGCGTATCCTCCACCGAAAACATGGGAGAAATAAGGGCTTCTGTAGCGAACGATGATCTCGGGCATCATATCCATTTTCTGCAAAGTCTCGTTTTCAAATGCTGTTGCGTCTCGCTCAATAGTGTCGTCAATGGTGTTCCAATACATGTCGAGCAAGGCTGCCGAGGTATATTCAACAACCACGAAACCATTGTTGAACAAACCGCTTTTTTTGAACTTATCAATTAATTCATCAGGGATTACTTCGCCTGTCTTATAGTGTTTGGCATACATTTTCAGAATTTTAGGATCTGTGGAGAAATTCTCCATGAACTGGGAGGGGAACTCAACAAAATCGCGCGTTACCGATGTGCCCGAAAGTTTATTGTATTTGCAGTTAGATAATAAACCGTGCAAAGCGTGACCAAACTCATGAAAGGTGGTCTCAACCTCATCGATCGACAACAAGGCCGGTTTATCACCCGAGGGCATGGTGAAGTTAAAGTTGGTGGTTATAACCGGGCTAACGCCTTCCGACTGTTTACGGTAAGCGTCCATCCATGCACCGCCGCTCTTGCTTGCGCGCGGATACCAGTCCATATAAAGGATGCCAAGATGTGAATCGTCAGCATTTAGCACTTCGAATACCTGTACGTCGGGATGATATTTTGGGATATCAGTCCTTTCCACGAATTTTAAGCCGTAGAGTTTGTTAGCGACCATAAAAGCACCGTCCCTAACTTGGTTCAACTCGAAATAAGGGCGTAGCATTTCTTCGTCGAGATTGTATTTCTTGGCCCTTAGCTTCTCGGCATAATACCACCAATCGTAGAATTCAAGTTTGAAGTTACCGCCTTCATCGTCAATAAGTTTTTGTAATTCCCGGGCTTCTTCCTTAGCTATCGGAAGTGCGGAATCCCATACTTTGTTTGTGAACTTAAAAACAGTTTCAGGGTTCTTTGCCATGTTTTTATCAAGAACATATTCGGCAAAGTTCTTGAAACCAAAGAGTTGCGCTTTCTGTGTCCTTAATTTTGTTATTTTGGACAATATCTTTTTATTGTCGAACTCATTATTGTTGTCGCCACGCATGATATAGGCCGTTTGAAGTTGACGGCGCAAATCCCTGTTGTCGGCATAAGTCAGGAAGGGGATCATGCTCGGCTTTTGCGTGGTGAAAACCCATTTTCCCCCAAGGCCGTTTTCTTTTGCGGTTTTTGCCGCGGCTTTTATAACAGATTCAGGCAAACCTGAAAGATCATCTTTATTATCGATGACCAACTTATAATTATTGGTTTCTGCAAGGACATTATCGGTAAACTTCAGTTGAAGCAGTGAGATCTCGCTATTTAGCTTTCTTAGCTTAGCCTGGTTTTCAGCACTCAAGTTTGCGCCGCCGCGTTCAAAGTCCTTATATATTACTTCTATCAACCTTTGTTGTTCGGCACTCAGCTTGAGTGAATCCCTTTGATCATAAACAGTCTTGACGCGCTCGAATAGTTTTGCGTTCAAGGCAATATTGTCGAAATGGCCCGATACCATGGGTGCGACTGTTTGGGCTACCTTCTGCATGCTGTCGTTGGTCAGCGACTCGTTAAGGTTGTTGAAGGTGGAGGCTACCCTGTCGAGTGTCCTTCCGCTCAAAGCAAGTTTTTCGACGGTGTTCCCGAATGTCGGGCTGGCCTGGTTATCAGTTATTGATGCGATCTCGGATTCATGTTCCTTGATAGCCTGTTCATAGGCCGGCACAAAATCTTTTACTTTGATTTCATCGAAGGGAGGTACTCCGAATGCTGTCTTGAATTCAGTAAGAAGCGGATTTTTCATTTTAGGGGCTTTTTGCGTGCAGGATGCAAGAAACATTCCTGCAATAAATGCGATTATTATTATTTTTTTCATATATGTTGATTTAAAGAACAGCAAATTTATGCAATAATTGATGGCAAATTGATTATGATAAATATTTGGCCACTATGGGCATTCTTCTTCCCATCCCGAAAGCTTTTGTCGAAACCCTTAGCATGGGAGGTGTTTGATAGCGTTTGTATTCGTTGGTGTTCACCAGTTTTAATATCCTGTTCACCAGGGCTCCATCAAATCCCATAGCAATAATTTCCCTTGGCCCTTTCCTGTGTTCGATGTATTGATATAAAACTTCGTCCAATATATCGTAGTCCGGCAGCGAATCGGAATCCTTCTGGTCGGGGCGCAGTTCGGCCGATGGTGGTTTGCTTATTATGTTGTAGGGGATTAATTCCCCAACTCGGTTTATATAGCGCGCTAAGTCGAAAACCTGGGTTTTATATAAATCCCCTATCACCGACAGCCCTCCGTTCATATCGCCGTAAAGCGTGCCATAGCCTACGGCCGCCTCGCTTTTATTGCTGGTGTTCAGTAAAATATAGCCAAATTTGTTTGATAGCGCCATCAATATAACGCCCCTTGTCCTGGCTTGCAGGTTCTCCTCGGCAATATTAAAAGGAAGTCCCTTAAAATAAGGTTTTAATGTGCTTTCGAAGGTGTTGAAGGCATTTTCTATTTCAATAATATCGTAAGGCATACCATAGTTCTTCGCCAATTGCAGCGAGTCGTCAACCGAGTGCATGGATGAGAAACGGCTTGGCAGCATTACGTTATAAACATTTTCCGCACCCAGGGCTTCTGCTGCCAAGGCTGCTGTTACTGCCGAATCAATACCGCCCGATAGCCCTAATATGGCTTTTGTAAACCCAAGCTTGCCGAAATAATTTTTTACGCCCATTACAAGGGCTTTGTAAATGGATGCTATCTCGCCCGGGTCTTCATAATGGTTTGTTGCCGTTTTGTTTTCTGTTTCTTCCAAATCGAAGACCTTGAGGTCTTCTTCAAAATAAGCCAGTTCCCCGACAATCTCCGCTTTCGAGTTTATTGCCATCGAGCCTCCGTCGAAAAGCAGCTCGGTTTGTGCTCCCACGTGGTTTACATAAAACAAAGGGAGCTTGTATTTCCTTGCATTCCGTTTAAGGACTTCTTTCCGTATCTTGGTTTGCTTGTAATTAAAGGGCGATGCCGCTATATTTATCATAATATCAGGATGTTGGCCTATTAATTCATCCATCGGGTTCAGGGTGTAGAGGGGGTTGTCGGTTAGGCTCCAAAGATCTTCGCATATTGTTAATGCGATTTTCTTCCCTTTAAATTTGATGCATTCAAAAACATTGTTCGGCTCAAAATACCTGTATTCGTCAAATATGTCGTAGTTGGGCAGCAGGGTTTTATTCGTCAGGGATTTTATTTCCCCTTCAAACAAAAAAGCCGCCGAGTTAAATAACGGCTTAGCTTTTTTGCTCTCGTTGAAGGCAGGCAGCCCTACAATGGCAGCAATACCAACACAATGCTTTGCGATTTCGTTTACCGCTTCGTTGCATTGGGTTATATAATCGTTGAATTCCAGGAAATCGCGGGGCGGATAACCCGAAATGGCCAATTCGGAAAAAATCACCAGATCCGCCGATTTTTCGGCAGCCCTTTGAACGGCTTCAATTATTTTCCTCCCGTTTTCGGCGAAATTGCCGATATGATAATTAAGTTGTGCTATTGCTATCTTCACTACTGTATTGTTTTTAAAAAAACACTGAGGCGTTTAGCTCCACAAAGCTGTTTCGCCCATTGTTCTTCAAATACGCATCGGTATTGTTATAACCCTTCAGGACATTCACGAATGCATTGTCGAATTTTATCCCTGTCCGCACAAATGTCGATCCCTGAATCGGGAATTCCACACCGGCGCCAACGATGAAGGATTCGCGCGTGGGGCTTAAATCGTCATAGGCATTAAATGTTTCATTGCTCATGTATGATCCGCTGTAGGCATTGAATTCCTCGTCGGCTTTTGCCGATATCAAAAAGCTCATCCCAAACCCTATCTGTCCGTAATATGCTACTTTCCCTATTTTATTGGTCTTCATAGTGAATATGAGGGGCAATTCCACATATTTGGCCTTATACTTCCTCTTACTTTGCCCGTCGATCATAACGGCGAGTATATCAGCGGGTTTTTGGTCGGGGAAAGATATGCTGCTGTTAAGGTAAATTACATCGAAGCCGCTTGTGAACGAATAGTTCTCCATGATAAATATATCGGCGGTAAAGCCCCACGACCCGCCAAAATCAACGCCTTCGCCTTTGTATCCCTTTGCATCGGTGGCAAACCACCCGATATTCAATCCACCCTTGAAGCCGAACTGAAAGGGCCTGTGCTGGGCAAAAATGCTAGTCGATAAAAAAATTAACGCAACTATTAGTGTTTTCCTCATTTGATCGAATTAATGCGATTATTAATTGAACAAAAATACCAAGATTAATTCGATTTCAACCAAATAAATTTGTTATCCCCTATAATTCACAATTTAATTTTGATATTTATGTTAATATTAGAGCGATTAATTATAAAAATCAATTACTTTTGGTTTGAAAAAATAATTTAAAACTTATTATTATGAAACGTATAGCAGTTCTGTTTTTTTCCATGGTTTTCTCGGCCACTATGTTCGGTCAGTTACATTTTGGCCCTCAAATTGGGTATTCGTCCTCCAATATTTCATTAAATACCAGCGATATAACATCAAGCCTCAAGAGTAATTTAATGTTTGGTGCTTTTGTTCGCATGGGAAATAAAATTTATGTTCAGCCCGAAGTGAACTGGATGACCCAGGGAAGCGTTTTTAAGTATCCCTCGGTTAGCCTTGATGGTGTTGATTTAAGTCCTGTTGAACAAGAAGTTAAATTGAGCACAATTAACATTCCCGCCAGCCTGGGCTGGAGAATCATTAATCTGGAGATTGTCAATATACGTTTGTTTGGAGGTGTAAACGCAAATATCGTTACCAATAAGACCATCACCACCACTGACGACGACAACAGCATTGAGAAAGGCTTGTTAAACCCTATTACCGAAGCAGACATTAAAGACCTGGTCTGGAATTATCATGTAGGTATAGGTGTCGATGTCTTGATGTTTGCCCTCGACGTTAAATATATTGGCGCCTTCGGCGAACCTATTGTCAGCGACATTACTATTGACGGAAGCACGAATACGGTTGGGTCGAAGTCAAGTATGTTCCTTGTAACGCTTGGCTGGAAAATATTCTAATCCCGTTATGCATATTAGGCTATCCGTTGCAGTATTCCTGATTGCGTTATTAGCGTTTTCCTGTCGGGACAACTCCAATAAATTTGTAGTCGATGACGCCAGCTTGCCCGATATTGAGGTTGACGTAATGCGCTATGGCAAGGCATTGTTTGAACTGGATGTCGATGAGCTGTCATCCGGTCTTAAACAAATAAAACCCGACTTTGCTCTTTTTTTGGATGCCGACCTGGATGACAGCGCAAACATCAAGCAGATAAAAAGCTTTGTTGGCGACACCGCATTGATTCGTATTTACAAAAAAACCACCGAGCTTTTCCCCGATAACGATTATTTAAACTCCCGGCTCACATCCTTGTTCAGGTATATGGAGTACTATTTCCCTAATATTAAAACCCCTAAAGTTTATACTTATGTTTCAGGTATGCAATATGAGAACCCAATCTGGATACGGGATTCGATATTGATAATCGCCCTGGATGTTTATCTTGGGCCGGGTTTTGAACCTTATTCGGGATTGGGTTTGCCCAGATATAAGATTTCGTGCATGCGGCCCGAAAACCTGGCCGTTGACGTAGCCAAGCAGTATTATAATCAGTATTTGACGCAAAAAACACCGCAAAAAACTCTTCTTGACAGGATGCTGGCTGCTGGCAAGCTTATGTATTTTCTTGATATGCTGCTTCCGGAAACTCCCGACAGCATCAAATTTTGTTTTACCGCCGACCAACTAAAGTGGACTGAGGAAAACGAAAAAAATATATGGGCCTTCATGATAGAAAACGACCTTTTGTTCTCGAACGATTATAGGTCGCAGCAAAAATTGATGATGGACGGGCCTTTTACTACGGGGTTCTCGAAACGGTCCCCGGCCAGGCTTGGGGTTTGGATGGGTAGGCAAATTATAGGCGACTTTATGGATAATAATCCTGAGATATCTATAAATGAATTGATTAGGTTCAAAGACTCGCAAAAATTATTGCGCGATTCCGGATATAAGCCGTAAGAAAACATCTGTCAGTATAGTGGTTTATTTGCTTGCTTTTTTTGTATATAAACACTAAACCTACCTTAAGATCGCATAATTCCCCGCTGATATCAAGCTTTTTCCTGCTGTTGATAATTTGAAATTGCCACAAACCGTAAAACATTGAAGAATAATCAGTTGAGATCTTGACAAATTTTATATCGGCTATGCAATCATTTGTAAACAAGATTATTAAGTTCGCAAAAGCTACTTATTAACAATTTCAAGGTAAATATTTTGTTAATAAGTTGAAATTAGATTTTTTTCATGTCTTAAAGAAAACAATATCAATACATTAACATAATTCTTCAAAAAAATACCCTTGTTAATATGAAACCTTTTATCAACAAAGTGGTATAATGTGGTAAATAATGCAAAATTGTGGTAAATTTACGCCATAATTCGAAGTTTTTCAATGTATAGTGTTTTAGGTACATACGAGTGCAAGCTTGACGCAAAGGGCAGGTTTATGTTCCCGGTTCAGTTCAAGAACCAGATGGGGGAAGAATTGGAGCATGGTTTTGTTGTCAAGAGGAGCATATTCAAGAAGTGCCTTGAGTTGTTTCCCAAGGAGCAATGGCATGCCGAGACTGCCATGGTGGGAAAGTTAAACATGTTTATTAAGAAAAACGCGGATTTTGTTACCAAGTTCATGGCCGGTGTCAAGGCCGTGGAGCTTGATAGCACAGGAAGGTTATTAATTCCCAAGGACCTTCTGCGTTATGGCGTTATTACCAAAGAAATCGTGCTTACCTCCGTTGTAAACCGCATCGAGATATGGGACAAGAACCTATACGAAGCTGCTGTTGACTACAATCCCGATGACTTTGCCGGCCTGGCAGAAGATGTTATGGGAGGTTTGGAAATGGAGTAAGCTTATGTATCACGATCCCGTTTTATTAAATAAGTGTATTGATGGGCTTAATATAAACCCCAATGGAATTTATGTTGACGTTACCTATGGTGGTGGTGGGCATAGCCGGGCAATAATGGAAAAACTTGATACTGGCAAGCTGATCGCCTTTGACCGGGATCCCGATGCTATCAACAATGCCATGGACGACGATCGTTTTATAATGATCGACCAGAATTTTAAGTTCATCAAGAATTTCCTTCGTCTTCACGGATTTCAAAAAGCAGACGGCATCTTGGCCGACCTTGGCGTTTCTTCCCATCAGTTCGACGAAGCCGAGCGGGGTTTCTCCAACCGCTTCAATGCCAATCTGGATATGCGCATGGACAGGAAGCAGGCACTGAGCGCTGCGGAAATCGTAAATAGCTATTCCTTAAGCGAGTTAAACAGGGTTTTCAAGAATTACGGCGAGCTGAAGAGCTCATATAAACTGGCATTGGAAATATGCAAGCAAAGGGAAACGGCTGAAATAAAGTCCACTTCCGATTTGAACGATATCATAAACGGGATATTCCCGAAAACAAGAATCAACAAATTCATGGCAATGGTTTATCAGGCACTCCGCATCGAGGTGAACGATGAACTTGATGTATTGAAATCTTTCCTCAAGCAAACCCCTGACATATTAAATCCGGGAGGGCGCCTGGTGGTCATTTCCTACCACTCGCTGGAAGACCGACTGGTAAAGAACTTTATGAAAAGCGGTAATTATCAGGGTAAAATAGAGAAGGATTTCTTCGGGCAGCCGCAAGTTGATTTTAAAGTGTTGTTCAATAAGCCGATAATTCCAGGCGAAGAGGAAATAGAAAGAAACAGCAGGGCCAGAAGTGCCAAGTTAAGGATAGCGGAAAGATTATAAAGTGAAAGCGAATAAATTAAAAGACATAGAAGACCTTGAAGCCAGGAAGCCTGAGGAATCAAAAAAACTCAAGCTCGACAGCGGTATCGGGAAAGCAGCCAAAGGTGTTTTGGCAGGTGAGTTCCTCTCGGAAAGAGGTTTCAGCTACTTTCCCTTTTTGCTTTTCCTGGCATTTATCGCTTCAATTTATATCGCCAACAACTATCTGGCGGAGAACAAGATACGCAAGTCTAACAACTTACGGGACGATTTGCGCGAGTTGAGGTATGAATATATCACCGGGAAATCGGAACTTATGGAGGCCAGCAAGCAGTCGAAGATATCACAACGATTAAAGGCTATCGGCATCAAGGAAAACACCGAGCCCGTAAAATCGATAAGAATTAAAAAAACCAAATAGTGCTCGATACTAAAAAGGACATATTGTGGAGGGTTTACCTTGTTTATCTCGGGATATTGCTGTTTGCTTTGGGAATTGCCGCCAAATTGGTCTTTATCCAATTTAAAGAAAGGGACAAATGGGTCGAAAAGGCCGAGACACAGGAAATTAAGGAGTTCAGCCTGGAGGCGAGCAGAGGTAATATCCTGGATGCCAAGGGCAATTTGCTGGCGACCTCCATTCCTATCTTCGAGATTCGCTTCGACGCCGCATCCCCGTTGATACCCAAAGATTTATTCTATTCAAAAATAGATTCCGTTGCTGATGGAATTAGCAGGATCATCGGGGGAAAATCGAAGGCAAGGATTAAGAAAGAACTTGTTAAAGCACGTAAATCAGGCAATAGGTATTTCCTGATCAACAGGCGGACAACCTACCAGCAGCTTAAGCAAATAAGGCAACTGCCCATTTTTAGAAGAGGCAAGTATAGTGGCGGTTTAATAACTCACAGGAAAACAAAACGGGAGCATCCATATAAAGAGTTGGCAGCCAGGACTATTGGTTATGAGAACGCAAAGGAGAACCTCTATGTCGGTATCGAGGGCGCCTTTACCGATTATTTAAGCGGCAAGGATGGCAAGCAGCTTAGAAGAAGAATAAACCATGGTGATTGGATCCCGCTATACGACGAAAACGAGGTCGAGCCGCAAAACGGGCTGGATATCGTTACAACTATTGATGTAAATATTCAGGACGTTGCCGAAAACGCCCTGCTGAGACAATTGCTAAACCACAAGGCTTTTCAGGGTTGTGCCGTTGTTATGGAAGTCGGGACCGGTGATATAAAGGCCATTGCAAACCTTAGATACGACAGCACCGACAAAAAATATAAGGAGACCTATAATTATGCCGTGGGCGAAAGCATCGAACCGGGGTCAACGTTCAAATTAGCTAGCTTGTTGGCCGCCCTTGATGACGGAAAGGTTAAGCTTACCGACAGCCTCGTTACGGGACAGGGCTATAAAATGTACTACGGCCGGACGGTGAGGGATGTCCATAAAATAGGAAATGGCAGGATTACCGTGAGGGACGCCTTTGAACAGTCGTCCAATGTCGGGATGTCGATAATAATTACAAATGCATATAAGGGAAACCCGTCGGGATTTGTCGATAAGCTATATTCAATGTCCTTAAACAAACCCCTGGGCCTGGAAATAAAAGGCGAGGGGATTCCGTACATCAAGCATCCGTCGAACAAAAAAACCTGGTACGGAACATCGCTGGCATGGATGTCGTTTGGTTACGAATTGCAGATAACACCGCTTCAAACACTTGCTTTCTACAATGCCATCGCCAATAATGGCGAAATGCTTAAGCCACGGTTTGTCTCGATGATAAAAAAAGATGGTCTGATTAGAGAACGCTTTGAGCCAGTGACCATCAACAAGCAGGTGGTCAAGCCCTCAACCGTGAAGCTGGCAAGGTCGCTGATGGAAGGAGTTGTGGAAAGGGGGACCGGCAAACATACTTTTAAGAACACGCCATATAAGGTAGCCGGAAAAACAGGAACGGCACAGATTTCCGTTGGCGGCTCCTATAACAAAAAGAATTACAATGCCTCTTTTGTTGGCTATTTCCCTGCCGACAACCCAAAATACTCGTGCATCGTCGTCGTCAACAACCCCAGCGGAGGCAGATATTATGGGGGATCGGTGGCCGCTCCTGCTTTTAGGGAAATTTCCGATAAGATTTACTCGACTTATCTGGCACTCGACCTGCCGGACGACAGCATCGTGGATAAAAGCAAAATCAAGTTCAAGACATCGGTTTACTGGCATGATGACATAAAGACGATTTACGATTTCCTCGGCTTGGACTCAAAGGATTTCGTTCACGATGAAGATTGGGCAACAACAAAAGTCGATAATGGCATCGCAAGTATCGATGCCGCTTTAATAAGCGATAATTATGTTCCGGACGTAAGGTCGATGAAAGCCAGGGATGCTGTTTATATGCTTGAAAACATGGGACTTGATGTAAGCCTGTTCGGGAAAGGCACTATAAAGAGCCAGTCGGTGAGGCCGGGCACGAAGATAACAAAAGGCAGGAAAATAAAATTAATGCTCTCAACATATTAATGATGAACAAAAGTTTACAGGACATATTATACAAAACCGGTCTGTTGCAGCTCGTTGGCGAAACCGATAAAGATATAAACTTTATCACCATGGATTCGCGACAAGCAAGGGAGGGGGCTTTGTTCATAGCCGTAAACGGTAGCAGGGTAGATGGGCATAATTTTATCGGTCAAGCAGTTAAGAGCGGAGTTGCTGCTGTAATTTGCGAGCATTTTCCGGAAACTTTGAAGAACGATGTAACTTATGCCCGTGTTAGCGATTCTTCACTCGCTTTAGGGCATGCTGCCTCGAATTTTTATGGGAATCCATCATCAAAACTAAACTTGGTCGGGATTACCGGGACCAATGGCAAGACCACTACCGTCAGCCTTTTGTTCCGCCTTTTCATGGCGATGGGCTTTAAGACAGGGATGTTGTCAACCATCGAGACCAGGATCAACGATCTGGTGTTGCCGTCATCTCACACCACACCCGATGCCATCAGCATTAACAAATACCTCTTTGAGATGCTTGAGGCAGGCTGCGACTATGTTTTTATGGAAGTCAGCTCTCACGCCATACATCAAGACAGGATTGCCGGACTAAGGTTCAAAGTTGCCGTTTTCAGCAATATCACCCACGACCATCTTGATTATCACAAAACTTTTAAAGAATATTTAAACGCAAAGAAGAAATTTTTCGACGACTTAAGCCCCGATGCTTTTGCCCTTGTGAACATCGACGATAAAAACGGCAGGGTGATGCTTCAGAACACACCGGCTAAAAAGCATACTTATGCAATGAAAATGATGGCCGATTTCAAGGCTAAGGTGCTTGAGAACCGTTTCGACGGCATGCTGCTCGAAATCAACGGAATACAGTTTTACACATTACTTTCGGGCGATTTTAACGCATATAACTTATTGTCTGTTTTTGCCACGGCAGCTCTTTTGGGCTTCAACTCCAATGAAGTGCTTGAGAAGCTGAGCATGCTCCCGGGCGCGGAGGGAAGGTTCGAGATAATAAGGTCCGCTAAAAAACAACTCTCGGCCATTGTTGATTATGCCCACACTCCCGATGCTCTTTTAAACGTCATAAAAACCATCAACAAGCTAAGGACGGGAAACGAAAAGCTCATAACCGTTGTTGGTGCCGGCGGCGACAGGGACAAGGCAAAACGTCCCGAGATGGCCCGGATAGCAAGCCGTTTATCTGATATGGTCGTGCTAACCTCGGACAATCCGCGGACCGAGGATCCGCAAGGCATTCTCAATGACATGAAAACGGGCGTCGATCCTGCTAAGAAATCAAAAACACTGATAATTACCGATAGATACGAAGCCATTAAAACGGCTTTAAACCTTGCCAATAAAGGCGATATAATTCTTGTTGCCGGAAAGGGTCATGAAAAATATCAAGATATAAACGGGGTGAAACATCCTTTTGACGATAAAGAAATCATTGAAGAATTATTTGAAATAGACTGATATGCTATATTATTTATTTAAATATCTACACGAAACTTACCAGCTTCCCGGAGCGGGGGTTTTTGAGTACCTCTCCTTCCGCGCAGCAATGGCGGTTATTACTTCACTGATAATCAGCCTGTTGTTTGGAAACCGCTGGATAAATTACCTCAACAGCAAACAGGTAGGCGAAACAATACGCGACCTTGGGTTGGAAGGGCAGCTGGAAAAACAGGGAACACCAACCATGGGAGGCCTTATAATATTGGCATCTATTTTAGTTCCGGCCCTGCTTTTTGCCAAACTAGACAATATTTATATAATAATGATGCTTTTCACTACTACCTGGTTGGGCGCATTGGGATTTCTCGACGATTATATCAAGGTGTTCAAAAAAAACAAGGAAGGCTTGAATGGAAAATACAAGCTTGCCGGACAGATGGTGCTGGGTTTGATAATAGGCTTGGTGATGTTTTTCAACAGTAATGTCGTTACCCGCGAAAAGTCAAGATCTGTTGAGCATATTAGTGTCAACGCAAACGGGAATTCCCCTTCATCGAATTTCAGCGTCGAGGAAAAGCATTCGGTAAAAACCACCATACCATTCTTTAAGAATAACGAGTTCGACTATGCCGTATTGCTAAAGTGGATAGGCGACGGTTACGAAAAATGGGCCTTCCTGATCTTCATCCCCATAGTCATATTCATTATCGCCGGGGTTTCCAACGGGGCAAACCTCACCGACGGGATGGACGGGCTGGCAACAGGGACATCGGCCATTATAGGCATCACCCTCGGGATACTGGCATGGGTGTCGGGCAATATTGTCTTTGCCGATTATTTGAACATAATGTACCTGCCTAATGTTGGCGAGCTGACAATATTTATAGCGGCTTTCGTAGGTGCGACAGTTGGGTTTCTGTGGTTCAACACCTACCCTGCTCAAGTCTTTATGGGCGATACCGGAAGCCTCTCGCTGGGCGGCATAATAGCCGTTTTTGCAATTATCATCCGTAAAGAACTTTTAATTCCGATTCTGTGCGGGATTTTTCTTGCAGAAAGCATTTCGGTCATACTTCAGGTTTCCTGGTTCAAATATACGCGCAAAAAATATGGTGAGGGCAGACGGATATTCCTCATGTCGCCATTGCACCACCATTACCAAAAGAAAGGTTATCCGGAACCAAAAATAGTCCTGAGGTTTTTCATAATAGGAATCGCTTTGGCGATTACTACCATTATAACGCTTAAAATCAGATAGTTATATGAGGCATGAAGAAAACGGGAAAAATAGTTGTGCTTGGTGGTGGCGAGAGCGGAACAGGAGCCGCAGTACTGGCAAAGAAAAAAGGATTTGAGGTTTTCCTTAGCGATAAGGGAAAGATTAAAGATAAATATAAAAGAGTTCTTAAAAAATTTGAAATTGATTTCGAGGAGTTGAAGCATAGCCTGCGGATTATTAATTCGGCGGACGAGATTATCCTCAGCCCCGGTATCCCGCGATATGTGCCCTTCATTAAGGATCTTATCGATAAAGGGGTTCCGGTGATATCGGAGATAGAGTTCGCTGCAAGGTTTTCTTCGGCTAAGTTGATATGTATTAGCGGAAGCAACGGTAAAACAACAACTACGCTTTTGGTGTATCATATCTTGAAGGCTGCGGGATTAGATGTGGCTGTGGCTGGAAATGTGGGCGATAGCTTTGCCATGCGGCTTGCGGAAAAAGATCATGACTTTTTTGTGCTGGAAATAAGCAGCTTTCAACTCGACAGCATGTTTGCCTTTAAGGCTGATTTTGCAATCCTGCTCAATATCACGCCTGATCATCTCGACCGCTACGGGAATAAATTCGAAAACTATGCCTTGTCTAAATTCCGGATTACCCGAAATCAAACAAAAAATGATGTTTTCATTTATAATGCCGATGATGAAACTATCGGTAAATTACTTGAGACACAAAAAGTTAATGCTACAATTATCCCTTTCAGCCTTGAAGATAAGGCCTTCGACAGGGGAGCATTCTTAAAAGGAAATAAGATAATTATTAATAACTATAAAAACAATTTTACAATGACATTGGAACAATTAGCGCTTCAAGGACGTCACAACACTTATAACTCAATGGCAGCAGGTGTTCAGGCTAAACTATTGGAGATCAGGAACGAAACCGTAAAACAAAGTTTATCGGATTTTCAAAATGTTTCCCATCGTCTGGAATATGTTTCCAGCGTACATGGGATAACTTTTATAAACGATTCAAAAGCTACCAATGTGAATTCAACATGGTATGCACTTGAGCACTACAACAAACCTATCGTTTGGATTGCAGGTGGTGTTGACAAGGGCAATGAGTACGAATCGATAAAGGAACTCGTGAAACAAAAAGTTAAGGCAATAATTTGTTTAGGCCTCGATAACAGCAAGTTGCATGAAGAGTTTGGGGGATGTGTCGATTTGATAATTGATACCGAATCCGCCATGGACGCAGTTGTTACCGCATATCAACTGGCGAAGAAAGGGGAAATAGTACTCCTGTCGCCCGCTTGCGCCAGCTTTGATTTGTTCGAGAGCTTCGAGGATAGGGGAAATCAGTTTAAAGCGGCAGTAAATGCCTTATAAAAACTAAAAATGGGAAGTATCCTTAGAAATATAAAAGGTGACAAAGTAATCTGGACTATTGTTTTTCTGCTAACGATAATCTCGTTCCTGGCAGTTTACAGTTCAACCGGCACATTGGCATGGAAGTATAAAGGTGGGAACACCGAATATTATATGTTGAAGCATGCCATTATATTGTTTTTAGGTTTGTTATTAATGTACTTTGCCCATCTTGTTAAATACACTTATTACTCACGGATATTTCAGGTTGCACTTTATATCGCTATTCCGCTGTTGCTTATAACGCTAATCTTCGGCTTGAATTTGAACGAGGCCAAGCGCGTGCTTCAGCTGCCCTTTAACCTTACGTTTCAAACTTCCGACCTTGCAAAGATCACCCTTATTATTTATCTGGCCAGGGTGCTGACAAAGAAACAAGACCAGATTAAGGATTTCAAGGCTGCCTTCGTCCCCTTGATGGTTCCTGTTTTGTTGGTTTGCGGATTGATTTTCCCGGCCAACTTTTCAACTGCGGCCCTCTTGTTTACTACCAGTATGGTTTTGATTTTTATCGGCCGGGTAAAACTGATTTACTTTTTCGGCATGATAGGAGTCGGGCTTATTGCCTTGGCAATAGCCTTAAGTGTTTTATACTTCATGCCAGTTGAGAAGCAAGGACGTCTCGCAACATGGAAAAGCAGGATATCCACTTTTGTCGATGGTGGCGAATCATCTGACAACTATCAGGTTGAACAGGCTAAAATCGCTATTGCCAGCGGCTATCCTTTCGGCAAGGGCCCAGGCAACAGCACTCAACGGAATTTCTTGCCTCATCCTTATTCCGATTTTATTTTTGCGATAATCGTAGAGGAATATGGTCTTGCCGGAGGCTTTGTTATTATACTCCTCTACCTGATCCTGTTTTACAGGTCGGTACGGATAGTTACCAAGGTGCCCGGTACTTTTGGATCCTTCCTCACGATCGGGGTGAGTTTCAGCCTGGTGTTCCAGGCTTTGATAAATATGGGTGTCGCAGTAAATATACTTCCGGTAACGGGACAGCCATTGCCTTTGGTTAGCATGGGCGGAACCTCTATTTGGTTTACCAGCCTTGCCATAGGGATAATTTTAAGCGTCAGCAAAGACATCGAGAATAATTCTGCCGAAGCAGTCCCAATCACAAACGACGATGAATAAGACCAAGCCGAAAATATTGTTGAGCGGGGGCGGGACGGGAGGCCATATCTTTCCGGCAGTGGCAATAGCCGATGCCTTAAAACATAAGTATCCCGATGCCGAAATCCTGTTTGTGGGCGCAAAGGGCAGGATGGAAATGGAAAGAGTGCCTCAGGCAGGGTATAATATCAAAGGCCTGTGGATAAGTGGTTTCCAGCGCAAGCTTGATAAACGGAACCTTGCTTTTCCTTTTAAACTTATCAGCAGCTTGCTGGGAGCAAGGAAAATAATCAAGTGCTTCAAACCCGAGGTAGCAATTGGAACCGGTGGATATGCCTCGGGGCCAACACTTTATATGGCTTCCAGAAAAGGTGTTCCAACCCTCATCCTCGAACAAAACTCATATCCCGGGATTACGAACAGGCTTCTTTCAAAAACAGTCGATACTGTTTGCGTTGCCTATCCTGGAATGGAGAAATATTTCGACAAAAATAAATTAGTCGTTACCGGAAGCCCTATCAGGGTGCAAATCTCAAGATCAAATATCACAAAAAAGGAGGCTCGTGATTTTTTTCACCTTGACCACAAAAAACCCACAATGCTTGTCATAGGCGGTTCACAGGGGGCTTTGGGAATCAACAGGGCGGTCTCGGCAATTATCAAGCAATTATGCGAACTTGGCTTGCAGATATTATGGCAAACGGGGATAGACTCTTTCGGGGAATCCGAAAAACTGGTGAATGACAATAAACTGTCGGATTGTGTTTTCGTCCATAAATTCATCATGAGGATGGAAATGGCTTATGCCGCAGGTGATTTTGTTGTTTCGCGGGCCGGCGCCATAGCCCTTGCCGAGATAGTTCAACTGGAAAAACCGGCAATCTTTATTCCCCTGCCAACGGCGGCCGAGGATCATCAAACAAAAAATGCCATGTCATTGGTTGACGGGGGAGCCGCCCTCATCTTGAACGAAAAGGAAGCACCCAATAAATTGTTGCCGTTGGTAAACCATTTCATGCTAGATGAAGACAAAAAATCGGAACTGATAAGGAACATAAGGGATTTTAAAACCCCTGATGCTACTAAAGCCATAGTAGATCAGGTAGTTAAACTATTGAAGAGATGAAAATAGAGGACTTGAGAATATTGTATTTCCTGGGCATCGGAGGCATCGGAATGAGCGCGCTCGCCAGATATTGTGCCTCGCTGGGCATCGAGATCCACGGCTACGACTCAACGCCTTCAAAACTGACCTCGGCCTTGATCGACGAAGGTATGCTCATCCATTTTAACGAAGATGTGAAAGCAATTCCGGACAATACCGATTTGGTTGTTTATACACCGGCAATACCGAAATCAAATATAGAGTTCCGCCATATCGACGGTTCACCGTTGCCAATGGTCAAGAGGTCGCAGTTTTTGGGATTGCTGTCGCAGGAATATTTTACGATTGCCGTGGCCGGAACCCATGGCAAAACATCGATAAGCTCGATTTTGGCTCACATCCTGTTTAAAGCAAACAAGAAGGTAACGGCACTTATCGGCGGGGTGATGAACAATTATTCAAATAATACGATCATAAGCAAGGACACGGATTATTTAATACTTGAGGCCGATGAGTTCGACAGGTCGTTTTTATGGCTGGAGCCTGATATCTCCATAATATCGTCGGTTGACGACGACCATCTCGATGTTTATACGAATTCTGATGGGATAAAGGCCGGTTTTGCTGCTTTTGCCGGGCGTAACGACAAAGACGGGCTGTTGATATTAAACGATGGAGTTGAAAAGTTTGAGGATATCTCAATCGAGAGCATTAGTTATGGACTGACGAAAAACGCTGATTACAGAGCTGAGGGCATTCATATCCTTGACGGGAAATTTGTGTTCGACTTTATCTTCCCGACATCAAGAATCGAGAGAATAAAAATGCGAATCCCGGGCAGGCATTATATTGAAAATGCCATGGCTGCCGCATCTGCGGCATTGCAACTGGGTGTAAAAAAGGAAGATATAAAAATTGGCTTAGAAACATTTGCCGGTGTGGAACGTCGCTTCGAGTATAAGGTCAACAATGCCGATATGATTTTCATCGACGATTACGCACATCATCCCAGGGAAATTGAGAAAACCTTGGCTGCCATCAAGGAATTATATCCCGACAAGAAACTGACTGTTGTTTTTCAGCCTCATCTGTATTCGCGCACCCGCGATTTTGCCGATGGTTTTGCAAAATCGTTGGAAATAGCAGACAACATTATTTTATTGGGGATTTATCCGGCCCGCGAATTACCCATCAAGGGTGTTACATCGGCTATTATCCTGGAAAAAATTGACAAGAAGAATAAAAAAATACTTTCAAAGCAGGAGCTGAAAGAATACGTAAAAGAAAATGATATAGAATTATTGGTAAGCCTGGGAGCCGGAAATATTGGCGTACTGGCCGAAGAATTAAAAGATTTATTAAAAAACCGATGATCAAGACCATTAAAATATCGTTATTGATAGTTTATACCCTTGCCATTGCAGGGCTTTTTGTGTTTGTGACCATTAAAGGAGGCAAAACAAAAGTGTCGTCCACTACTATAAACATATATCGGGATACTGACAAGGGATTTCTTAATACAGATTCCGTGTCATCTGAGCTGAAAACGATACAAAACATTGATTCTGCCAAACTGACTGACCTAAAAATCTCGAGCCTGGAGGATATGCTGTTCAGGAATCCTTATGTGGAAGAGGCTGATATTTTTACAGGTATTAAAGGCGAGCTAATGGTAAACATGAAAGAGAAAAAGCCTTTGATCAGAATTTTCAACAAAAAATCAAAGGGCTATTATATTAGCGGGCAGGGTGACATCTTACCGCTCAGCAAGAATTATTCGGCAAGGGTATTGGTTGTGAACGGATATATAAACATCCCTGCTCAAAAGGGTCATAACAATGTTTACGACACGATTTACGATAAAACGTCCCTAAAGGAAATTCTTGCATTGTCGAAAAAAATAAACGGGAATGATTTTTTAAAGGCACAAATAAATCAAATATACTTGAACAGCAAAAAAGAATTCGAGCTGATCCCCGAACTGGGAAATCAAACGATTATTTTAGGGAATCTGAAGAAGCTGGATATAAAACTACGGAACTTAGAGGCTTTCTATAAGCAGGCATTGCTTGAGGAAGGCTTGAACAAATATAGAACCATCAACTTAAAGTTTGACGGGCAAATAGTATGCGCAAAATAATGTTTAAGAAAAAATATAAGTCATGGAATCGGAAATTATTGTAGGTCTCGACATCGGAACAACTAAAATTGCATGTATCGTGGGCAGGAAAAACGAATTTGGCAAAATCGAGATCCTGGGTTATGGCAAAACCGAGTCGATTGGAGTTAAGAGAGGCGTAGTGGCCAATATCGAAAACACCGTTAAATCGATAAGGACCGCTGTTGATATGGCCGAAGCGAAATCGGGCGTTGACATTAAGTACGTTAACGTTGGGATTGCCGGGCAGCACATCAAGAGCCATCAACATAGGGGGACGATAATCAGGGAGGATCCCGACAAGGAAATCAGCCTTGCTGAGGTTGAAGCACTTACACAAAAGATGTATAAGTTGGGAATGGCTCCCGGCGAGGAAATAATTGACGTCATCGCACAGGATTATGTTATTGATAACGAGTCGGATATAAGAGAGCCGGTTGGTATGCTTGGCAATACGCTTGAAGCGAATTTCCATATCATCATAGGGCAGACCGCCGCGGCCAAGAATATTTACAAATGTATTCGCAAAGCCAACCTGGAAATGGTCGACCTGATACTTGAGCCAATAGCATCGGCAGATGCCGTTTTGGGCGAGGAGGAAAAAGAGGCCGGTGTTGTTTTGGTAGATATTGGCGGCGGGACAACCGACATAGCCATATTTCATGATAATGTGATAAGGCATACGGCAGTGATACCCTTTGGCGGCGATGTTGTTACCGAAGATGTGAAAGAGGGCTGCACCATAATTAAAAAGCATGCCGAGGAACTGAAGGTGAAGTTCGGCTCCGCACTTGCGAACGAGAACCGTGATGACGAAGTGGTCGCCATCCCGGGTTTGCGCGGGAGGCCGCCCAAAGAGATTAGCTTGAAGAACCTTGCCAATATCATACAGGCGCGCATGGAGGAGATAGTGCAGTATATCTCGTTCGAGATAAACAACTCCGGATTCGAGAAAAAACTTATCGCCGGAATAGTCCTCACCGGTGGCGGGGCGCAACTTAAACATATCGACCAGCTAACCGAGTTCATTACAGGTATGGACACCCGTATCGGCTATCCTAACGAACATCTCGCAAAGGAGGTTTCCGACGAGATGGCTAGCCCCATGTATTCAACGGGCATCGGGCTGGTGATAGAAGGCATAAACCGCTTCAACTCCGAAATCAGGTTCGAGCTTAGCAATAAATTCGAAAAAGACAGTCCAAAGGAAGAGGAAGCCCCGGAACCGCAAAAGGGGAAAAAGATGAAGAAAAAACCGGAGGACGGAAAAACCGGCACAAGCAGGTTTTTGGACATTATAAAACAGTGGTTCGACGATGATTCCGTTCAATAACAATTAACTTTTTTTTGTTAAAAAAAATATCGGTCAATAAAAAAATAGAATTTCAATAGTAATAATTTTAAACAAACTAATATTTATGCCGGAAATGATAACTTTTCAATCTAAGCAAACACCTTCGATCATTAAGGTGCTGGGTGTTGGCGGTGGTGGTTCCAACGCCGTAAACCATATGTTTAAGCAGGGAATAAAGGGTGTTGATTTTGCCGTTTGCAATACTGATATCCAGGCACTTCAGGACAGCCCGGTGCCTGTTAAGATAGAGATCGGGAACAATGGCGGCCTGGGTGCCGGATCCAAACCCGAGGTGGGCAGAAATGCCGCTAACGAATCGCTAGACAAGATAAAGGAATTATTCAACGAAAACACACAAATGCTGTTCGTAACTGCCGGGATGGGCGGCGGAACAGGCACCGGCGCCGCGCCGGTTATCGCCAAGCTGGCTCATGAAATGGGCATACTTACCGTTGGAATAGTTACACTTCCTTTTGCATGGGAAGGCAGGAGAAGAACATTGCAAGCCTATCAGGGAGTAGAGGAAATAAAGAAAAACGTTGATACTCTTTTGGTTATCAACAACGATAAGCTAAGGGTCCAATTTGGTAACCTATCCGTTACCGAAGCCTTCGCCAAGGCGGACAATGTGCTTACTATCGCCGCCAAGGGCATTGCCGAAATAATTACGGCTACGGGCAAGGTAAATACCGACTTCGAGGATGTGAAAACCGTAATCAAGGATTCGGGAAAGGCAATTATGGGACAGGCAATGGCTGAAGGCGAAGACAGGGCCACCAAGGCGATAGAGGACGCCATGAACTCACCTCTGCTAAACGACAACGACATTAACGGGGCAACGAACATATTGCTTCATATAGTTTCCGGGACCGATGACATCACTATGGACGAGATTTCTGAGATCACCGAGCATGTTCAGGATGCCAGTGGCCATGAAGCCGATGTCATCTGGGGATTGGGCGAGGACGAATCCCTCGGGAACAATATTGCTATAACCGTTATCGCTACGGGCTTCGATTCACCTTCCAAAATAAATGAAAGAGAAACAACAGCCCGCAAAAAGCATGATTTATACGGCAGCAACACTCCCGCCGGTAAAACTTCGCCAGACAAGGAACGCCCGGCAAAGAACGAACCCAAGGTAGATAGCACTGTTGAAACCTCTGTTGAAAGGGCGATTGCCGAATTGCAGGAAACAGAGGGCGCAGAAAGCGAAAAAAACGACGACAAGGACGCTATACACCTCATCAACAAACCAATAGCCAATACGGATTATGTTTCAAACAAGACTGTTGAGAGTCCACGTATAGTTCATAACTTAATGGAGGAAGAATCGTCCGAAGCCGACGAGCAACATCCGGAAAGCGAATCATTTACCCTAATTAAAAAAACTGTTTCAACAGAGGGTAAAATTGATGTGGGCGGGATTGCCGATTCCGCATCTACGGAAACGCTTGACAACGAGAGCAAAATAATCAAGAAAAATGCCAATGACCGGATTAAGAGGCTAAAGAGCATGAGCATGAGCTTCAGGAGCCCCGGAAAGATGAGCGAGCTGGAGAACCAGCCGGCATATATGCGTAAGAATGTCGAATTGAAAGATCCCGAGTATTCTTCCGAATCAATAGTGTCGCGTCATACCTTGGGCGAGGACAGCAAAAAAAATACCGTCATCAAGTCGGATAATTCTTTTTTGCATGATAATGTAGATTAGTTACAGCATAAATAGTTAGTAAAAAAACCCCCCGCTTTGATTGTAAAGCAGGGGGTTTTTTTATTATCTTTACAAAAAAACACAAGATGAAAAAGTTATTGCTACCCTTATTTATGATTTTTGCCCTCAATTTATATTCTCAGGAAATTTACCAATGGTCCGATGAGCAAATAATAACCGATACAGTAAACAACTATTCCAGCCCCTTTGTTTACCCTTTCTGGAGCGAGGCATGGATGTTCTATCAAAAAAATGATGTTAATTCATCAATAATGAAAATGAACCTGACACTGGGGAATGACACGGTCGGCATATTGAAAACCAATGGCGTTAATTACCTGAAACCAATGTTCAAGGGTGTTTTCCACCCCAACTACCTGGGCTATTTGTTTTATATCTCCGACCAAAGCGGCTTTAAAAACATTTATGCGTCAAAATATTATGATAACGACAGCCTCGGGGAACAGGTTCGCATCAATACGGGAAGCCCTCAGCTGAACATAAGCGATTATGTACTGTCGGATGAACTGATAAGCTTCACAACCGACAGTTCTGTTTATGTGGCCGAGCTAAAGTTTTATATGGACTCGGTTTATACCGAGCGGATAAGGTTGTTGGACACCAACGCTTTCAATATAGTTGTCAGGTATGATCAGGCTTGCTGGCAAAAAAACGAGAGTTCCGGTTCGCATTTATATATGGCTGACTATAAATACAATGCCGATACTGCCGACAAAGTCTGGACAGACGCATATTATCTAGATTCTGTAGGCAACAGCAACGACCTAAGCATATCGAACGCTGTTTTTGGCTGGGGCGAAAATGGCTTTATTTGGATTAACGACAACGAAATAAAAGTGCTAAACGGCAACAGCAATTATTACCATATTTATTCAGTATCAAACTTCGGAAAACCCGATATCAGGGAAGTGAGCATGGTAAACTGGGATATCGCTGTACGGGAACCGTATTCCTTGCCACATTATACGGCTTTTACAATAGGGGAAGGAAGCAATTCCGGGATCTTCTGTTCCATGGGCGAATATGGCTGGGAAGACAGCGCCAATATCAGCAATAACAATCATAAAGATTCGAATCCGAAACTGTTTTTCGGCGAGTCGGTTGACGGCTGGGGAACAGAGGCATATTATGTTTATTGTATCTGGCAATCGGAAATAAACGGCCATATCGCCTTGTCAAGCTCCAAGGCAGTTGCTTTTATCGGCAGCTCGATTGAAGAAAAGCATTCTATAGATAAATATATGAAAGTATCACCAAACCCGTTCAGGAATAAACTCAGTATAAAAGTGAATTCCCGTGAAGAGAAAGCTGAATTGATAATTACAGATATGCAAGCAAATATTTTGTTTTATTATCCTGATATTCAAACAAATAATAATTGGGATGAAATTATCTGGACCCCTGATGGCGGACTGAAAAACGGAACTTACATAATAAGGCTAAAAGTCGGGTCTAAGCAATATACCTATAAAATACTGCTTCTGAAATAATTGTATGTAGCAATAATGCCACCTATACATTGGTGTATATCTCCATTAATTGATAATGCAGAATTGAAATATTTGACCCCGTTTACGAATATTGGCTCAGACATTATTGTTTTAAAATTAATTCATGGCAATTATAAAAGCCAAAAATTTCAAACTATCTTTTCTTACTTTTGTAAAAAAATAAAGCCATGAGTCTAGAAATTAAAATAAATGACGATTTAAAGCAGGCTATGCGCGAAAAAGACACGCAAAAGCTGGCTGCCTTGAGGGCCATTAAATCAGCATTGCTGCTGGAAAAGACAGGTGCCGACACTGCCGGGGCCGAAATACCCGAAAGCGTTGAGATAAAACTTCTGCAAAAGCAGGTAAAACAGCGGAGGGATGCCGCCGCCATTTATCGCGATGGCGGAAGGCCTGAACTTGCTGAGGAAGAGGAGTTCCAGGCTTCCATAATAGAAAAATACCTGCCTGAGCAAATGAGCATGGAAGAGGTTGAAGCAATAGTTAAAAAAATTGTTGCCGACACAGGGGCATCGAGCATGAAAGATATGGGCAAGGTTATGGGTTCGGCCGCTAAACAGCTTGCCGGCAAAGCCGACAATAAAACCATATCGAGCATCGCTAAAGGCTTGCTTTCATAATACAGTTTTTATATGTTCAAAAAGATACCCCACACTTATGTGATTATTTTCTCCATCATTATTATCTCGGCCATGGCAACATGGTTTGTGCCTGGCGGCGAATACCAGCGCCATAGCAAGCTTGTAAATGGGATAGAAAGAACGGTAATCGATAAAGCGTCGTTTCATTATATTGATAATCAGCCACAAACATGGCAGGTTTTTTCTGCCATGTTCGAGGGCTTTGTACGTCAGGCGGGCATAATAGTTTTCATTTTAATGATAGGCGGGGCATTTTGGATAGTGAACTCAAGCAAGTCGGTAGATATGGGCATTTATTCTTTCTTGAAATATACCGAACGTTTGGAGGAGAATAAGTTGCTGAGGAAAATTGGCGTCAACAACATCATCATCAGTTTGATAATGATAATGTTCAGCATTTTTGGAGCAGTTTTCGGGATGAGCGAGGAAACGATAGCCTTTATCGTAATATTAGTGCCTCTTGCCATATCAATGGGCTACGATTCAATAGTCGGGGTGAGCATGGTTTTTGTTGCAGCGGGACTGGGTTTTGCCGGGGCTGTCCTAAACCCCTTCACGATTGGAATTGCGCAGGGGATAGCCGACTTACCCTTGTTTTCCGGTTTTGGTTACCGTATCTTTTGCTGGATAGTCTTAAATTTCGTTGGAATTGTTTGGGTATTGAGATATGCTGCCAAAGTAAAAAAACATCCCGAAAAATCCCTCGTTTATGAAGATGACGAATATTGGAGGAATAAAGCGGGGGTTGATACAGAAAATCAGGAGACTAAAACTCCTAGGCCCGCCTGGATAATATTTGTGCTGATAAGTATTGCTTTAGGACTTTTTTCATGGATTTACCCCATTACCGCTATGAAGTTGGGCAATGCCGAGGAGCATCTGCCCATGCTGCCCGTTGCAAGTGCGTTGTTTGTTGTTTTAGGCTTGTTGTCTCTTCGGAAAGGAATGCATTTCTTTATTTTAAACCTGCTCTTATTTACTATAGTTTTCCTGATCATCGGTGTAATGGGATATGGTTGGTATATCATGGAAATAGCGAGTTTATTTTTTGCATTGGGTATTTTATCGGGTATATCGGCCAATTACGATGCCAATAGAATTACAAGGGAATTTCTGGAGGGTGCCAAGGATATTATGTCGGCAGCCCTTGTCGTTGGGCTGGCAGGAGGCATCTTGGTTGTTCTGGAGAACGGTAAGATTATCGATACGATATTGGATTCGGTTGCCGGGTCAATGTCGGGATTGGGCAAGCTGGGCACGGTGAGCGTGATGTATGTCATCCAGAATTTCATAAACATAATCATCCCTTCAGGCTCGGCCAAAGCAGCACTTACAATGCCTGTTATGGCACCTTTTTCCGATTTGGTAAACCTGAGCCG
Organism: Chlorobiota bacterium; assembly: GCA_013151215.1. GTDB lineage: Bacteria > Bacteroidota > Bacteroidia > Bacteroidales > F082 > BM524. Next base: position 500 of record JAADIS010000001.1, on the reverse strand, counting down.
TCAGGCAACGGTAATGGCTTTCCAGTTCGGTGATGGCTTTACCAATATGATTACTCCAACCTCGGGTGTACTTATCGGTGTTCTTGGCGTAGCCAAAATACCTTATGATAAATGGGTTAAATGGATTGCACCTTTTATGCTTGTTTTGATAATTTTAGGGTGGCTGCTCTTAATTCCAACTGTTACAATGAGTTTGGACGGATTTTGATTTTCTTTTGGAAACCCACGATTCTTATGCTTGAAATTAATTCAGTATAAGTTGGACGTCCGAAACACCTGTCTATCATTGTCCTGACCGTGAAACGGTCGTTCACAGGTTTATATATTGTCTTGTTTCCATATATGACAGAGAGCGGTGCGCTGCACCTTGGTTCCCCCTTGTTGAACTTGCTACAAATATGGCGGTGCGCTGCACCTTTTTATTAAGGGTGGTTAACGACCACCAAAATCTCAAATCGTTGATCGGTGATCGGTGTTCAAAAGGAATGTCGAAGGCTGGA
>JAADIS010000069.1 GCA_013151215.1 Chlorobiota bacterium | reverse complement strand
TACCCGTTTCGTTGCAATAATGTTTAACCTCCCCAAAAGGAATAATGCATCATCAGGATAATAACTTATATCTTCTCAATTAAGTCTATAAAATTCTTTATATTGAAATTCTTTTTATAAATTTAATCTATCTTATATAAATTGCAAACATTTAAAAATGAAAGATTATCTTTTATTATTAATTCTCATTACAATTATCTTTTTTTGTTCAAAAAACAGAATACCGGAAAATGTAAAACAAGTACTAAAAAATGCGGGAAAAAACCGCAAGGAGTTATTAAAGGTAATCGAAAATTATCAAAACCCAGAGGATAGTTTAAAGCTTAAGGCAGCATACTTCCTGATAGGGAATATGCAAGATAAGTATTTCTTTTCAGAAGACTATTTATCGATGTTTGATACTGTTATGACCTTAGCTGATAAAATATTTGATGCAACCGAGGATAATAAAGATATTGAGATCTATTATGGAAAGTACAACAAAACAAGAGACCTTTTTGACAGTATTCATTCTGTTTTTATAATGAATAGGTCACAATTAAATATAAATGGGTTGTTGATAGTATTAAAGATAAAACAGACCCAGTGGAAGCATGTTCTATTGCAAATAGAGAATTAAAGATGTGGTTTAAACCAAAATGGTTTTTTGAAAAATATCCTACTTCAATCAAATTCTCGGATTTAATGAAAATTAAAGGCGGGGAATGCAGAGATATGACAAATATGGGATTATTAGTTATGCGTTCAATTGGAATCCCAGTTGCAAAAATCTATTCACCACAAGATGGCAACAGAAGAAGTGGCTTACATAGTTGGAATATCGTACTCGATAAAAATGGTGAGAAAGTAATATTCCAGGGGGCAATTGAACAACCAGGGTATGATAATCTAAATTCAACAGAAATAAATACAAAAAGGGCTAAAATTTTTCAACAAACTTATCGGAGAAAAGATAATAATTTACCTTCATTTGAAGATTATCAGAATATAATTTCCTAAAAACGGATTTTATTTTAGAAAAAAATATTTGGATTAGTATATGCTAATATTTCCTTTTAACCACTTCATACTCCATAACCTGATAACCGATTTCCCCTTTATCGGAAAGTGCCTCTACCACCACCTGCATCTTCCCTATGTTATCGGCGTTATAAAAAGTAGAAGAGGCCTGGCCAAGGCTGTCAACCGTAAGTTCAGGCTGCCAGTGGATCAACGCCCGCCAATCCGGTTTAAACCAGTCCTCCGATTGGAGGTTTTCGTATGTTGGGGCGTAAAATTCACGGGGCGCCGAAAATACAGGTACTGTTGTTTTTAACATGCCCACAGTACGGGATACCCCGAAAAGCCCCTTCCCTGCATAAGTATATATGGCAATAATGTTCCCAGTTTTTGACCCCGGTGCAAGCAGCCAGTCGATGCATCTATCAGGTAATACTTCACAAAAAAGCCGTGGAAAATTGTCAGCATATTCAATGACTTCAAAACTCCTTACCTCGCTGGGCGGGATGTCGGAAATAAGCTGATAGTTATACGGCTTGACCGGGATCCCGTCAACCACAAAAAGCGTTGGCTCCGGGTTGTTTGCCTCAGCATATAGGTTTCCATCCGGCAGCCTTCCTATTCGAACCTTGTCCGGAAAATTGAAAAAGAGGACGCTAAACAACCCGTACGACCATTTTTCTTCTTTTTCCTGTATGTCCTTCCCTTCGATGACTTCGTCGGGTTTGCCGTATTCTTCGGCTACCTCCTTCCTTGCCGGGGTCATATTGTAGCCTTTTACCGTGATTTCATCCAGCAGGATGTCCCCTTTGGACAACGGGAAAGCATCGTCCACTTTTTTACGTTCGATGTTTTTCTCAACAAGAAGGTGTACCACACTGTCAACACCTGCGATGGATTTGACATGGTCGAAGGAGACCAGCGGGGATTCCTTCTTGTCCAGGGTGATGGTACATTCTTTTTTCTTCCCGGTTTTGTTGGCGCTCTGGATCAATATGTTCAGGTTCTGACCATACTCATCATTCATATCAAAACAAAACCGGCCCAGGCTGTCTGCCGTCTGTTCCTGAACAGAGTGTTCATGCCCGAAAGCCATCATGGTCAGCCGGACCTCTTTCTTCCTCTTTTTGGAAATTGCCTCTTTAACCGTCCCTGATACAGTCAAGGTTGTCTCCGGTTGAAAATTTATTTTGTATTCTGGCTTTGTATAATTGTACTTTCGCCAGCCCTGGGTCAGCAATAGAGCATCCAGGTCGTTATAATGGTCATCTTCCCCTTTGAAGTAAAAGCCGGGATCTTCGATTTGCCCTTTCAAATCGGAATCCAGCAGAAAATAGGAAAGAATGTTTTGGCGCGTGTTCTGCATTTGTCCCATTTGTTCTTTATTTATTACCATCACCGATAGATTGGCATTGACCGGTTTCCCCCGGCTGTCTTTTGTTTCAATATTCAGGGTTGTCGGTTCGCGCTGCTCGTAAGTTTGCCCATCAGTCGAAAGCGAAATATTGACCCGGCTTCCCGGCCGTTCGTTAAAATAAAGCCTCTCTGCTATGGGCTGCATCGAATGATCCATCATGGTAAAGGCAATGATACCTTCGGGAAAGGCATCCGCCTGTAGGGAAAATTGCAGGGTTCCATCCTCCAGAACCCCATCCATTTTATAATAACCCGCACCTCTGCAGGAGACCCAGACAGTGATACTGTCGTTGGATAAGTAGCTAGAGCTTGCTCTCAGATGGATGGCACCGCCGTCTTTTTTTACCGAAAGCACATTGCCAGTGGCTGCAACCTTGGGTAAAGGGTACATTTTCCCCAGGCTGCCTTCCGGTTCTGGAATCAGCAGGGCAAGGTATTTTGTGGCAGTGTCCGGACTGGCCAATGTAAAGGAACCCATGCCCAGTTCGTTGCTTTTGAAAAAGGTGACCACGTCCCCCTTGCCGTCAACAACTTTCCCCTCCACTTTCTTCCCCTTACCGTTGCAGTCCAGGGCTTTAAAGCCCACCAGGGCAGGTATCCCCTGCACAATTTCCCCACTTTCAGGGAGGAACTGCAAATCCACATAATCCTTGTCCAGGGCAATGGTTTTTGTGTAGCTGAAACGATTCCTGGTCTGCATTTGCAAGGTAACGAACCGGCAACTGTCAGGGATGGCATAATTGAGCCGATATTGGTTCCCTCTGTTTTTCCTGATTGAGATCGTATCTTTTTTATCGTTGAGCGACAGCACCAGGGTGAGTACCTTTGTGTGGAGGCTGTCAATGGCAAAAGGATCCAGTGTTGCCGTAAGACGCCGTTTATTGTTTTGTTCTTCAATCAGTGTAACATCGGTTATAAGATTGGATTTTGCTTCTTTTGTGGCAGCAAATACCCGGATATATTCTTTAAAGAAAAAATCTTTCCCGAAGTTTTGGTTCCATTGGGTGTAGGCCCTGATCAGGTAAAGCCCTTCAGCGTAAGTTGACATTAATTGGAAGAAACCGGAACCAATACCGTTTTCCAGCCTAACAAGCTTTTTCTCAACAACCCTTTCGTTAGGGTCTATCAGTTCCACATAAAGCACACCGCTTAATTTAGTGGGGACATGGTCGGCAACATTGGTAACAATGGCTTTAAACCAGATAGTTCCATCGGTGGTGTAAACCTCGCTGTCCAGCTGTAAGTAGATTTTCTCAGCTGATGAAGCATTAGAGGACAAGTTAGAGGACTTGGTCAGACAAGGAAATGCCAGTATAGCAGACAAAAACAATAAAAGGAAATGCTTTCCTAGCAGGCAAGGTTTGGTGCTAATTGTTTTCAATCCTGGTTTTCGGCATGATCTTAGTATCATAGTTTTGCTACTAATGTTTTTTTACCTATTTAATTTCTACTATCCCGTATCCCCCTCCATTGGAGGGCTTGCCCCAAAACTTCAGGGAGCAAAGGGTGGTCTCTATTTAATATATTGCAAGGTATTCCAATATGATCATCGTTTAAGCGAAACTGTCCAAATACCCTATAAGTTTGACACGGACAGGTTTCATAAATTCCTTTAGTGGGTTAAAGGTAACTCAATTCTTTCGGCTATTTCGAACAAGAGACAGAAACCACCCATCCAGCAAATCCATTGCTAAACTGATATTCATTGGTACTCAAGCATTTTTTTAAGTTTCCAAAAAGCATCTACATTCTTAGGAGATTGAAATTCGTGATCGGCTATTTCCCCGTTTTCCATGCTGATAATGCATGGATAAATGCTATTATCCGTTGGGAAATAGAAAACATTTTTCCGGTCAATATAAATATTTGGGTGTTCTTCCATCCTTATCTTGATTTTCTGTTGTAATATTTTCAGGGAAGAAATTTTGGTTAGTACAAACAGGATTCTCTGATTTTCAATATGGTCGCGCATAAAAGCTTCGCCTTCCTGTATGCAACCATGACAACCCAATCCAGGTAGCACCACCAACCATTTGAAGTCGCTGTCCACTTTAGCCCGGTCAAGAGCTGAAGATATTCGTATTCTTAAAGGAGTCATAAGTAAAGATCATGTGCATATCCACATAGAATATCGACCATCTAAGAATATTAGTGATATTGTAAAACGGTTGAAGGGCAGAACTTCTCGGCGACTCCAAGAGGAATACCCAGAACTTAGCAAAAGATATTGGGGAAGACATTTTTGGGCCATTGGTTACGGAGTTTGGAGTACCGGAAACATAACTGATGAAATGGTGCAAGAATATCTTGAGCATCATCGTAATCCATCTAATTTGGATAATGATTCTATTATTTTGGAGTAAGAATTTCATTCTGTTTTTATTTAAACCTATGCACTTCCAGTGCATAGTGATTTAGTTATGATACGGCCTTCGTCTTTTAACCTTTTATAAAGCATGGTTTTCTTTGGGGCATTCAGTAAGCCTACCATTGCAGATATTATTCCCGTTTCCTGTATAAAATCAATTTGTTTCTGGAATATTGATGGGGAATCATTATCGAATCCCAGTATAAAACCACCTAAAACTTCTAAGCCTTTTTTTTGAATATTCAGGACACTTTGAACAAGGTTCCTATTTTTATTTTGTGATTTTCCGCATTCGGACAAACTGGCCTCTTCGGTTGTTTCAATACCAATAAAAACGGTTGAAAATCCTGCTTTGGTCATTAAATCCATCAATTCATCATCATCTGATAAATTTATCGAAGCTTCAGTTGAAAAGGTAAAGGGATGATTTCTGCTTTCCATCCATTCAATAATAGCAGGTAGCAATTCATTTTTCAATACCTTTTTATCTCCAATAAAATTATCATCAACAAAAAAGATGTTTTTTTGCCAACCCGTTTTATAGATTGCGTCCAATTCATTTATTATCTGACCGGTAGATTTTGCTCTTACCTTATGCCCTAACAATGCTGTAATATCACAAAATTCACAATTGAACGGACATCCTCTTGTATATTGCAGGTTTAAAGTATTGTATTTAGAGATTTTAACCAGGGAATAATCGGGTAAAGGAGAGGTCCTTAAATCTGCAAATTTTTCTGACTGATACACCCGTTTTGGTTTTCTATTTATCAAATCGTCAAGAAATTCAGGCAGTGTTATTTCTGCTTCGTTTAAAACAAAATGATCTACTTTAGGAAAAGTATCCGGATTTTCTGTAAACAAAGGCCCACCAGCTACAATTTTTTTGTTTAATGAATTACACTTGTCAATAATTTCAATTACCGATTTCGACTGAACATTCATAGCACTAATAAAAACATAATCAGCCCAAAGAATATCTTTCGTTTTCAAAGATTCAATATTCAGGTCAATCAGTTTTTTCTGCCAATATTTAGGAAGCAAAGAAGCAACTGTAATTAAACCGAGCGGTGGATTTACAGCTTTTTTTGAAACAAACTTTAATGCATGTTTGAAACTCCAGAAGGTGTCCGGGTATTGCGGGTAAACCAGTAGGATATTCATCTTAATCTATTCTAATTGTTGATGCTAATATGGCCCAGAACTTTATGTTTAACTTTTTAATAAGCCGTCCTGTCGTGTCCTGTGAGCCATCGGTTATCACAATAATCTCATTAAATAGTATGTTAGAGACATTCTTTACTACGGTTACAACTGCTCTTTTGTTCGTTGTATGCACATATAATTGCAACAGTTTGTCTTATTATGAATTTTAGTTTTATCGTTTCTGTTTGATAAAAAGTAACAACTACATCTCTAAAAAGAAAATTTTGAAACACTAAATAACATTCAAATTCTTACCCACTTTTATAAATGCGTTAACAGTTT
>JAADIS010000126.1 GCA_013151215.1 Chlorobiota bacterium | reverse complement strand
ATCTGCATACGCCATACTTTACCGCCCCCGGGCAAGCTTTCCCAACTACCGGCATTGTCTATCCCTTTGTTGATTTTTACGGAAACACCCATACGGCGGGGGTCCGGTTTGCTCGCTTCGGCAATCTTGTCCTGTTCTGCAATCTTTTTTAAATCGGGTGATTCGAAGGTGATTTTCGGGATATTGTTGTCCAGCTGGAACATTATGCTGGGAGGTGTGCCGCCTTCGCTGATTTGAGCATAGGTATCGGTAAATGTTAAAATCAGGCTTAAAGTAAAAACTAGGAGTGTAAATTTCTTCATGACGAAAATTATTAAATTAAAAATACTGCTAACAGAGCTTTTGTAAATTACAAATTTATCATTTTATTTTCATTGTCTTGACTTCTTTCATATAAGATTTAAGATTTTCATATACTTCAGGGGCAAGTATGTATAATCCTATTATATTCGGCAAGGACATGGTTAGTATCATCATATCCGAAAAATCGACTACCGAATTCATCGTTGACGACGAACCAATAATTATGAAAGCAAGAAAAAGAAGGAAATATATATTCTTGGTGACCTTGCTTTTACCAAACAAATACTCGAAACCTTTAAGGCCGTAGTAGGACCAGGATATCATGGTAGAGAAGGCAAACAATACGATAGCGATCATTAAAATATACGGGAACCACCAATAAACGCTCTCAAATGCTTTTGATGTAAGTTGGACGCCATCAAGGCCTTGAGCAAGCTCGGGGGTGTGGAATCCGGTAAAAATAATTACCAGTGCGGTCATGGTGCAAATAACTACCGTGTCGATAAAGGGTTCCAGCAAGGCTACTATTCCCTCGCTCACGGGCCTGTCGGTTTTAACTGCCGAATGGGCTATTGATGCTGAGCCCACACCTGCTTCGTTGGAGAATGCCGCCCTTTGAAATCCCGCAACCAAGACTCCCAATAAACCGCCTTTTAATGCTGCGGGGTTAAAGGCGCCCTGGTATATCATCGAGAACACCTTTCCTATATCGCCGAAATTCATGATTATTATTGTAAGGGCGGCAAGCAGATAAAGAAGTGCCATGAACGGGACGATTTTTTCGGTAACCTTCGCTATGCCCTTAATTCCTCCAATAATTACGATAGCAACAATTATCGACATTATCAAGCCGAAAGCAACGCCATGGTCTTGTAAACTGGGAATTATAGTCGAGAATTGCTGAAAGGCCTGATTTGCCTGGAACATATTTCCCCCGCCAAAAGAAGCGCCCACAACCAGTACGGAGAAAACAAATGCCAGCAGCTTCCCGAGCCATTCCAGTTTTACGCCTCCTATTTCCTTGTGCTTCAAGCCTTTGCTCAGATAATACATGGGGCCTCCCGAAACAATGCCGTCTTTGTCGATATTACGGTATTTTACGCCCAGGGAAACCTCGGTAAACTTAAGCGACATGCCCAGCAGCCCGGCCACTATCATCCAAAATGTAGCCCCGGGGCCTCCCATGGTTATCGCAAGCGCTACTCCAGCAATGTTTCCTAAACCTACTGTTCCGGACAGGGCGGTCGCCAGGGCCTGGAAATGCGAAACCTCGCCCTTGTCCTGGGGTTTGTCGAATTTCCCCTGTACCAATTGTATGGCATGTTTAAATCCTCTTATGTTGATGAACCTCATCCTTATAGTGAAGATTATAGCCCCTATCGCCAACCAAACAACTATGAACGGGATCCTTTTTTCCATTGGATTTCCGTTGGCGTCAAGATATGCCTTGCCGGTTTCGTCGTAAACAACGGGGTCGTAAATACCGAAGTATGAAAACGGATCCCAGAATAAAACTGAATACAGGCTCGCCACAAGAGGTTCAAAGTTATCGTTAATTTTCTGACTTAGAGTTGTTTCTTGTTTTGGCTCTTGATAGGGGCCCTCGGTTTTTGTTTGTGCCCAACTCAAGTTTATAGTTGTTGTAAGAACAATCAACAGTATTAAAACGATTTTATTTATTTTCATCTAAAAAGTTTGGAGCAAAGATTTTAATAACGGCCTCAAAAGTAACAAAATTTAAAAAGATTTCTCGATTTCTCGATTTCAGGGAAAAATTATTTCCATAATTCATTTATATGTGATTTATAAATTCATATCTTTATCAAAAAAATTAAAATACCTTATATTCAATGAAAAACCTAAAACAATTCCTGTACCCCTTTTTCACTCTCGGCAAAGGTGAGCAAAAAGGAATTGTAATACTGTTCCTGCTTGTTTTCGGGATTTGGTCAGCGCAAATCCTGCTGCCATACCTTTTTACTGGCAATGATACGGAATTCGCTGATTATAAGAATGATATACTAAATTTTCGTTTATCGCACAAAGCTTATACCGACTCCATGAACTTACGTGGGAAACAGCTTAAAGGTAGTCTGGATTATGATGAATCGCTGCAATTGCTGAAACCCTTTGATTTCGACCCTAACAAATTAGATAAATTATCCTTTATGGAAATGGGCTTTTCCGAAAAGCAATTCAAAGTTATCAAGAACTACCTTGAAAAGGGAGGGAGATTTTATAAAAAAGAAGACTTTAAAAAGATATATGGTATTTCCAATGCTGAATATCAAATTGTTGAACCCTATATTATTATTGATACTGAAGGGTTTATGAAAAAGAAGCAGACTGCAATTATTAAGAAAGACAGGAAGGTGAAAAAAGCATCGTCAAGGATAAAATCTGCTAAAGCAAAGAAAAATCCCGTTTATATGATTACTGAGCTAAACTCGGCCGATACCATTAAATTGGTTAATAATCTGCATATCAAAGCCAAGCTTGCCAAACGCATAATTAAGTATAGGGAACTTTTAGGTGGTTTTTACGAAAAAGAACAATTGCTCGAAGTATATGGGTTTCCGACTGCCTACTATAAAAGGATACAGCCCTTTCTGTTGGTCGATAGCCTGTTGATCAGGAAAATTTATATCAATGAGGTTGGGTTTAAAGCTTTGTTGAAGCATCCGTATTTCAATTATGAGACCACTAAGCTTATTTTTAATGCGAAATCAAGATCACCCCTTAACCAATTCTCGAATTATGAAGGACTTAAACAAAGAACGGCTATAAACGACAGTTTGGGCTCGAGGATTAAGCATTATTTGTATTTTGGCCGCACAAAATAAATATCATGGCAAAAAACAATAGTTTAAGTAATTTCCCGAAGACTTTCTGGGTAGCAAACACACTTGAGCTTTTTGAGCGGTGGGCTTATTATGGTATGTTTACGGTTCTGTCGGTCTATCTCACAAATCCTGTTTCACAAGGCGGGCTTGGGTTTTCCCAATCGCAAAGAGGGCTGATGCAAGGGGTTTCCACAGCTCTTTTATATCTATTGCCTATACTTGGGGGAGCCATAGCCGACAGGTTCGGTTATAAGAAAGTATTGCTTTCAGCCTTTTTAACCTTGGCTTCGGGATATTTTGCAATGGGGTATTTTAATGCTTATGGCGCTGTATTCGCCTCATTCCTTCTTGTTGCCATCGGAGGTGCGCTTTTTAAACCCATTATTGTGGCCACCGTTTCAAAAACCACCAATAAAAACAACGACACATTGGGGTTTGGTATTTTTTATATGATAGTGAACATAGGAGGGTTTATAGGCCCTTTTGTCGCCTCAAAACTTCGCGATTTAAGCTGGTCATACGTTTTTATAATGTGCACTTTGGTCATTTTGTTCAATGTCGTACTATTACGGTTTTATAAGGAACCCGATCGTGAGGAAACCGAGGATGAATCACTTGCCGAGAGTTTAAAACGTATTTTCGCGAATACTGCCACTGTATTAAAAGATAGCAAGTTTGTAATGTTCTTGATCATCATGCTGGGTATGTGGACAATGTATATGCAATTGTTTTTCACATTGCCGATTTATATTACCCAATGGATAGATACGGGCGGGCTTTATAACTCACTACCTGAATTCTTGGCAGGTATTTTTGGCGCAAGCGAAAATGGCCTTGGTGTTATTCGTCCCGAAATGATGATAAATATCCCTGCTTTTACGATAATTGCTTTTCAGGTATTTATGTCGAACCGCCTGAAGAATGTTTCTCCGATCATTTCGATGATTTTCGGCATTTTCTTTATTGCCGCAGGTTTTAGCATAATGTCGTTTTCAATGGCCGGTATAACAATTATATTGGGCGCAGTGGTTTTGGCATTTGGCGAAATGGCTAGCTCGCCGCGAATACAGGAATATATCAGCCGTATCGCCCCAAAGGAAAAAGTTGCACTATACATGGGCTATAGTTTTCTTCCGGTTGCGGGAGGAAATTTGTTTGGGGGTATCCTCTCAGGCAGCTTATATTCGGCATTATCAGATAAGTATAAGTTTTTAACAATGTATTTGGCTGATAAAAATATTAGTTTGCCCAAGGATGTTATGTCGGATAATGCCCTGTATTTCAAGGCTGCCGCCGAAAAGCTTGCCGTTGGTAATAGCGAACTGAGCAATATTTTGTTCCGGCAATATTTCCCCGGCTCCATTTGGCTGGTCTTTGCCTCGATAGGTGTTTTCACTTCAGTTTTGTTGCTCGTTTATAACAACAAGGTCATTAATAAATAAACAAGCAATTTTGTGGCAAATATTATTTGCCGTTTAGAAGCTTAAACCATAACTTTACACGCTCAAAAAATTAATGTTTTATATGCAAAATGTAATTGGATATATACGCGAAAACAAGGATCGTTTCCTTGAAGAACTGTTCGGGATTATCAGGATTCCCTCTATTAGTTCTCAGTCGGAACATAAGGATGATATGATTAAAACGGCAGAGGCATATAAGGCTGCCTTGCTGGCTGCCGGTGTTGACCGGGCTGAAATTATGCCTACGACCGGGAATCCTGTTGTTTATGCAGAAAAAATTATTGATGGAAGTCTTCCAACTGTTTTGGTTTATGCACATTACGATGTGATGCCTGTTGACCCGGTCGATTTGTGGGATTCGCCACCTTTCGAACCGGTGGTTAGGGATGGAAAAATTTATGCGCGCGGTGCGGATGATGACAAAGGTCAGGGTTTTATGCAGCTTAAAGCGTTCGAGGCCTTAGTGAGGAATGGTAAACTGCCTGTAAACGTGAAGTTTATGATTGAAGGCGAGGAGGAGATAGGCTCAGTAAGCTTGGGGGCTTTTTGCGAGGCAAACAAGGAAATGTTGAGATCGGATATCATATTGGTTTCCGATACCGGAATGATAGCAGAAGATATTCCATCGATCACAACAGGATTGAGAGGGCTTGCCTATTGGCAGGTTGAGATTACCGGGCCAAACCGCGACTTGCATTCCGGTTTGTTCGGTGGTGGGGTTGCGAACCCGATAAATGTGCTTGCTAAAATGATTGCCTCCATGACCGACGAGGACAATAAGGTTGTCATGCCCGGTTTTTATGATGATGTTTTGGATGCCTCCGATGCTGAGCGCAAGAAGTTGAACCAGGCTCCTTTTGACCTTGATGAATATAAAGCCGCTATCGACGTGGATGAAGTGGATGGCGAAAAAGGATATACAACCATCGAAAGAACGGGTATCCGCCCGTCCTTCGACCTATGTGGAATCTGGGGTGGATACACAGGGGAAGGAGCTAAAACCGTACTCCCTTCAAAAGCCTTTGCCAAAATTTCTTCACGACTGGTCCCTAATCAGGATAATGTGAAAATTGCCGGGATGTTCGAGGAATATTTTACGAATTTAGCACCAAAATCCGTGAAGGTAAAAGTTAGCTCCTTGCACGGAGGGCAGGCTTATGTGTGCCCTATCGACCTGCCCGCATATAAGGCCGCGGAAAAAGCCTTCGAAGAGGTTTATGGGAAAACCCCTGTGCCAACACGCAGTGGCGGAAGCATCCCTATCATTTCAACCTTTGAGGAAGTGCTCGGCACAAAGTCGGTTTTGATGGGTTTCGGACTTGAGTCGGATGCCATACACTCCCCAAACGAAAACTTTCCATTGAACAACTTTTATAATGGTATTGAAACTATTGCATGGTTTTATAAATACTTTGCCGAGGAAATGAAATAAATCTTATCGGGTCCTGGCAATACCGGTAAAGTCATTGCTGTTGATGTGAATGGGTTTGTGAGGATGTTTGTTTTATGGAATTTACGTTCTGAAGTTGAAATGATAGCGGACAGCATCAAACATGCTGCCCTTTCAGGACAAGGTGCAGTTAATCCATAGGTTTTCTCGGCCGCCTAAGCCTTTTATTCGGGTTTTGAGGTTCCTCTTTTTTCTTGAACCTGTCAAACTTTGGTTTGCTATAAGAGTCCTTATCCTTATTAAACCTTTCCCTTACTGGCTTATAGGATTCTTTGCGTTCTGCCGGGCCTTCACTTCGTTTTTTGAATCGCTCGTCCCTGTTAAATGGTTTATTGTCCGATGAGTCCCGGTTCTGCGAGCCATAAGGTTTTCTGCCATAAGATCTTGGCTTCTCCGTGGAGTACTCTCGTTTTTTGAAACCATGGTCTCGTTTGTCATCCGAATCGTATTTTCCTTTTTTGGAGCCTTCGTAAAGTTCGAATTTCAGGAATTTTGTCTCGATAGGGCCGTTATAAAGCTCAACTTTTGCTGAAGGACGTAATCCGACAAATTTAGCTGCTTCAATGTTAGGAGTTATTATCCATGCGGTAAAACCGGAAAAATTCTGTTTTAAAACATTTCCAATCCCCTTATAAATATCCCTTAATTCGCCCCTTTCTTCCAGACGTTTCCCATAAGGTGGGTTAAATATCAAGATACCTTTCTGATTTTCAGGCATCAACTCATCAAAAAATTTGTTATGAGTAATTATATCTTTATGCAGTCCGGCATTTTTCAGGTTCCGTTTTGTAATATTGACAGCAACTTTCGATCTGTCGGAGGCAATAATATTACATTCAGTCTCGGTTATTTGCTCATCTGCGTCGGCTTTAATTTTTTCCCAAATGTCCTGGTCGAAACCTGCCCAGTTAAAGAATGCAAATTTTGTGCGATAATATCCTGCGGGTATTTTCATGGCCATCATGGCCGCTTCCATTGGTATAGTTCCTGAGCCGCACATTGGGTCTATCAGGTCCTCAGTTGCATCCCATCCGCTGATTTTTATCATGCCTGCCGCAAGCACCTCATTTATAGGGGCTTTGTCAACCGCTACCTTATACTCCCTTTTATGCAGCGACTCACCGGAGCTGTCCAGGGAAATAGTGCAGATATCATGGGCAATATGGACATCTATATAAATATCGGGTTTTTCCGTATTAACCCAAGGTCGTCTTCCCTGTTTTTCCCTGAATTGGTCGACAATAGCATCCTTGACTCTTAATGAGGCAAAGTGCGAATGGTCAACCTCTGAGTAAAACACGTTTGCGTTAACAATGAAGGATTGATTTAACTTAAAAATTTGTGTCCAATCGATCTTTCGGACTTTTTCATAAAGCTGGTCGCTATTCTTGGCAGCAAAAACACCTATTGGCTTTAAGAACCTTATAGCCAGGCGGCTTAAATAGTTGCATTTGTACAATAATTCTTTATCACCTCGGAATGTCGCACCACGTTTGATGATCTCAACGTCTTTTGCTCCAAGTTCGGTAAGTTCTTTTGCCAGAACGTCTTCCATGCCCGCAAAAGTTTTAGCCAGATAATCAAATCCGGGCTCAAAAGTTTTTAATCCTTCCATAAGCCGGCAAAATTAACTAAATTGCGTCAAATAATATTTACATTGCAAATTAATTTTATTATGGAAATTAAAGAAGCTCAAAATAAAGTTGACCAATGGATTAGAACTACAGGAGTGAGGTATTTCAATGAGTTGACCAATATGACATTATTAAGCGAGGAAGTAGGGGAGCTGGCCAGGATTGTCGCTCGTAAATATGGTGAGCAGTCGTTTAAGGAGTCTGATGAGCATTATGATATGGCTGATGAAATGGCCGATATTTTATGGGTTTTGATTTGTCTGGCAAATCAGACCGGAATTGACCTGACCGATGCCCTGATCAAGAATTTCGAGAAGAAAAGCAAGCGTGATGCCAACAGGCATATAAACAATGACAAGCTGAAATAATATATTTTGTTTAATGTATTTAATAATGTTTGTACATACAAATAATATGCCCTCTAATTATTATTTGTTTAATAAGCCGGTTGAGAGGTAGATTGCGGACGTCAGGCTTTCTGCTTGCTTGCCTCCCAAAATATTAGTGTATCTCAAGTTTAAATTTTTCCATGCTTGCTTAATCGCCGGTTCGAGTTTTAAAGATGCCCTGGTTGGATAAACTTCGGTGTTCCTGCCTACCACCTTGCGTTTTAGTAGTTTGCGGGACTCCATTTTTTCAATTAGCCTTGTTATTGTTGAAGGGTTCAGGAGGATTTGACGGCTTATGTGTTTTGGTCGTATCCCCGGTTTGTTGATGACTGTCATCAATAAAAATGCATAAGAGGAACTTAGCCCGGCAACAGCAAATTCTTCGTCTGCCATCCTGGTCATTATTCTTGATAATGAGTTGGATGAAAAGTATAAACAGTTGGGGAAGTCGAGGTCTTTTTCTTTCATATTTGCAATAATACAAAAAAAGTATGTACATACAAATAAATATTTTTTTGTATCTTTTAGCCTGATTAATTCATGCGTTTAGTTTGATGCAGATGTAAGGCGTCTAATCCTGACGATATTTAGTCTATTTCAAAGGTTTAACAACGAAGCAGATGCGGTAAAATAAATGTACTTTAGTAAAAAATGACAAAAATCCGATTTAGGGAATACTTTTCTATGATACTGGGATCATGATAATAACAAGTATTTTGTCATTTTTTATTAATTAAGCAGGTTAGAGATTATTGGTAGAGCAGAATCTGATCTTAATAAATCGCATTGGCAATATATTGTTTAATAATCGCAAGCGAAAACTGATTGGTCAGTTCCTGTGCCTGCTTCGAATATAAGCAATTGTTTTAGGCCTGGGCAAAGCCACACATCAAGATAATTTGAGCCCAATATGTTCTTATTGTTCTTTTGCTTCGGTCTTTTCTTTTACGATCGTACTTGAAAAGAAGGATGGGTAGGCTGTGAACCAACCTATTGCGCCGTTTGAGATATTGGTGCTTATATTTGCCGGAGGACCGCTGAACAGGGGCTCGTTTGCTTGTATCTCTGTTTGAACCTCATTTACGAAGGATGCATAGTCTTTTGTTATATTAGACATTACAAGGGAGAAGGTGTCGCCTGGCACGAGCTCGTTGTCGTCGAAAACCAAGACAATTACGCCATTAGTGTAGTTCCCGTTAAACAACTTGTCGTTGGCGATATTTACCTTGTGAATACTGTCAGTTATCAAAAGCCCGTTTCTAATACCGTTGAACATATAATAGTCCTCGCTTGGTGGGTCTAGGGCAAAAAGCCTTACCATCCAGCCTTCGAAATGCGAGTTCCATAGCACCTCTATGGAATCGACGTCAGCAGCTAGGTAGGGCATGCGTGTGTTAGCTGTATAGTGCGTTTGTCCGCCAATTTCCGAATTTAGTTCTATGTCCATATTATAATCATTGCCTTGCAGGCCTATATACTCAAAGGGGAATTCATACAATCCTTTAACTGAGTCGTTTTCAGCAAGTATTATATTGTTATCAGATGTGTTTATTTTTATGATTGCACCTGATACTCCCTCGGGCGGCTCGTTTGAGAAATAGTCAGCAGTTTTGGTAAGCTTGACGTATTGATTGCCGGGTATGTCTGTAATAATAGCCTCTACTACAAGTCTTTGCCTGTCGCTGTCAAGCTTGATGTCGATGCGTTCGGTACATGAGCTGAATGAGGAAACTATCGCAAAAAGTGATATTATCGATAAAATATTTATTTTGTTCATTGCCTTAGAATTTAAAATTATAGGTAAAGGAAGGGATAATACCAAACAGATACGTCATTTCTGCATAAGTTACACTTGGGTCCTTGGTGTCGGACTGGAAATTTATTATCCAGGCGTTTTTTCTGTTGTAAGCATTATAGATCGAAAAATTAAGTTCGCTATGCCATTTTTTCCCCGGATCGTGTTTCTCCCTCCATGTGAACGACAGGTCCAGTCTATGGTAGTCGGGCATGCGGTAATCGTTTCGGCCTGAATAAAAAGGAACAACCGTATTCCCATAAACGAACCTGCCGACGGGGAATGTTATCGGCTGTCCGGTTAAGTACACCCAAGTAAGGCCTAAACTGATTTGTTCATTTAAATTATAGTTCAAAACTACTGAAATGTCGTGGGGACGGTCGTAAGGTGCCCTATAAGCCACGCCCGAGTTTATACCGTCTATCTGCCTGTAAGTCCTTGAATAAGTATAACTTACCCAGCCATTTAGTTTGCCGGAGTTTTTCCTCAGAAGAAACTCTATTCCATAGCCATAAGCCCGGCCGCTTAGTATTTCCCCTTCGATATATTTGTTTAAAAGCAGTTCGGCATAATCCCTGAAGTCGATGGCGTTTTTTATATCCTTATAATAAGCTTCTATGGATCCCTCGAACTTATTGTTCTCGAAATTCCTGAAATAAGCCAGGGCAAACTGATCGGAGTATTGTGGCTTTATATTCGGGCTCGATGAAAACCATATACTCAGGGGCGAACCTGCGGTAGAGTTCTGTGCTTGCTGCAGATATTGATAATTTCTCGAATAGCTTGCTTTTACGGATGATGATTCGTTTAACCGGAAAACAGCGCCCAGACGCGGCTCAAAGCCGAAATAAGTATTATAAAAATCACCTTTGCCATAAACGGTAGAGTCTAATGGTTGGCCGGTCGAGTCATAATTAAATACCGTATTCGGCCCAATATTATTGAACATGGAAATCCTCAGTCCGTATTTGAGGCTTATGAGCGAGCCGATCTTTTGTACATTAGTTATATAAACGCCATTCTCAAGCGCATAGTTGTTTGGCAGACCATATTCGGTTATAAACGATTCCGTCCCGGTACCTTTTATTTCCCCGGGGAAAAAATCATGATAGATGCTCGAAAAGCCGAAGCTTATGGTGTTGTTGCTGTTTAAGTACCAGTTTAGATCGCCTTTTAGGTTATAATCAGTTAGGTTCGATGTCCAGTCAAAGCCGCGTTCATTCGTTAAGCCGAGCTTATAGCTGAAATTGCTGGCAATGAACGTAAAATTAGAAAAAAGTTTGTCGTTGAACACATGGTTCCATCTTGCTGTCCCAGTGGCATTTCCCCAGTTCATCCCAAACCCTTTGTTCTTAAAGACATCTTTGCCGAAGTACCCGGAAATAAACAGGTGATTGTTTTGGTTTAGGTTATAATTCATTTTGGTGTTTAAATCGTAGAAATAAAGGATGTTGTTTTTAAGTTCTTCTTTTGAGGAAAGCTTCAGGAACAAATCGGCGTAGGATCGGCGGCCGGATATCATGAATGAGCCTTTATTTCGCACTATGGGGCCTTCAAGGGTCAGCCTGCTCGATATTAGTCCGATACCCCCGTTTCCGTGAAACTCTTTTTTGTTCCCATCTTTCATCCTCACATCTACCAGCGATGATAGCCTGCCACCGTATTTTGCCGGCAGATCACCTTTGTAGAGTTCAACGTTTTTAACTGCATCGTTATTGAAGACGGAGAAAAAGCCCATTAAATGGCCAGCGTTATATACAGTGGCCTCATCGAGAAGAACAAGGTTTTGGTCGGGGCTGCCACCCCTGACACTGAAACCCGATGATCCCTCCGCGGCAAATTTCACTCCCGGCAATAGCTGCAGTGCCTTAATCAAATCGACCTCGCCCATAAGAGCGGGTATTGCCTGGATTGTTTTGCTGTCTATTTTGTTGACGCTCATTTGGGCCTGGGTGATATTATCGTTTTTTGCTTTCCCCGTGATCTCAACCTCGCTCAAATTCTCAGTACTAGGTTTTAGGTTGATATTCAGTGATCTGTTGCTGGTGAGCTCAATAGTTTTTTCAATATTTGCATAACCGATAAAAGAAAATATAACATGATAAGTTCCTGGTTCCAAACTAATTGAATAAAAACCATAGGTGTTTGTTGCGGCTCCTGCCTTGACCTCTTTTACATAAATTGTTGCCCAGGGAAGCATTTCGCCGTTATCGGCATCCTTTACGAAACCGCTTAAAGTAAACTTCCCTTTTGGTTCTTTTGAGCCCTGGGCTGAGAAAACTGATGCCAGTATTAGTAAAATAAGAAATATTCGTTGCATAATCGTACAGACAGAAAAGAAAGCAAATAGTTACAAATATTGGGGGCAAATGTATTGTAAATAGCACCACATCCTGAAAATCAGTTTTTTAAACTTTGTTAAAATTAATACGTTGTTTTGATGACGGTATTAGCGTTCAATCTCTAATTCAATATCGAACATCACAGAGGTGCCATCGTCATTATCGCTAACTGCCACTATCTGAAAAGTGTTGTTTTCGTATGATTTAACAGCAACGCCTTCGAGTTTTGTTTTTACGGCATTATCACCTTTTCCCAAGAGAACGGTCTCTATATTGTTTTCGTTGCTGTCCAGCTTTAGAGCGCCGACATAAGAACCTAAGATTTCCCCGTCGTCATAAGAGTTGGATGTTGCTTCCAGCGATGCTACAAAAATCAACCTGCTCTCGTCCGGTAGCAGGCAAGCCCCCGAAAAACCGGCGGTCGTGTTTTCCAATGAAGGCAAGCGAAACGATCGTACATCAATTTCAGGTAAAGGGGAATTGGTTTTAAAAATATAATTCATGAATCCCCCCCTGTTGATAACAACCAGGATATTGGTATTGTTGTTTCCTCTTTGCATGAGGAATACTTTTTCCCGGCCAATTGCAAAGGCCTCTATGTTTATTTCGTCATCAGTTGAAAAATCGGCTTTTTTCCTGATAGCTTCAAAAAGGGGGCGTATGTTTTTCGATGCGATAATTCTTTTTTCGCTTAGCGAGAAGACATGAAGGGTGTCGCGCGTCTTAAATTTCGAGCCTGACGACAAAACAGATAAAAACGCATTGCCGTTTTGGTCCTTATAGAGTGCAATAGATTCAAAGTCAGACTTTATCGGTTTCGGAACCCTGTTGTTTACAGTCTTTTTGTTTCCGCTCAGCAAGAACCTGTCCACTATGTTAAAATCCTCGTCAAGCTTAAAAAGATAAGGTGAGTCGTCGCCGATGACATAAATGTCCCCCTCGATAATTTCAACGCCTGAGGCGGAAGGCAGGTTGAGTAGATGTTTCCGGTTTAGTATTTTAAGTTTAAGATTGTCAATTTGTCCGTTTAGCTGTAAAACGCCTATCAACAAGCATAATAGTGAAATATATCTCTTCATGAATTTATTAATTTCATGCAAAAATATAAAAGGCATGCTTTTTGGCTAATTAAATTTTTATAATTTCACCGTCCATGACAGAAGAAAGAAAGAAATTAGTGAATGCCTTGTTTTTGCCGGCCTTGTTGATGGCTATAATGTGGTTGATAAAAATAACGGAGGTCTTGTTTAATTTCGACCTTGGGTTTTTAGGCGTTCATCCACTGTCAATCAATGGTTTGCAAGGTATTTTATTTATGCCGTTCGTGCATGGCGGATTTAGCCACATCATGGCGAATACGGTTCCGTTTTTAGTGTTGGGAACTGCTCTTTTTTACTTTTATTCGGGTATCTCGACCCGCGTTTTGGTTGGGATTTGGTTTATTTCCGGCATCTGGACATGGTTTGGTGGCCGCGACTCATGGCATATCGGAGCCAGCGGGATTATTTACGGGCTATCGTCGTTCTTGTTCTTCTCCGGTATTATCAGAAAAGATACTCGTTTGGCTGCCTTGTCGTTAATAGTTGCCTTTTTATATGGAAGCTTGATATGGGGCGTGTTCCCTGATTTCTTCCCAAAAAAGAACATTTCCTGGGAAGGTCACCTCGGGGGGCTTGTCTCGGGCGTTGTAATGGCCGTTTATTATAGAAAATCAGGGCCGCAGCCCAAAAAGTATTCATGGGATTTCGAGGAGGAAGACGACGATATAGATGAAGACGATGATAATGCCTACTGGAAAAAACCCAATGCCAATGTCAGTTGAGGCTGGGGGGTTGAACGGGGATTGCAAATCCAGGAGCGACCACGGCAAGCCCGAAAACCAAACTACTTTTTGCCCAGGCCTTGATAATATTTTGCCTTGTCTTTATAATTCAACCTGTCGTAGGTATTGCCCAATAATTTTGCGTTTTCCTGATTGGGCTCCAGCGTATAAAGTTTCCTGCCATATTTTAATGCTTGTTTGAACTCAATTGCAACTTCATCAATAACTTTAAGCAGATGAGAGTATTGCTTGCGCGTTTTTTTCTTCTTATAGATATTCATTTCTTTTTGGTAGCGTTTTTCCGCTTTCCAGAAGTAGTGGTTGGCAAGCCATTTGTTCGCCGCGATATTATCAGGGTCGGTTGATAAAATAGTTTTAGCCCTTGAAACTGCCTCGGTGTTCATTCCCAATCCCGAATAAACTTTTATCAACAGCTCTTGAGCTTCTATTCCCGATTGGGATTCCGAGTTCAATTTGTTCCAAAATCCCAATGATTTATCGTATGACCCTATTTCGCCGTATAGTTTAAAAAGCCTCATGTCAACATATCCAATGTCTTGTCCTTCGGGATATTTCTTGGCATAGGTTTCAAGGTTTTCGAGCTCAAGCGAAAGATTGTCTTTATCTTTATAAAGTTCTGAGAGCGAAAGATATGTTTCTGCTGTGCTAAGATTGCCCCATGATGCTTGTTTGAGGTATTGTTCAGCTATTTCTACCTGGCCAAGTTTCATGGCAGCCATGCCGGCTTCGGTATAAACCGGACATTGTTTTTCTTCGGATTTCTTGCCGTACGACTTGATGATTCCTTCCCAAAGCTCAAGGGCTTTGGCATAATCACCTGAGTTATAAGCCGCCTGGGCTGTTTGTCTTGTTTGTGTCAACGATTTTCCGCTATCGCAGGAAACCGTTATAAAAAGGAATAAAACCAATGTTGGTAAAATAAACTTCTTCATTTTAAATGATTATTTTTTGAGCGCGCTAAAATAAAGTATAATTTGTTAATGACCGCATGATAATTTAAGTTGAAATACGTTTAATATCGCAGATCGTGCAAGTCCATGATCATATTTTCGGATGCTCACAGGGAAAGCAGGAATTTATTGGACGGGGATTTAGTAATTTCCACAAAAAATATTAACAAATCATTTTAATGGTTATTTTTGCAAAAATTAATTTTAAATATGGATTTAAGCAAAATATTATCAATTTCCGGTAAGCCGGGATTGTTTAAAATGGTTGGCGAATCGAAGAACAGCATAGTTGTGGAGTCGCTGTCCGATGGAAAGCGTATTCCTGCTTTTACGCACGAACGTATAAGTTCATTAAAAGAAATAAGCATTTATACTGAGGACGAAGACATGCCTTTGGAGGATATTTTCAAGAATATTTATGAAAAGTATGATGCCAAGGCAGTTGAAAACCCTAAAAAGATGAGTTCCGATAAGCTGAAATCGCTTTTTGCGGAAGTCGTTCCGGAATATGATAAGGATGCCGTTTATACCTCTGACATGAAGAAGGTGATTAGTTGGTATAATCAGCTTTTGGAACACGACATGCTTGATTTCAGTGAGGAGGAAAATGCTGAAACGGATGTGGAAACGAAAGGGCCGCAAGAAGCAACAGAAGAAAACGATTCTTGAGGATGAAAAAGGTTCAGGACTTTAAGGTGCTGGGATACAGGCGGTTGAATAAGGACAATTATATCCTTACGCTCATAGGCGAGGAAGATATCCCAAGGATTTGGCCCGGTAATTTTGCCGAGATCAAAGTACCCGACAGCCCTGATGTTTTTTTACGAAGGCCTATTTCCGTCCTTGACGCGGATTATGAAAAAAAAACCATTAGCTTTTATATAAAGGCTGTTGGGAAAGGAACCTTAAAGCTGGGCCGGTTAAGTGTAGGCCAGAAGGTTAATATTGTTTATCCACTTGGGAACCATTTCGTTGTGGGCCAGCAACAAAAGGTTCTGATTGTTGGCGGCGGTTCCGGGATAGCACCCTTTATAAGTTTGGGCCGCGAGCTGAAATCCAGGAATATTGATACTACTTTTTTAATAGGGGCCCGCACAAAGGAGGATGTTTTTTTGACTGGCGAATTCGCAAGATACGGCAGGGTGGAGCTTACTACTGAAGATGGCAGCATGGGCGAGAAAGGCCTGGTTACCGATCATAAGGTTTTTTCAGGCACCTTCGACTTCGATAAAGTTTATACCTGTGGCCCCGACCCGATGATGAAAGCTGTTGCTAAAATTGCAGGGGCCAAAGGTGTTGATTGCGAGGCATCGCTCGAAAATATGATGGCATGCGGGATAGGGGCATGCTTGTGTTGTGTAAGCCCGACTAAAGAAGGCAACAAGCTAGTTTGTGCCGAAGGGCCTGTTTTTAACACAAAGGATCTTTTATGGTAGATTTAAAAGTTGATATAGGAGGCCTTGAATTAAAGAATCCGGTAACCACAGCATCTGGAACTTTTGGTTTTGGGGAAGAATTCACTGATTTTGTCGATCTTGGCCTGCTGGGAGGTATTTTTGTAAAGGGACTAACCCTAAAACACCGGGAAGGGAACCATTACCCGCGCATGGCCGAGACTGCCTCGGGTATGTTAAACGCGGTGGGCCTTCAAAACAAGGGGATCGACTACTTTATCGATACTATTTATCCAAGGATTAAAACATTCGACACCGAGATATTTCCCAATATCAATGGCTCTGTGGTGGAGGATTATATTAAGGTAGCCGAAAAAGTTAACGATATAGATGGGATTAATGCCCTCGAGTTGAATATTTCTTGTCCTAACGTAAAAGAAGGAGGAATGGCGTTTGGCGTCAGCTGTCCTTCTGCGGTGGCTGTTACCGAGGCTGTCAGGAATGTCTTTGACGGTCTGCTCATAGTAAAGTTGTCGCCTAATGTTACTGATATTACCGAAATAGCCAAAGGCGTAGAGGGTGCCGGCGCCGATGCCGTTTCATTGGTAAATACTTTTCTGGGCATGGCCGTTGATGCCCAAAGCCGCAAACCTGTTTTATCAACGATAACCGGAGGGCTCTCAGGCCCTGCTATAAAACCCATAGCCCTTCGAATGGTATGGCAGGTTTATAATGCGGTAAAAATTCCTGTTCTTGGAATTGGAGGAATTATGAATGCTACTGACGCCATCGAATTTATGCTCGCCGGATCAACCGCCATTCAGATAGGAACTGCTAATTTTATCGACCCCCAGGTTTCAATGAAAGTAATTGATGGGATAGAGGATTATTGTCATGAAAACAATATTTCGGCAATTGGCGACCTGGTCGGTGCCATGGAGGTATAAGCCTGTATGAGTTGTTTTGTGCCTCGCGACAGCTCGGTCCGTTCTGCCAATGACTTTGAAAAATGCTATTCGCCTAAAGTTGGGGCTTTGATGTCCTAGCCCGAACATGAACTTGTATTTTCCTATGGCAAACAGTTAAAGCCGGTTTAAACTGCTTTATTTTTTTATATAAGTTTGTTGGCTAAAAAAAAGACAGATATGACGAATAGAAGGAATTTTTTAAAAACCACTTTGGTAGTTGCCGGGGGGATGGCAATTTCAAGTACTGCTTTTGCGGCTAAAAAGTCAGCCACCGGGATCAATGGTCTGATTTACTCGAAGGATAATGCTGGCATGTGGGCTGAAAAAGTTGGCAGCCATGCCCCGAAAGTGGAAGTTAATGGTAATAAAATAACCCTCACTACCGAACATGGGATGTCCGAAAGGCATTATATCGTAAGGCATACATTAGTAGCCGTCGACGGCGAAGTAATAGGCGACGAAACTTTTTACCCGGAAGATCCAAAGGCTGTTTCGACCTATGAGCTGGCTGAGGGGAGCAAGGGCAAATATTTTGCGACCAGTTTTTGTAATAAGCACGATTTCTGGGTAACGGAGTTCGAGATATAGCCGATGCTCAGGGTTCTTGAAATATTTTTGTTGATAATGGCTGTTCTGTCGTCGGGATTTTTTATCTGGGCGGCTTATGTGTCTAAAAACGAGAACGAAGCTTTTGCGTTCCGCAAATTCTTAAATCTGGGAATCCTTATCTTCAGTATTTCATTCTTGTTTATTCTAACGCATAACGCATTGTTAATAAGCATCATAGTAATTATATTTGGAGTCGCCGGCTTAGTGGGGATATTTTTTTTGCTTCCTTTGGAGAAGAAAGGCGGTTTTGTTCCTCAACGGCCTACCGGGCAAATTGACGAACGGAAAACAATGTTTTCGCGGCGCGAGCTTTTGCCGGGAACAACTGAATATGAAAACTTTTATACAAGCAAGCCCCAATTTAAAAAGACTGACGACAACTTCCGGGCTTTCCCGGGCTTGTTAAATTCCAGGTCAAGTCAGTTCAATGCCTTTAATTTCGCATCCGCAGATGCTAGTTTTGAAACCATAGAGGCACTTTACGATAAGGTTGACGGATCCCTGAACCCTGAGAAGGTGGAAGTGGACGCTGTGCAAATAAGCAAATATATTAAGGCCTGGGCAAGAAAATTGGGGGCCCTCGATTGTGGTATTACCCATCTGAAGGATTACCATCTGTACAGTTATGGCGGACGCAGGGAAAGACGCGATAAAAAATATAGCAGGGAGCATGAATTTGCAATTGCGTTTACGGTTGAAATGGACAAGCAGATGGTAGATACCGCACCGAAGGCCGGTATAGTTATGGAATCCGGGCAACAATATCTTGAGTCGGGGAAGATATCGATACAGCTGGCGGCTTTTATCCGCAACCTGGGCTATCAGGCAAGGGCTCATATAGACGGTAATTACGAAGTTGTTTGTCCCTTGGTGGCTCGCGACGCAGGCTTGGGCGAAATAGGCCGGATGGGACTGCTTATGACACCAAAACACGGGCCAAGAGTAAGGATAGGTGTTGTTACTGCAAATATCCCATTAAGCATTGATCAGCCCGGCGATAATTTCCCGGTGATCGACTTTTGCACTATTTGTAAAAAATGTGCCGATTCATGCCCTTCGAATGCGATTTCCTTTGAAGACATGGAAGAAATCGATGGGGTGTTGCGCTGGCAGATAAACCAAGAGGCTTGTTTTACTCTTTGGTGTAAACTGGGTACCGACTGTGGCCGCTGCATGAGCGTTTGTCCGTATTCGCACGAAAACAACGCTTTACATAGTATTGTTAGAACAGGTATAAACAACAACTTTGTCTTCAGGCGTATAGCCTTGAAAATGGACGATGTTTTTTATGGCAGGAAACCTCTGTCGAAGGAAATCCCTGAACAATTGAATATATGAGACTTTTAAGCGTATTGTTTGTTTTCCTTTTTGTATTTTCATAAATTTCAAGATAGTTGGAAAATCATTAGTGATCACACTTCCTCCTCATGCCGGAACTAAACTAGCTGAATTTCTTTTTCGAGTTTAATGTTAAATGTTTTGAATACGCTTTCCGCTATTTTTTCCGAAAGGTGTAGGATGTCGCTCCCTTTTGCTTTTCCCAAATTTACCAGGACCAGGGCCTGTTTTTCGTGAACCGCTGCATCGCCGATTCGTTTTCCTTTCCACCCGCATTGCTCAATCAACCATCCGGCAGCGATCTTCGATTTTTTTTGGTCAATTTTATAAAGCGGCATTTCCGGGTACTTTTTCTTTAAGTTCTCGGCCATAGAGGTTTTAACAATAGGGTTCTTAAAAAAACTCCCTCCATTTTTAATAATCTGTGGGTCAGGTAGTTTGCTGCTTCTTATCTGGTTTACGGCATCTCTGATCATCTTTAGTCTTATTGTTGACTTGTCTGTTCCGGCAAAAAACTCGCTCAATGCCCTATATGATAAATTTGGTTTGGCGATTTTTGAAAGTTTTATGGTAATGCTGCAAACAATAAACCTGCTTTTGTAGCTTGACTTGAAAACGCTGTCGCGATAGCCGAATTTGCAATCGTTCTTATTAAAATTTTTAAACTCCCCTGTTTTGGTGTCGAAAGCTTCAAGGCTGACGAATACATCTTTCAGCTCGGCTCCGTAAGCGCCGATATTCTGAATCGGTGCTGCGCCTGCTTTGCCTGGTATCATGCTCAGGTTCTCTATCCCCCACCAGTTGTTGTCAACGGCATAGTCAACCAGGCTGCTCCAGTATTCGCCTGATTGTATTTTTAGGACAACCTGATGGTCAGTTTCCTCAACAATCTCTTTACCCCTGATAAGAGGCATTATTGCTAAGCCGTCGAAACGTGATAAGAATAAGATGTTGCTGGCTTCGCCTATGACCAGGAAATCTTGCTTAAAACTTCCTTTCTTATATAATTCTGTCAAATCGTTGCAATCGGTAATTTGTGCGCATTGCCTTGCCAAAACTTCAATGCCGAAAGTGTTGAACGGCTTTAAGCAAAAATCTGATTTTAAATTCATATCTTCAAAAGTAGTTATTTTAACAATAAACTTACAATATCGAAGTTATAATAAACAGGAATATTTTTACTTTAGTCAACAATTGGGAAAGAAGGTTGTCGTATCGGTCATAAACGACTTGGTTACAGACCAAAGGGTGCATAAGGTTTGCCATAGCCTCACTGATATGGGTTTCGATGTTTTATTGGTTGGGAGGGTTTTGCCCTCCAGCATGAAAATGGGCAAGAGACCGTATAAATGGCATCGCATGCGCTTGATGTTCAGCAAAGGCGCTTTGTTTTATGCCGAATATAACATCCGCTTATTTTTATTCCTTCTTTTTCATAAAACGGATCTGCTTGTGTCAAACGATCTGGACACCTTATTGCCTAACTTCTTAATTCACAAGATAAAGTCGAAGCCAATTGTTTATGATAGCCATGAATATTTTACGGAAGTCCCTGAACTTGTCAGCCGGCCGGGCGTTCAAAGAGTTTGGAAAAGGATAGAGTCGTGGATATTCCCTAAGCTGAAAGATGTCTTTACGGTTAATGATTCGATTGCCGATATGTTTGAGGATGATTACGGCCTGCGCCCGAAAGTAGTTAGGAATATTCCCGTAAAAAAGGAAATGACGGAAATTGCAACCCGGGCTCAGCTGGGGCTGTCTGAAACAAAAAAAATATTGATATTACAAGGTTCCGGAATAAACATGCATCGCGGTTCCGAAGAAATGCTGGAAGCGATGAAGTATCTGCAAGGGGTTGTGCTGTTGATAGTTGGTAGCGGTGATGTCATCGATAAGCTGAAAGAAATGGCAAAGAGCGAGGAATTGACGGATAAGGTTATCTTCAAAGGCAAGCAGCCCTATGACAAGCTTATTCAATATACTGCCGTGGCAGACCTGGGGCTCACCCTCGATAAAAACACAAACTTGAACTATCGCTTCAGCTTGCCGAACAAGCTATTTGATTATATACATGCCGGAGTGCCGGTTATCTCATCGGATTTGCCAGAGATTAGAAAGATAATGGATAAATATGATATCGGCGATTTTATACCAAATCACGAGCCTGAGGAAATAGCAAGGAAAATAAATCAAGTCCTTGCAAATCAGGATTTAATTGATAAATGGAAAAAAAATATTAGTTTTGCCGCAGAAAACCTCACCTGGCAAAACGAAGAAAAGGTTTTAAAGGAGGTTTATAATAAATATGCCTGAGCAAAATTTACATATTATTTCGTTCGATATTCCGTTCCCGGCTAATTACGGGGGCGTTATCGATGTTTTTTACAAAGCTAAATCGCTTGCGGACCACGGTTTGAAAATTCATCTGCATTGTTTTGAGTATTCCAGGAAGCGCAATGCCGAATTAGAGAAAGTATTCCATAAGGTTTATTATTATAAAAGGGACATATCAAAGAAACATTTGTTCAAGAGCGTTCCTTATATCGTTAGCTCGCGGGTATCGGAAGAGTTGATAAACAATTTGTTGCACGATAACTATCCTGTTCTTATGGAAGGGCTGCACACATCTGCCTTGCTTGAGGACAAACGGTTTGCAAAAAGAAAGATGGTTGTGAGGGCCCATAATATCGAGCATGAATATTATCATCATCTGGCAAAGGCCGAATCGGATATTTTCAAGAAATACTATTATTATAACGAATCGGCCAAGCTTAAAAGGTATGAGGCCACATTAGAGAAAGCGGACGCCCTGATAGCTATTTCCGAGAACGACAAAAAGTATTTTGCGTCGGAATATAACAATGTGGAATTTATCCCTGCCTTTCACCCTTTTAAAGAGGTGGCTATTAAGGAAGGCAAAGGTGATTATATTTTGTATCACGGGAACTTATCGGTTGCCGAAAATATAAATGCTGTAAAATATCTTGTAAATCATGTATTTAGTGACCCTAACATTAAATTTAAAATTGCGGGCCTAAACCCTGCCCGGCAGATAATCAAAAGCATTAACGGGCTGAACAACATTGAGTTAATCACAAACCCGACCGATAAGGAGCTTCAGGAACTAATTGCCGACGCACATATAAACATTAGTATTACCGCCCAGGCCACGGGACTAAAGCTGAAATTGCTGAACACATTGTACAATGGCAGGTTTTGTCTTGTGAACGATAAAATGCTGAGCGGGACCAATTTGGATAAGCTTTGCATAATTGCCAACGATTATGGAAGCATGAAAAGGAAAATAAACACTTTGTTCAAAAAGGAATTTACTCAGGCTGATATCGAGGAGCGAAAGCTCGTCTTAACAACATTATACAATAACGGTAATAATACCCGCAAACTGATCGACTTAGTTTGTTATTAGGGAACCTTCTTCGCATTTTACCACTTTTCCGGGAAACTTATTGATAATTGAATAGTTATGTGTTGCCATGATTACTGTTTTCCCCGATTTGCATATCTCTAGCAATAGTTTCATTATCCCGTTTGAGGTTTCGGGATCCAGATTTCCGGTAGGCTCGTCAGCGAGAATGATTTCAGGGTCGTTAAGCAAAGCCCTGGCAATTGCTATTCGTTGCTGCTCACCACCTGAAAGCTGATGTGGCATCGACTTCAGTTTAGATATCAGGCCAACCCTGTCGAGAACCTGGAGGATACGGTTCTCGATTACTTGTTTGTCCTTGCTTCCTGTGGCATGAAGGACAAATTCAAGGTTTTCGCTCACACTTCTGTCATCCAGCAATTGGAAATTCTGAAAAACTATACCTAGCTTTCTTCTTAGATATGGTATTTCCGATCGTTTTATAGCGTTTAAGTTATAGCTGCATATCTCCGCATGTCCTTGTTCCACAGGCAGGTCGGCATAAAATATTTGCAGGAGGCTCGACTTGCCACTTCCTGTTTTGCCAATTAAATAAACAAATTCACCTGACGATATCTCAAGGCTCACATCGGACAGAACAAGTTTGTTCTTTTGGAAAACGGATAGTCCGCGAAGACTAATTATTGATTTTTGATCCATAGATGCAAATATAGTCAGAAGATTGCATTAAGACGGATTATGGCGCAAAAAAGCCGTCTTCGTCTCAGGCGAGGAGGCTTTTGAATTCTTATTTTTAAACCAGACCGGTAAAGCCCATAAAAGCAAGTGCAAGAATTCCGGCTGTCAGCAGGGCGATAGGCATACCTTTCATTTGCTTTGGTATATCCATGATGTCCAGGTGCTCGCGTATTCCGGCAAAAAGGACTATTGCAAGGGTAAACCCTATGGCGTTGGACATTGCAAACACAACACCTTCCAAAAGGTTGAAGTCTTTCTGGACGGTTAGGATGGCAACGCCGAGGACAGCACAGTTAGTTGTTATCAAAGGAAGAAAAACTCCCAAAGCCTGAAATAATGAAGGACTAATCTTTTTTAGGATTATTTCAACCATCTGCACCAAAGCGGCTATAACAAGGATAAAGACTATGGTTTGCATAAATTCCAATCCTAAAGGGTTTAGCACATAATGCTGCATGAGCCATGTGAACATGGTGGCTATCGTAATTACAAAAAGTACTGCACCGCCCATTCCTATGGAAGTTGATAATTTCCCCGAAACCCCCAAAAAAGGGCAAATCCCAAGAAACTGAGTCAGCACAATGTTGCTGACGAATATCGATCCTATAATAATTACAAAATATTCCATATCAATTCAATTTAGGCTTTTCTTAATCTGTTAATTATGGCAATTAAATATCCGAGTACGATAAACGCACCGGGTGCAAGAACAAATACAAGCATCAAATCGCCGGGTATGACTTTAAGGCCGAAGATGGCGCCGCCACCAAGGAATTCCCTGACGCTACCAAGCAATGTTAGCGCAAAGGCAAACCCCAGTCCCATTCCTAATCCGTCGATAATTGATGACAGCACATTGTTTTTTGACGCAAATGCTTCAGCACGGCCCAAAACTATGCAGTTTACAACGATAAGGGGGATAAACAGTCCTAGGGATTCAAACAATGCGGGAGTATAGGCTTGCATGCTCAATTCGACAATTGTAACAAAAGTCGCTATTATTACGATGAAAGCGGGGATTCTAACCTTGTCGGGGATAAAATCCTTTATTAAAGAAACGGCCAGATTAGACATTACTAGCACGAAGGTCGTAGCCAGACCCATGCCTAAACCATTTACGGCAGAGGTAGTTACCCCTAATGTCGGACACATCCCCAACAGTAGGATAAAAACTGGATTTTCTTTTATAAATCCCTTGGTAAAATTTTGTAACTGGTTCATATTCTTCTATTTATTATCAAGGTTTAAATTGGCTTGCTGACTCTCAAAAGTGTCGTAAGCACGTGTCAGCGCATCGCAAAATGCTCTGGAACTGATAGTTGCCGCAGTAATGGCATCAACATCGCCTCCGTCTTTTGTAACTTTTAATTTAAAAGATGACGGATTTTTCTTGCGGAACTGAACTGAGAAATCCGATTTCTTAATGTCCATCTTGTCACCAAGCCCGGGGGTTTCCTTATGCGAAAGAACGGCTGTATTGTTGATAGTCCCATCATTAAGCATGCCGACCATAATATCTATTCTGCCGCCAAAACCCTTCATAGTATATGTTTTTATTGCCGATCCCACGGTTTTGCCCTTCATCGAGGCGATATAAAACGTAAGGGAATCGCCTCCGCCTGGTGGAAGGAACTTCTTGGTTGAAATACTGTCGAACTCAGGCAAGACTTTTTTGATTGCGGCCTCCAATTTTTTCTTCTTCGCAAGAGCAATAGGCGCCTTGGTAACAACATAAACGCCACCCAGGGCAAGTGCGGCTATAATCGCCACCAGCGACAGGGTCAGCACCATGTTTAAAAAGTTCGATTCTTTTTTACTTCCCATGATTCTATTATTTCGATCTTATGATTTTTTACTTACTGCGGGCTTAAGGCCAAACCGCTTCGGCTTAAAACCTTTATTGATAAGGGGCACCACTGCGTTCATAAGCAAAATGGCAAAAGAAACGCCTTCGGGATAAGCACCCCACACCCTTATTAAAACAGTCAATATTCCTATTCCTACCCCAAAAACTATTTGTCCGCCATGCGTCATAGGGGAGCTAACCATGTCGGTAGCCATAAATATGGCTCCAAGCAACATTCCTCCCGTTAACAGATGGAAGACCGGGTCGGCAAAGTGCTCGGAGTCGATACCCCAAAGTATGCTGGTGAAAACAACAACTGTTCCTAACATGGCAACAGGGATATGCCATGTTATGATCTTCTTCCATAGCATATAAAGTCCTCCAAGAATTAACGCTATTGCCGAGACTTCTCCCATGGAGCCTCCCATTTGTCCCATCAAGTCCTGAATATAAGTAGGGATTTCCGGTTTTAACTGGCTCATGGTTTTTCCTGCCCCAAGGCCTTCTTTAACAATTCCCAAAGGTGTCGCGCCCGTTGTGGCATCGCTTAAGCCGATGCTGAAGCCTTCGGGCTTTGGCCAGGATGTCATTTGGACGGGGAACGATATCAACAGGAAAACCCTTGCAACCAGGGCAGGGTTGAAGATGTTGCGGCCAAGACCGCCGAAAGACATTTTTGCCATCCCAATCGCTATCAAGGCCCCTATGATTATCATCCACGAGGGCAAGTTCGACGGAACGTTGAACGCAAGTAGGATAGCTGTTACCAAGGCTGAACCGTCGTCGATGGTCACAGGGCCTTTGATCAGGTATTTTTGTATTACCCACTCGAAAAACAAACTGGCGATACTTGCTAGAACCAACACCCTAATGGCCTGAAAGCCAAAAAAGTATATTGAAACAAGCATGGCAGGAACCATTGCGAACACCACTCCGTACATTATCTTTTTTGTTGATTCATCGCTCTTTATGTGAGGTGAACCCGAAATCGTAAACTTATTCATTTACTCTTTTATTAATTATTAAAATCGACTGTAAAGTCTCATATTAATTTCATTTTAAGCAGTTCTTCCCCTGCCCCTTATTATAGCCCCGGTCTTGTTTTTCCCCAACCGCAGATAGTCAAGCAGTGGGATATTTGCCGGGCAAGTATATTGGCAGGATCCGCATTCAATACAATCCATGATCATTTCGTCTTCGGCAATATCGAATTTCCCCAGGCGGGAGACCCTGGACAATAAGAAAGGCTCCAATCCCATAGGGCAAACATAAGTGCATTTGGAACACCTGATGCAAGAGTTTTCAGTTTTGCGGTGCGCTTCCTCCTCTTTCATCAATAAAATACCGGAAGAACCTTTAACTATGGGCACTTCGGTTGAGGCAATTGCCTTGCCCATCATGGGCCCGCCGTTTATAATTTTCCCCGTATTGCCCGGGAGGCCTTCGGCAGC
>JAADIS010000138.1 GCA_013151215.1 Chlorobiota bacterium | reverse complement strand
CTTTAATGTAATTTAACAACGTTAACATGAAACATTATCTTCTTATAGCCATTGCAATGTCTTTTGTATTAGGTTCCTGCAACTTATCCCCGGAAAAAAAAATATTGAAAATCATGAACATCGATAAAACCGTGGAGAAGGACAGCCTGGCCAAAGCCAATTTCGGCTTAAGCCCTGAGGATCAATATAAAACAACACTAACTTACGACATGACCCTTAGTGAGGTATCGAAAGCGAATAGCATAAGCCTGAACTACCTGAAAATGAAGTTGAATATTCCGCAAAACCTAAAACACGATTACAAACTTGGCGAGATCAACAAGAACTTCCACTTTACACTTGAGGACATCGACAAGTTCATTAGCCTGTATCATAACGAAAAAACCGCAAGAGAAAAAACAACAATGCCAATAAATAATTTAAATCAAAATCAAAATCATGAAAAGTAGAATTACCTCATTATTGATTGCTATGGCGATGGTGTTCAATATGAGCATCTTTGCACAAGAAGAGAAAAAAGAAGAAAAGGGATATGTTTTCACAGATGTGATTTCCGTCCCCAACACACAAGTTTGTAATCAGTACCGATCCGGAACCTGCTGGAGCTTCTCCGGCATTTCTTTTATCGAAGCCGAGATCCTGAGAAAAACAGGAAAGGCTTACGACCTTTCGGAAATGTTTTGCGTAAACCATACCTATTCTGACAAAGCAACAAAATATGTGCGCCTGGCAGGCCATTTAAACTTCGGTTCAGGTGCCGAGTTTACGGATGTGCTGAATGTAATCGAAAAATACGGCATGGTTCCAGATGCCGCATATACCGGACTTGAGTACGGGACAAAACTGCACACTCACGGCGAGCTCGACGAAGTCTTAAAAGCCTATGTAGATGCCATAATCAAGAACAAGAACAGAAAGCTTACCACTGTGTGGCACGATGGTTTCGACAAAATATTATCAACCTATCTAGGCGACTTACCTGAGACTTTTTCTTATGAAGGCGTTGAATATACACCAATCTCATTTCGCGACATGACAGGCATCAATACCGATGATTATATAGAGATCACCTCATACGATCATCACCCTTTCTACAAACCATTTGTATTGGCCATTCCTGACAACTGGTTATGGGCCGAAAACATGAACATCCCGCTGGACGATATGATGGAGACTATAGATTACGCACTCGAAAACGGATATACCGTAGCATGGGGCGCCGATGTTTCCGACAAAGGATTTTCATGGAAAAAAGGTGTTGCCATAATCCCCGATGTTGACAAAACAGACCTCGAAGGTACCGAAAAAGAAAAATGGGAAGCCTTGACCAGCAAGGAAAAGCGCAAAGCCGCCTATAGTTTCAACGGACCCGTCAAAGAAAAAGAAGTTACTCAGGAGATGCGTCAGCAGGCCTACGACAACTATAGCGTAACAGACGACCACGGCATGTTGATAGTTGGAACTGCAACCGATCAGGCAGGAAACAAATTTTATAAGATAAAAAACTCCTGGGGCACCGAAGGGCATATTTATGACGGCTATTTCTATGCCTCAGTAGCTTATGTGCGCTTGCAAACAATTGGCATTGCCGTCAACAAAGAAGCTGTCCCAAAAAAAATAATGAAAAAGATCAAATAGTTGCTTTAACAGGATCTACCATTGAAGAAACCGGGGCGAGGAGCGCAAAGCAACCTTATGTCTATGATGCTGGTATTGGGCGTAGCTGAGGGGCGGGATACCCTTGCAGCTGTCCTGCCTATATGCTGTTCCTGACGGAGCAGGCTTGTTGCGGCAACAAAGCCCTCTGCCAAATCATCAGTAAAATCCCCGAAAACATCTTTTTGATTTAGTTTTATATTTAACTTGCATTCCTTAATCATTTTAAATATTTTTGACATCTGATTTAAAATCGAATTTCGGCTATGGAACTAAATACTAAATTTGTTAAAACAACTCTGATCCTAATAACTGTTGGCATATGGGTTATCGTATTCCAGAATGCCGGGATTTTACCACGCCTGACGCCGCAAGAGATCACTTCTGAAGAACCCCTGGTGATTACCGGCGAAGTTGATGTAAACAACACAGTTACAGTTAAGGGAAATGTAAACACCAATCTTGAGAGCATTAACGGATATAGTAAGTTTTACAAAGACCCTCGTACGGGCGAATATTATGTAATCCCGTTCACGGACCCTTACGAATAATCCATTACTCACCAAAATATTTTGTTTCTCCTATTTAATTAACTTTGCCTTTGCGTTATAGCGCATAATTAAGTTGTTATTTGTGAAAAAAATTGTTTTATTCTTCCTTGGGATTGCATTTTCTTGCTGTATAAGCGCCAAGGATAACGAAATAAACCCTGATACGGCAACAAGGATGGATGACAGCCTTCAAAAAGTTTATTATTTTTATGGATTAGCCAACAACTTCAAATCCAACAACCTTGATCTTGCAATATTTTATAATAAAAAAGCCCTGACACTTGCCAACAAAATCAAATCACCCGAAGCTTGTGCGATAACCAACGAGCTTATGGGCGAGCTGTTCCAAAAAGGACACAACTTGCAACCTTCCATCAACTATTATTTAATCAGTGCCCGCATTTACGAAAACAACAACAACCAAGAAAAACTGGCAGATGTTTATACTAAATTAGGCGAGCTATATTATGGCGACAATTTTAATTTAGAGAAAGCCCATACCTATTACGACAAAGCCCTTGGGATGGCGATCAAGGTGGGCGACAAAAACAAGATAGCAACTATTTACAATAGAATTGGCGGTGTGTTTTTTTATCAATCAAACTTCGATGAATCGCTCGACTACTACCTAAAAGCCTACGATCTCTGGAAATCACTTGACAATCAATTAGGTATAGCAAGGTCACTTAACAATATCGGCGAAATTTACCGGATAAACAATAATTTTAAGCTTGCCCTGAATTATTATCAACAAAGTCTGGAAATAAATGAAAAATTCGGGTCGGCAAGACAAACAGCGGTCAACTTCGAAAACATAGGAATGATTAAAAGTGCTGAGGGAAACACGGCCCAGGCATTTGAGTATTATCAAAAAAGCTTAAAGCTTTACTCAGAAAACAGCTTTATCGACGACAAACTTCAACTGCAGATATTAATGGGCAAGGAATACTTAAAAATCGGGCTGTTGGACAATGCATATAAATTTTTTCGGGAAGCATACCTTAGTTCGTCAAAAAACAATGACCTCGCTAAGCTTGCCGAATCATCTCTCGGCCTCAGTAATGTGCTCGAAGAAACAAACAAGTTTAAAGACGCTCTTAAATATTATAAAATTCACTCTCAAACAAATGATTCCATAGTAGCAAAACAAAAAATCGACCAGTTGGCAATTATGCAGACCAACTTTCTTAATGACTTGAACACTAAGGAACTGGAACTAAAGGAGAACCAAATATCCTTATACGAAAAGCAACAGCGCATCGATACCATAAATTATAGGTTCATGGTTTTCGTGGTGCTGGTAATTATAGTTGCGGCCGTATTAATAGTAGTTCGCCAACGGATGCAAGCTAAAGAGGAAAAATTAATACGACATAAAAACCTTGAACTTCAACGGTCGCAACAAGAACTTATGAAGACGGAAATAAAAAGCAAGAATAACGACCTGGTAAATTTCGCTCTTCACTTAATCCAAAAAAACAATCTTCTAAAACACTTGAAAACCGATTTGAAGAACCTAGCCAAAAACACCGACGACGAAACATCGCAAAAGCTGCGCGAGCTGAATATGCACCTGAAGCAAAGTCTCCAGATGGAGAAAGACCTGGAGGAGTTTCAACAAAAAGTTGACAGAAACTATTCCGATTTCTTCGTGAAGCTAAAGAACGCCTACCCCTCTCTCACAAAAAACGAAGAACGTTTGTGCGCTATGTTACGCTTAAACCTAAGCTCAAAGGAAATAGCAGCATTGAACAACACCTCCCTAAAGGCGGTTGAGATGAGCAGATACCGTTTGCGCAAAAAATGCAATATCAACAACAATGAAGAGCTCCCAAACTTTTTAAAGAATATTTAGCATATTTGTAGAAGTACTTTATTTTTTATATATCTGTTTTTTAGCTACATACAGATTTTTATGTAGAAGTGTATTATTTAACAAACCTTAATCGGCCTTTTTTTGTAGAAGTCTTGTAGAAGTGGGTTTTCCCTTGTTCTAATTAAATTAATCTATGTTTGCGATGGATTTACCAAACAATATATTATGAAACCAGTGATTGATTTAAAACCGGAGGAATTAATTAAAGGCTGCATAACAGGCAGTCGCCAGGCTCAAAATAAATTTTATAATAAATATTCGCCCATATTATACGGGATCTGCCTGCGATATGCCAAAAACAGAACTGATGCCGATGACATCCTGCAAGAGAGCTTTATAAAGATCTTCAAGTATTTAAAGGATTTCCGTGCCGAGGGGTCGATAGAAGGCTGGATGCGCCGCATAATCGTTACCACTTCTTTTAATTTTTACAAGCGCAAAACCCTCATTAACCATAATATCGAGCCTGAGCATGTTACAATACCGATAACAGGTGATAACGAAGTAGTGTCGAAGATGTCGCACGATGAATTGCTGGATATCATTAACCGACTGCCAAACGGTTACCGCATGGTTTTTAACTTGAACACATTCGACGGCTATTCCCATAAAGAAATAGGCGACAGGATGAATATATCGGTAAACACGTCA
This sequence comes from Chlorobiota bacterium, assembly GCA_013151215.1. Lineage (GTDB taxonomy): Bacteria > Bacteroidota > Bacteroidia > Bacteroidales > F082 > BM524. The sequence goes on along the minus strand of JAADIS010000138.1, from coordinate 22,148 downwards.
AAATCGCAATTGTCACGAGCCAAGGCATCACTGCAAAAAAAGATTATCACCCTGTTTCAGTCTGAGGAACAAAAAATTAATTTATCAATGATTCCTTGCTAAAATTGAACCATCTACGGTTATTCCCTTCCCCTGAAGTGGGACAAGCGGCAATAATCGACTCAGGATGGCTGTTGTCCGGTATCACGGGACTGCCGAAGACTAAAATCGACATGGCTGGAAGGAAAAAGCCTCAACTAAACCCTCGGTACATTTTTCTTAGGGCATCATAGTAAACGATAGTTCAACAGCACATCAATATTATTTAGCCCACAATGCGAACCCAAAACATCCCTAAAGGTCAATCACCGCAACCTCAACACCTTACCGGCCTCCAGCTGAACGCCCTCGGGCAAATTGTTCATTTTATATAAGTGCTTGAGGCGGATACCGTAAAACTGCGAAACAAGCTGCATGCTCTCGCCCTGTTTCACTTCATGATATTTGTGCTTTTTGGCGGCTTTCCGTTTCTTCTTCCCAAGATAAATGCGTTCCCCGACTTTAAGGATGTGTTTTTTATCGATATCGTTATTTTTATACAGCTGCCATGTATAAATCCCAAACTCTTTGGCAATTGAATAAAAAGTATCCCCGGCTTGGGCGATAATTAAGTTGGTTCTGTTGTTCTCAAATACCAGCCTTCCGCTATCACTCTTATAAACCACTTTATATGAGGCTATTGCAGGAGGCAGGCCAAGTTCTTTCTTCTTCTTGCCGGAACGTTTATCATGAGTTTTTTTATCGTTAGAAGATTTGATATTCCTATCGTATTTATCCAGGTCATACTTCTTGATGAGGCGGATCAGGAGCTCGGGATATTTCGGGTTGGTAGCATATCCGGCTTTTTTCAGGCCATAGGCCCAACTCTTATAATCCGTAGTCTTATAATCGAACAAAAAGGAGTACCTGCCTCTCTGGGTGAGGAATCTTGAATGGTCGCTATAGGAATCCTCGGCCTTTTTATATTTACGGAAACACTCGTGTTTCTCGTCGTCGTCTTCATAAATCCTCTTGCCGTGCCAGTCCTTGTGGCATTTTATGCCGAAATGGTTATTGCCCTTTCTCGCAAGGCGGCTGTTTCCGCTTCCCGATTCCAAAATACCCTGGGCAAGGGTAATCGAGGCCGGAATCTTATATCGCTTCATCTTCTTGATAGCAATATGCTTATAGGTCTCAATATACTCCTCGGTCGTCATGCGCTTCTGGCCCATGGCCGCAAAAGCCAATACAGAAAGGAAGGCAAATATTTGGAATTTTAATTTCAATACCTAAAACATCAATTCATCAAAAATAATTTATCGGCTTATGCCGAAAGGAAATAAAAAACGCAATTATCCACATTTGATTGTTGACATATAATTTTTGTTCTACTTGAACTTATGCTACTTTAATTGGCGGAACTTCCAATCATTCCCATTCTTTATTTTATATATTTGCCGTTCAATCGAAGGTTTTGAGTGCAGATATAATATTTAGGCATTTCGGCGGCTTGAGCGACAGCCAGAAAGAACAGTTTGAGCAGTTGTTCGATATTTACTCGTATTGGAACGGGCGCATAAACCTTATCTCCCGAAAGGACATGGGGAACTTTTATTTACATCACGTGCTACATTCGCTTTCCATAGCCAAATTCGTTCAGTTCAAGGATTTTACGGAGATAATGGATGCCGGGACCGGTGGTGGGTTTCCCGGAATTCCTCTTGCCATAATGTTTCCTGAAGCTAATTTTCATCTTGTTGATTCGATAGGGAAAAAAATAAAAGTCGTTAAAGAGGTGGCCGCTACCTTAAACTTGAGAAACGTAAAGGCCGAGCAAACGAGGATGGAGCAAGTTGACCAAACTTATGATTTTGTTATCAGCCGGGCCGTATGCTATCTGCCCGATTTCATGAAGTGGACCGGTTATAAATTTCATCAAAAATCGTTCAACGGGCTGAGAAACGGCATACTTTACCTAAAAGGAGGCGACGTATCGAAGGAGGTAAGCGCCATTAGGCGGTTCAGAACCCGAACCTACAAATTAAGCAAGCATTTTGACGAGGATTTTTTCGAGACCAAAAAACTGGTCCACGTTTTCCACTAAAGGCAACTTCTAGCCTGATTAATTCATGCGTTTGGCTTGATGCAGGTGTGAGGCGTCTAATCCTGACGATATAGCAGTCTATTTCAAAGGTTTAGCAACGAAGCAGATGCGTTAAGATAAATGCACTTTAGTAAAAAATGACAAAAATCAGACCTTGGGAATACTTTGCTAAGATACCGAGATCATGATAATAACAAGTATCTTGTCATTTTTTATGAATTAATCAGGTTAAAGTTAATTATTGTTAAGTCCTGATTTTAAGTGTTGTTTTTAACATTTGAACTTTTTTATTTTGCAATGCGAATTCAAGATTTATTTGAATTAGTATTAAAACAGCAGAATGCCATGGATATTATTGTTAAAAATTTAACGAAAAAATATGGCTTGCAAAAGGCCATAGACGATTTAAGCTTTACGGTAAAGACGGGTGAGATATTGGGTTTTCTTGGGCCCAACGGAGCGGGCAAAACCACCACCATGAACGCCATAACCACATATTTGATCCCTGATACGGGGACTATAAGCGTCGGGGGCTACACCCTGGAAAAAAACAAGGATGAAATAAAAAAACACATAGGCTATCTCCCTGAGGACAACCCGCTTTACGAAGACATGCCTATAATCGACTATTTGAGGTTCGTAGCAAAGCTGCATTCAATTCCTTCATCATTAATGGACGAAAAAATAGGAAATGTGATTGAGACTTGCGGCCTTGAAAGGGAAAAGCACAAAAAGATCATTGAGCTGTCGAAAGGTTACAGGCAGCGGGTAGGCTTGGCACAAGCCTTGATTCACGACCCCGATGTCTTGATACTTGACGAGCCGACGGTTGGCCTCGACCCGAACCAAATCAAGGAAATCAGGGAAATGATAAAGAAAATAGGCAAGAAAAAAACCGTTATCCTAAGCTCGCACATCCTGGCAGAAGTAGAGGCCACCTGCGACAGGATATTGATAATAAACCGCGGCAAGATTGTTGCCGACGGCAAACCGCACGAGCTCAGGAAGCAAATTAGCGGCAACCAGATAGTCAAGGTAAAGATAGAGGACGTTGACATAAACATGGCCGTTGAAGGCTTTAATGCCATCGAGGGGGTGATATTGACCGATATCCTCGATAAGGAAAACAAGGTTTTCGAGATACAGGGGACACCTGACACAGGCTTGCCGGCTTCCATTTTCAAGCTGTGCGCAAAAAACAACTGGGTACTTACCGAACTTAGCCCCGTCGAAGCCAAGCTGGAAGATATTTTCATGGAGTTAACAAGTATAAAAAATTAGATCATGCAACAAATATTGACGATTACAAAAAGGGAGCTGGGCGCATATTTCGGATCATTGATGGCATATATGCTGCTCATATTGTTCCTTGGTTTTAGCGGTTTCTTTACATGGATTTACGGAAACGACATATTCTTCATCAAACAAGCCACCATGATGCCGTTTTTCAGTATTGCCTACTGGACTTTGTTCTTTTTGATACCCGCATTGACCATGAGGTTGTTCTCGGAGGAGAACCGTATGGGAACCCTCAAATTATTGCTCACAAAGCCTATTTCCGACCTGCAGATCATCGTCGGCAAATATCTGGCCACATTGATACTCATAGCCATTGCCCTTGCGCTTACCCTTCCTTATGTCATCACCTTGGCAAACATCGGCAATCTCGATTTCGGGCAGGTGGCATCCGGATATCTTGCGCTCTTGCTTTTCAGCTCGATGTATATCAGCCTGGGGCTGCTTACGAGCAGCTTGACCAAAAACCAGATTGTCAGCGTTTTGCTCTCGCTGTTTATCGGTGTCTTCTTCCAATTGATCTTCGGCATGCTGGCCGACGGATCGTCAGGGTTTTTCGGGTCTCTTTTAAATTACCTGAACGTAAATTCCCATTTCGACTCGATGATACGCGGTTTGATAGATTCCCGCGACCTGATTTATTTTTTGGGGTTTACATTTGTGGGGCTGCTTCTTACCGAGATAATGATATTAAGAAAAAGAATAGCGTAATAAAGCACAGCAAGGAATATTAAATTTAAGGACATGAAAAGTAAATCATTTTTTACATCGATTATTTTACTGATGACCACTTTTGTGGTTGTTGCCATTGTTGCACAATATATATATTTCAGGATCGACCTTACCGAAGGGGGGCAGTATTCGCTCAGCGATGCGACCAAGGGGATTTTAAGGAAGCTCGACTCTCCCTTAACCGTAACAGCCTATTTCACAGGTGATCTGGCACCTGACCTCGCAAAAACAAAAAACAACTTAAGGGATATGCTCATTGAATACGACAATATTTCGGGAGGCAATGTCATGTTTCAGTTCGAGGACCCCAATTCGGATGAGGAGGTGGAACAGGAGGCCAATCAGGAAGGCATAAGACCGGTGCTTTTTAACGCGAGGGAAAAAAACGAGATAAAGCAGCAAAAGGTCTATATGGGCCTGGTGATGCGCCTTGGCGAGAAAAAAGAGGTCATCCCCTTTATTGACCCCAAAAGCAGCCTTGAGTATGATCTAAGCAGCTCGATAAAAAAACTGAGCATAAAGAACAAGCCTAAGCTAGGCTTTATACAAGGTCATGGGGAACCATCGATTTCAGCTTATCCACAACTAATGAAAGAGCTGAACATAATGTATGACGTTAGCGATGTCAAAATCTCGGATCCGTCGGCAAGACTTAGCGATTACAAAGTCTTGGTTTTTGCCGCCGCCACCGACTCCATCAACCAGGCGGATTTTGCCCGTCTCGACGACTACCTCGATCAAGGCGGCAACATCCTTGTGGCCGCCAAACATGTCGAGGGCAATCTGCAGACCCTTTCAGGGGAGGTAAAACATACCGGCATCAAACAATGGCTGTTAAAAAAAGGCGTCAACCTGAAGGACAGTTTTATCGTCGATTCGCAATGCGGCTCTATTTCCGTTCAGCAAAGAACCAGTTTCGGCGTTATGAGCTCATCGATGAAATTCCCTTATTTCCCTTTGATAGGCAATTTCGCCGACAATCCGGCAACAAAAGGGCTTGAACAGGTTTTCATGACGTTTTCATCGCCTATCGAATTTACGGGCGACAACAGTTACAAATTCACGCCTCTGGCATTTACAAGCGAGAAAAGCGGCCTGGAGAACATCCCTATATATTTTGATGTCAAGAAGAAATGGTCGTTGATGGACTTTCAGGCAGGAAGGCAAACAATTGCAGCCCTGCTGGAATACAAGACCAAAAAAGACTTGGATGCCAAGCTTGTGATCATAGGCAACGGCGACTTCGCCTATAACGGCAACGGCCAGCGGCCCACCCAAAAACAGTCCGACAATATTAGTCTGATGGCAAACCTTATCGACTTTCTTGCCGACGACACAGGACTGGTGGACCTAAGGACAAAGACCATAACATCGCGTCCCATTGACCAGATGAGCGAGGCCAAGACAGCCTTTTTAAAGTGGTTCAACTTTATCCTGCCTTTGGTCTTGGTGCTTATTTTCGGGTTAATTTATATGCAGATAAAAAGAAATCAACGTATTAAAAGAATGAACGAAGGCTATGTCAGGTAAAAAAAGAAATGGCATCACCGCATTGATATTAGTTATCGCGGTTGCCGCATTGATAATTATTAAATTCACCAGGAACGAATCCTCGAATTTCAGGAAGGCTTTACCATCATTTAATGAAGAATCGGTAAACAACATAAAGATAAAATCGCCTTATTTCGAGCCGTTGGCGGACTTGGTCAAACAGGGTGACGACTGGTTCGTGAATATCGATGACAAAAGATTCCCCGCCAACGGACAGAAAATCAAGATGATCCTCAAAGAGCTGAATGGCAGCAAGGTAAAAAGCGTTGTCGGCACGGGCAAGCCCTCTATGAGCAAATATAATACCGATGACTCGCTGGCCACCACCATCGAATTAATGAAAAACGGCAAAACACTTGCCCGCTACGCCGTCGGCAGGTTCGATTACATCCAGGACAGGCACAAGATGAACAACGGCCGTCCCGGCGGCGAGCCAATAACTTATGTGAGCCTGGAGGACGACAAAAATGTTTATTCGATAAACAGCATGCTCCCATTGCAGATAGGAAGGGAGATTGATGATTTCAGGGACAAGACCTTAATAAAAACAGATAAAAGCGCTATTGAAAAGATTAATTTCACTAATGCGGCCGGCGACAGTTTCGAACTGGAAAAAATCGATGGCAAATGGATGCTTGGAAATATGGAGGCCGATTCGGCAAAAATGGATATATACCTACGGAAGCTGTCCAAGATAAGCGGGGCCGAGTTTGGCCATGAAGTGGCGAAGGGAGCAAAACCAAGTTCTTCAATAACAATTTACCAAAGCGGCAACCAACCAATAACCGTCAATTTATTCGCCGTGGATTCTGTTTCCAACATTGTCGGCTCAAGTCAGTATCCCGACAGTTTCTTCAACGACAAAAACAACAATATAGCAAAAAAACTGTTTGTCAACGAGGACGAATTGCTGTGACAATCCACCAAAAAAGGTTTAACCGATGATATTCCGGCTATCGAGTTGTTTTGTCAGACTTTGATTTATCAATCGTTTGCAAAAGCTGTTAATAAGTTGCCCGGATAGGCGGTTTTCCAATTATTTATTATAAATTCGCCACCTCATTTAAAATAAAGTATATGACAGAAAAAATAAAACAATCTTTAAGGGATTCAGCAAAAGCTCGATGGACAGCATTGATTTTGGCGTCCTTATCAATATTTGGTGCATATTATTTTAACTATGCGCTTTCTACCATAAAACCTATGCTAGAGAGTATTCTTGGTTGGAATAGTGAAGACTTTGGCACCTATACCTCTGCATATGCGTGGTTTAATGTTTTTCTGTTTATGCTTATATTCAGCGGGTTCATCTTGGATAAATTAGGTGTAAGAAAAACAGGAGTTGGAGCCACTATAGTCATGTTTGTAGGTACAGCCTTAAATTATTGGGCAGTAAAACATGAATTTCCAGCCGATGCAGTAGTTAACATACCATTACTAGGACAAATGCCTACTCAGGTATTATTATCCTCTCTTGGTTTCGCAATATTTGGTGTGGGCACCGAAGCAATTGGTATTACTATTTCTAAAGCTGTTGTAAGATGGTTTAAAGGAAAAGAGATGGCTCTTGCAATGGGAATGCAGATGTCTATTGCTCGTTTAGGAACAGCCTTAGCATTAGTAATTTCACTACCGCTAGCAAAAAACTTCACGGTTACATCGCCTATTTTGTTTGCACTGGTTGTTATGGTAATGGGGGTGGTTTCTTTTATTCTTTTCTCACTTCTTGATATTAAATTAGATAAATCAGAAGATACTGTTAAGACTAAGAATCCGGAAGATGAATTTAAAATTAAAGATATTGTCCTTATTATAAGCAATCTTGGTTTCTGGTACATCGCCATACTGTGTGTATTATTTTATTCTGCTGTTTTCCCGTTCTTGTTTTATGCAACAGACTTAATGATAAACAAATATGGCGTAAGCCCCTATCTTGCAGGATTAATCCCAAGTTTATTACCTTTCGGAACAATTATTCTAACTCCTATTTTCGGAGGTATATATGACAAATATGGAAAAGGCGCTTCCATAATGATCATAGGTTCTATCATTTTAATTATTGTACATGGTGTTCTTGCGATACCTGGACTTACATTATGGTGGATAGCTGCTGTAATGGTTATTATCCTGGGAATTGGATTTTCACTTGTTCCTTCTGCCATGTGGCCCTCAGTGCCAAAGATCATTCCTGAAAAACAATTGGGTACTGCGTATGCAGTTATATTCTGGATCCAAAATATTGGGCTTTTATTTATACCTTTAATATTAGGATTCGTTCTAAATTCAACAAACCCTGAAGTTTCACCAAATAAAATAGCTGTTAAAACAGCCATTGAGGATGCTTTTACAAAAAAACTTTCGACCTCCAACTTTACGGAAAAAGAAATTGGTGTAGCCATTGAAAAAGCAACTGGTGCAGTAGTTGATTCTATTGTTCAATATAGTGTTTATGAACCTGCAATCATTGAAAATGATGAAGTTACCAGGGTACAAAACAATATATACGATAATATCTCTCAAAGTCTGATTAAAATAGATGTAAATGGAAATAAAGATGCTGTTCTAAATTCTGTAATAGAAGCAGGTATTGAGAATGGCTTTAAAGCAATTGAAAAAAACAGACTCAATTTGAGGTATAACTATTTCTACGATATGCTACTTTTCCTTTCACTTTCATTATTATCTTTAATCTTTGCCTTCTTGCTTAAGATAGAGGACAAGAAAAAAGGTTATGGCCTTGAGTTGCCCAACATAGAAAAATAAAAATAAATTATCATGAGTAAAGATATCTTAAAATTAAAACCTGAAAGTTTATGGAAGAATTTCTATGAACTGACACAATTGCCACGTCCTTCGAAGAAAGAAGAAAAAGTAAGGGCTTATTTGAAAAAGTTTGGCGAAGACCTGGGTCTTGAGACCATAGTTGACGAAATTGGTAACGTTATCATTAAAAAGCCGGCCACACCGGGAATGGAAGACCGCAAAGGTGTTGTCCTTCAAGGGCACATGGACATGGTTCCCCAAAAAAATGCCGATACCGACCACGATTTCGAAAAAGACCCCATCGACGCATATATCGACGGCGATTGGGTAACAGCAAGGGGAACGACACTCGGCGCCGACAACGGCATGGGCGTTGCCGCTTCAATGGCAATACTTGAGGCAACCGACCTTGAGCACGGCCCTGTTGAGGCTCTCATCACGATGGACGAGGAAACCGGGATGACCGGGGCCGAAAACCTCAAAGCAGGTGTCCTGGACGGCGACATACTCTTAAACCTCGACTCGGAAGACGAAGGCGAGCTTTATATCGGTTGTGCCGGAGGAGTTGACTCAACAGGTGTTTGGGAATATACTACCGAGGCCGTTGCCGATGGCACAACAACTTATAATGTCAGCGTGAAAGGACTTAGGGGAGGCCACTCAGGACTGGACATCAATCTCGGCAGAGGCAATGCCAATAAGATAATGAACGTGCTTTTGCTTAAAGCCAAGGAGAAATATGGTATCCGTATTGCCGGAATAAACGGAGGAAGCCTTAGAAACGCCATCCCGCGCGAATCGTTCGTTACTGCCGTCGTCGCAAACGAACATAAAGATTCGTTTGTGCAATACGTAAAAGAGTTCGAGGAAATAGCAAAAGACGAATTCTCTGAAACAGAGCCTAATTTGATGGTTGTCGTGGAAGAAACCGAAAGCGCCAAGGAAGTTATTGACCAAAAGACAATATCGAGTCTTTTTGAGGCGATATCAGCCTGCCCTAACGGCATGATTGCCATGAGCAAGGATTTCAAGGGTGTTGTCGAAACTTCAACCAACCTCGCAATTGTTAAATCAGACGGCAAACAAATAGAAATAGCCACCCTTCAAAGAAGCCTTGTCAACGACGACAGGGACAAGCTCTCAGCAGAGGTAAGAGGAGTGTTCGAGGCTGCCAAGGGCAAAGCCGCCAGCGCAGGCGCTTATCCGGGATGGAAGCCAAATCCCGAGTCGGCTATTCTTGCCGAGATGAAAGATGTTTACAATAACAAATTCGGGAGAATCCCTGAAGTCAAAGTTATCCACGCCGGTCTTGAGTGCGGCATTCTAGGAGCAACTTATACTAATTGGGACATGATTTCATTCGGCCCCACTATCCGTAATCCCCACTCGCCCGATGAGATGGTGAAGATAGACACAGTTCAGTTGTTCTGGGATTATCTGGTGGAAACATTAAAACATATACCAAAGAAATAAATTTATCATTCCCCCTGTATTTCAAGGGGGAATGCCTAATTTTTTCTTATAAAGAGTATTTTTTCCAAAAAAGTTTTTGGATATCGAAAATATTTATAATTTTGCACACCCAAATTTAAAGATAAGGATATGACTAAAAGAACGTTTCAGCCTTCTGTAAGAAAGAGGAAAAATAAACACGGGTTCCGTGAGAGAATGTCAACCGTTAACGGTCGTAAAGTAATTAAGGCACGCAGGGCCAAAGGTCGCAAGAAATTAACTGTATCCGACGAACGTTAGTACTATTGCAAAATAGTATATCAGATATTTTTTAATAAAATTATTGTGTGGAGATATGTTATCATATCTCCTTTTTTTGTTTTAAGTGATTTTTTATTTCACGAACGAGCAAAAAAGTTAAATTCGCAGTTAAAATTTTACAGCAGAAATGGAAACGCTTTTGTGGATTATTTTCATCTTTGTCCTTTTAGGTTACGCCTTTAAGTTTTTCCTGAAATATGGTTTGCCATGGCTCCTGGGCAGGTTTATCAGAAATCAACAGGAAAAATTCAGCGGCTTTGGGAGCCAGGAAAGCTATGGTGCGGCAGGCACTGCCGAAGGCGATATAAGAGTGGAAACCAATACTAAGAACAAAAAGCCGAAAAACGATGACGGTTTCGGCGAATATGTTGAATATGAAGACCTTGATTAATCACATAAGATATGAGCAATAATTTTTTCAAACAGTTTAGTCCATATATCCTTGCCCTGACAGTATTTTTAACTATCACTTTTGTGTATTTCTATCCTGTGCTTGAAGGAAAGAAGCTAAAACAGCACGACATAAAAATGTTCAAGGGCATGTCGAAGGAAATTGCTGACTTCAGGGCATCGACAGGAGAGGAAGCCCTCTGGACCAACTCCATGTTCGGAGGCATGCCGGCATGGCAGATATCGGTTCGGTACCGAGCCAACCTGATGCGTTATGTTGATAAAGTTATTACTCTTGGGCTCCCCTACCCTACCAATTACGTCTTCTTATATTTCCTTGGTTTTTTCGTCCTCATGCTGGTAATGCGAATAAACCCATGGGTAAGTTTGGCAGGGGCGATAGCCTTTGCCCTGAGCTCGTATTTTTTCATAATACTTGGCGCAGGGCATACTTCAAAAGCCCATGCCATCGGTTATATGGCACCGGTAATGGCTGGTATTATTCTTACTTTCAACGGCAAATACCTGTGGGGAGGGCTTTTAACAGCCATCGCCCTGGCCCTTGAAATATATTCGGGCCACCTCCAGATAACATATTACCTTTTGATATTGGTTGTGGTTTATGGTGTTTTTCAAGTTGTTGAGATGCTGCAAAGCAAAAACTATCTTCATTTCGGCAAAGCAAGCGGCATATTGATAGCGGCAGCCTTACTTGCCGTTTTAACGCATTCAACTAATTTATGGGCAACCTACGATTATGGCAAGGATACCATGAGGGGGAAACCAGAGCTGACAAAGGAGCTTAAAGTGAAATCGTCAGGGCTCGACAAAGACTATATCACCGCCTGGAGCTATGGGGTTGCCGAGACATGGTCCTTCTTAATTCCCAATGTTAAAGGAGGAGCCTCCGGATTGCTGGGAAACCGTCCCGAGCTCAAGAATGCAGACCCGGGCTACCGAAAAGCAATAGCACAGCAAGGGAGTGCCTATTGGGGCGAGCAACCCGGGACTTCCGGCCCTGTTTATGTTGGGGTAATTGTAATGTTCCTGTTTATTTTAGGCCTTTTTATAGTAAACAACAAACTTAAATGGGCATTGCTTGCCGCAACGATATTATCGATAATGCTTGGCTGGGGCAAGAATTTCATGCCTTTAACCGACTTCTTTATAGATTATGTCCCGGGATATGCCAAATTCAGGGCCGTATCGATGATATTGGTCATAGCCGAATTAACAATACCCATACTGGCCTTCATGGGCTTGCACAAAATTTTTACCGAAACGGAAGAAGTCAAAAAGAAAATCAAAGCCTTTTATATTTCATTGGCGGCCACGGCAGGAATAATAATACTTTTCTATTTGATGCCAACAGCATTTTTCAATTTCACCAATTCATACGAGGATTCACAATTCAGTCAAATGCTTCAGGGCGAAAACGCTGTGCAGATCTCGGCTTTTATTTCAAGCCTGGAAGATGTAAGGATAGCCATTTTCAAGAACGATGCCCTCAGAAGCTTGTCCTTCCTTCTGGCCGGTGGGTTACTTATATATTTATTGCTGATGAACAAGATTGGCAAAACACTATTTATCAGCGTATTAAGTTTGCTTATCCTGGTTGATATGTTTGGCGTCGATAAAAGATATCTGAACAATGAAAAAAAGGGGGCTAAATTCGAAATGTGGGAAAGCAAACGCCTGGCAAAAACACCTTTTGCACCTTCAAAGGCCGACAACATCATCTTGCAGGACAGAAGTGAGGACTATAGGGTACTTGACCTGACCAAGAGCACTTTTAACGATGCCAGCACCTCATATTTTCACAAATCAATAGGCGGCTATCACGGAGCCAAGCTGCAACGTTATCAGGATTTGATAGAAAACAATATCTCACCCGAGATAAGCAATCTGTTCAAAGGCTTAAAAAGCGGAACTGGCTTCAGCGAGATAAATAATTTGTTGAAGAATCAACAGGTTTTGGGCATGCTGAACACCAAATATATTATTTACAGCCCCGATGCATCACCATTGATTAATCCGGCAGCATTTGGAAACGCATGGATAGTGCGCAATCATAAATTTGTTGAAAGCCCTGATGCTGAAATTGCCGGATTAAAAGATAACGACCTGAGAACAACTGCCATAATTGACAAAAAGTTCGAGGATAATGTATCAACGGATTACAGTTTCGATTCAACGGCCAGCATTACTTTAAAATCGTATAAACCAAACAATTTAGTTTATAGCTTCAGCTCAACAAAAAACCAGATGGTTGTTTTTTCCGAGATTTATTATGATAAAGGCTGGAATGCGTATATCGACGGGGAGGAAAGCCCATATTTCAGGGCCGATTACGTTTTGAGGGCAATGAGCGTCCCTGCGGGAAAACATGAAATAGAGTTTCGTTTCGAACCGCTTGTGTGGGCCGTTGGCGAAAGAATCTCGTTTGCCTCATCCTTAATCTTGATTTTGCTCCTGCTCTTTGCATTTTATCGGGAAGTCAGGACATGTAGGCACAAACGCCTTTCCAGCTAGATGAAAAGAGTCCTGATAATAACTTATTATTGGCCCCCTAGCGGCGGCGGCGGCGTTCAGCGCTGGTTGAAATTCGTGAAGTATCTCAGGAATTTCGGCATCGAGCCGATAATATTCACTCCTGCGAATCCCGAACGGCCCAGCATCGACAAATCCTTGCTCAACGAAGTTCCTGATGGGGTTGAGATCATTACAAACAAGATTTGGGAACCCTATTCATTTTATAAGAAGCTTACCGGCAGGAAAAAATCCGACAAAATACAAACCGCCTTTTTGAGCGAAAGAAAAATAAAAAGCAACTTGCTGGAAAACGCCTCTATCTGGATAAGGGGGAACTTATTTATCCCGGACGCACGAAAATTCTGGATAAAACCTTCCGTCAAGCTTCTTTCCAAATACCTGGACAACAACAATGTTGATGCAATCGTCACTACCGGCCCCCCGCATTCCGCACATTTAATTGCTTATGAACTAAAGCAAAAAACCTCGATTCCATGGCTGGCCGACTTCCGTGACCCATGGACCAACATCGATTATTACAAAGACCTGAAACTTGGTGCGAGGGCAGACAAGAAACATCATGAACTGGAAAAAAAGATCCTGCAAAACGCTGATGCCGTCAGCCTTATAAGCCAGGGGATGCACGATGAGTTCAAGACTATCGTAAATCGCAATTACCATATCATCCCAAACGGCTACGATGAGGATGATGTTGTAAACAAGGACATTAAAGCATCCGGAAACTTCGTTCTTTCGCATATCGGCTCATTGAGCAAAACCCGGATACCCCTTAACTTATTAAAAGTTTTAAGTGAATTGACAAAAGAAAACCCACTGCTGGAGCAAAAGCTCAGGATCAGGAATATCGGCAAAATAGATGTTAGCGCCTTGGATGCTTTTAAAATGCACGGATTGGGGGACAAACTTGAGGTTATCGACTATATGCCTCATAATGAAGTTATTATTGAGCAACAATCGGCAAGCATTCTTTTGCTGTTAGTCAACGACACTCCAAATGCAAAGTTGATATTGACTGGAAAGATCTTCGAGTACCTGGCGTCAGGACGCCCCATTATTTGCATAGCGCCGGAAGATGGCGATGCGGCAAGAGTTATTTCCGATACTTCATCAGGCATGACTTTCGGCTTTGAAGAATCCCAAAAACTCAAAAAACATATTCTTGAGAGCTTTAATAAATTCGAGGAAGGCAAGTTGGAGTGCAAAAGCAGGAACATCGAACAATTCAGCAGAAAGCAATTAACAGAAAAGATGTCGTATGTAATAAAAGGTATTTGTGATTAATGGCCGTTGGCCGAGAGAATACTGTTCACGAAGTTTGTAATATCGTAATCATCGTCGTTGAAAACCCTGTACAGCTCCTTCATCATCAGTTTTTTGGTTTTAATCTGACGCTTCTTGGCAATCTCTTCAATAAAAACATTTACTGCAATCTTTCCTTCAAGGGTAACCTTTTCCGAAATATCGGCAGTAAAAAAGCCCTTACCTATCAACAAGCCCAAGGTCCGGTTTCTGCTTAAATCATTGAGGGCGGTAAGACTAAAATCGCCAAAACCACAGTAGTTGAACATAGTTTCCTCTTTTCCGCCAAAACGAGACATCAAATATTTCATCTCATTTATTGCTTTTGTTAGAACAAGAGATCTCAGGTTTGGGGAATCGTAATGGGCATCGACAATACCAACGATAATGGCATAAATATTCTTTAAAATACTTGCCAGCTCCACACCGACCACATCGGTGCTATAATCCAGATAGATGGAGGTGTCCTTAAAAATTTCCCCGAAAAGGGCAAAACTTTTATCGCGCTTGGAAACGACTGTCAAACCAGTTGGCATATTATTGATGATCTCGCGTGCAAAGGAAGGCCCTTTCATGCTAATAACCTGGTTAGGGACAACTTTTGAGAGCCCTTGAGGGATAGTTTTGTTATCGGGGCCAAATCCCTTAGCGAGGTTGACGATGATCGAACTCGTATTGATCAACCATTTATGACGCTCGATATAACCAACAACGATATTCGATGGAATCCCAATAAAAATAAGGTCGGCATCGGACAAAACACTCTTGTCCATAGTGGCCTTTAAAGTCTCGTCAAGATTTATTTGTGGGAAATATTTGGTGTTTACATGATCATGGTTAATGGAATCCACAACATCCTTCTCGATGGAGAGCAGGCTCACCTCATATTGTTTCTTTAAGCTCAACACATTGGCAATAGCTGTTGAAATGGCCCCACTCCCAATAAAAACAATATTTAGATTCCCGGTATCCTCCATAAAAACAAAACGGCAAATTTACGTAATTAACACATACGTTCGAAATCATATTTTGTTACGATAGCTTATGCCTTTTATCAACTCATCGAACTTTTGGTTTAAATCTGTCGAGATCTTCAGATAATAGACCGGAACCGTGAACAAAACACTCATCAGCGCGCTCCTAACAACTATGTCGAAGATAAAATTGGGCAGCTGTGGCATAAGGCCAGATATCCAATATGTGCCTAATCCGATCATGATTAAATAAACGAACTTTATGTTAAAAGGCTGAAGGTTGAACTTATGATACAAAAAATAAAATTTCACCAGGCTGAAAACAAATTTTGAGATCAAGGAAGCAACTGCCGCACCAACTATCCCCATAACAGGTATCAGCATTAAATTGGTTGCTACCAGCATGATGGCAAAACCTATCAGAAAGTAGGACAGGTATTTATAATATCTGGAGTTAATAATAATTTGCGGGCTCATACCGAGGGCGATATCAAACAGGTTGGCTATCCCTATGAACAAGATCACCATTTTGCCCGGTAAATAATCGTCTTTTATAAGCGAAAAAATATTGTCGATATTGCCCCAGATCCCAATAAACAGCAAAACGCCGACCACGCTAAGGCTGATACTGCTCTTTTTATAAATTTCGTCGATGGTGGATATGTCATCTCGCTTCCAGGCATCAGCAATTACCACCGACCCGATTTTGCCCATCGTTCGCAAAGGAATCAATATTAAGGTGCCGAAGAAAAAAGTAATAGTATAAATCCCGGCAGCACTTAAACCTAGCATGCGCTCAACCATAATCACATCGATGTTCAAAACCAAAACTCCTGAAAAACTTGCCAATATTCCGTAAAAACCAACCTTTAGCATCTCGTTGGCCATTTTTTTATCCACAAAGGCTAGATTAGGTTTTAAAAACAGCTGCTTATTGTAGGTCAGCGAAAGAAAAAGCAAAACGGCAGGGCTTATAATAGCAATGCAGTACAGAATCACCGTAAGCCCAAAATCGATATACTGAAAATAATACAAAGCAATAACTGCCAGGATAAGAACCCTTTGTATCACTTCTTTATAAATAATCCCTTTTACGGCATTATACAAAACCCGATAATATGTATCGAAAACCGTAAACAGCAGCGAGAAAACGATCAATGGGGCCACATAATAATAGTAATGCGCAAAGAGGTCGGCCTGCGTATCGGCCTCGGACAATATATAGGATTTGAAAAGTATATAAACTGCCAGGGAGATTATTAAGCCGGCAGTGGAGACAAGCAAAGCCAGTCCCAGATAGCCATGGTGTTTTTTGTCGTGATCGCGGAAGTAAGGAAATAATTTAACGGTAACAGTGTTTAT
Organism: Chlorobiota bacterium; assembly: GCA_013151215.1. Taxonomy (GTDB): domain Bacteria; phylum Bacteroidota; class Bacteroidia; order Bacteroidales; family F082; genus BM524. The sequence goes on along the minus strand of JAADIS010000138.1, from coordinate 5,333 downwards.
ACCAAGGCCAGCGAACTGGGAAAAAAGCACTGCGTACGAAACCAGGATCCTCAACAAGCCTACTTCGGCAGTATCGAAAACCCTTGGGTATAAAATCCCAATTGTCAAAAACCCCAATACTACCCCCATATAAGAGTAAATGGTTCCTGAAATCGACTGTTTTTTTATTATGCCCAAGGGTGTTATGTTGAAAGTTTATTATTTTTTTCAAATATAGCAAATAGCCAATATGGCTTTTTAGGCGAAATTAATACATTTAAAGTATCAAGGGCAGCGGTTAAAACATTAAACTTATATGAATACTCAAATTGATGTTCGCAGGACGGACAGGTAGAGTTTCTTTTAGCCTTATCAACCCAAAAATAAGGAATCCATGAAGCTGAAGGTGTTACATTTTTTTTTATGATTGATATCAGATTGTTGTAATATCTGACTTTTTTGCCAAAAGTAAACGATTTCAATAATTTATACTCATCAAAAAGAGTTTCTAACTTTTTAATATTAAAACTTCGCAAATGGTTAGGACTGTTGAAGATATAATGACAACTTGGGCATTTTATGAGTAGTTTATTTGGATTTTCAGCATTTGGGACAGTAATAAAAATATATTTTTTTGAGAGCCTTTTAATTTCAGTAATCGCTCCCTCCAATACATTATTTGGCAAATGCTCAAGTAGTTCGCTTGAAAAAACCATATCAAAACTGTTATCCGTCAATGGAATTTTATCAGCACTAGCATTTATTTTTTTGGTTTCAACAAATTTAAGTGCTTCTTTGCTCCTATCAACTGCAGTAACATTATATTTTTCCCCAAGTACATTTGTGATTATGCCATTCCCACAACCTATGTCAAGAATACTCTCAACATCACTAGGAATAGCATTTAATATCTCCTCAACTTTTGGTTTCAAGTCTTCATACTTGAAGGAGGCCCAGTCAAAATTTTCGTAAACGTTTTTATTATCCATCTTTATTGATAAATTGTGACCCTTTGAAACGTATTGTGGAGCATTCTAATTCAGGGAAGGTTTTTGTCCACAATAATCCAGAGGATTTTGCTGTTCAACTCAGGCAAATCATTGAAGACAAGGATTTAAAAGGCGATAAGTTTGAGGATTATTGTAAAAAACTGGTTCTTGAGAAGTATAATTGGGAGATAGATTCACGTAGATTGGTCACAATTTGAGACAATCATTGGCTTGCCAGCATACATATATTGAAAAATCTTATGTGGGATTGTCGAATCAGTATGATCGCTTTTAACATGTGGAATAAGGCATATATCACTTTTCCCAAAATAAATTTGCATTTCCTTATAGTTCTTCCATCCCTCGAAAAAAACTTTACCCCCCAAATTCTCGGTCTCGACCAATTCTTTTAACTCTTCTACATAGGAGCCTGTTCCTAATATCCATAAACGAATCTTTCTATCTCTTTCCTTATAATATCTAAGTCCTTTTATTACATATTGAAGACCTCGGTGTTTATTGATGCCTCCTGCATAAAGCAGCGTTATAAACTTACTATCAGGTTTTTCGTTTGGGATTTTAAAATGTCTTAAGTTTAAGGTGTTGGACACTATATGAATTTTGTTGTCTCGAATCCCTGCGTCAGACAATCTTTTTTTTGCTTCATCAACTACAACAATCACGTTGTCAGCTAAATTACAATATTTCAACTCATATCTCTGCCATTGTTTATCATTTGATAAAAACTTGCCCAGTAACGATTGAGTATGTATAGCTACTCTTAAAAGAGCAGGCCAGTTTTCATGCAAATCCAAATTGAATTTCAAATTAAATTCTTCACTCATTTCAAAACCTACCTGAGCCAAAGGCAAGTCATGTATATGAATTGCATCAAACGTTTCTTTGGTCATAATATCCTTCATAAATTTTCTCCAAAAGTTGAAATAAAAAGGAAATTTCAAAACTCCGACGCTTGCTTTGTAAATAAGCTTATTGATCTGTTTCCTGTGAACCTTGCAGTCATTAATAATTTCAGAAACCTCCCTGTTCTTAAAAGTTAAACAAGCCAGATGAACTTCATTACCATTTTTGATTAAAGCTTCTATCTCATTTTCAACTCTTATATCAGGAGGGAATTCATGATCGAGGACCATTAATATTTTCATCTTCAACTCATATTGATTTATAAATTAGTTCTGCTATTCTTTCAGCGGCTTTTCCATCCCATAAGTCAGGGAGCCTGCCTACTTTAATATTACCATCAAGAATGTGTTTTGCAGATGCTACAACCTTATCCAGATCAGTTCCTATTATATGATTAGTTCCGATTTCACTTGTAACCGGTCTTTCGGTGCTATCTCTAACTGTAATACACTGAATACCCAGAAATGTAGTCTCCTCTTGAATCCCACCGCTGTCGGTAATTACTAATTTGGCGTTTTTAGTTAAGGATAGAAACTCGATATAACCTATTGGGTCAAGTAAAATAACATTTTCATTAATATTATCGAATAACCCGAAATTAATCATATTATTCCTGGTGCGAGGATGAACTGGGAAAACTAGTTTTTCTAAAGACGCAATCATATTTATTGCTTTTATCAATTCTTGTAAGTCCTTCTTCGTATCAACGTTTGAGGGTCTATGAAAAGTTGATAAAATATACTCTCCTTTTCGCAATTTTAATTCTTCTAGGACATTGGATTTATCGATTACCGGCATGAAATGTATTAAACTATCAATCATAACATTGCCCACAAAATACACCTTATTTTTACTTACACCTTCATGTTCAAGGTTTTCCAGACCGCTTTTTTCCGTTACAAACAAGTAGTCCGAAATCTCATCTGTTAATATCCGATTAATTTCTTCAGGCATTCTTCTATCGAAACTTCTTAAGCCAGATTCTACATGAGCAACAGGAATATGTAGTTTCACTGCAACAATACTGGCTGCCAGAGTTGAGTTTACATCTCCAGGCACAATTACAAGGTCAGGTTTTTCCTCAATCAGGATTTTTTCAAACTCCATCATTATTTTAGCAGTCTGCACGGCATGACTACCTCCTCCTAACCCAAGATAAAAATCAGGTTTAGGCATTAACAATTCATCAAAAAAAATCTTTGACATCTTTTCATCAAAATGTTGCCCTGTATGGCAAATCTTATGCTCGATCGATTTCCCATATTTTTGAAACGCACGGTGAACCGGTGCAATCTTTATAAAATTCGGCCTTGCACCTACAACTGAAATGATTCTTTTCAAATTACAAAATTTGCTACAAAAGTATTAATTACTTTTATCATTATGTTTTTTTTTATTACTTTAGCCTCGCTTATTAAGAAACACAAAAATGAAAAAGTTAACAGTAATTACAATTTTAACGGTTTTGGCGTGTGCGAGCCTTGGACAAACCACATTGCAAGACAGCCTTCAACTGTATTATTTATTTAACGGAGATGCTACAGACCTTAGCGGTCACGGACATGATGGTGTTGTTTATGGTGCTACTCTTACAACAAACAGATTTGGGCAAGAAGATGGCGCATACGAATTTAACGGGTTTAGTAATTATATAAACTCTAATTCTACGTTTGACTTTGTTGAGAGAAGTGTTTCGCTTTGGGTAAGTCCTTATGATATAAGCGGTATAACTCCATATAATCATGTAGTAATATCACAGGATGATTATAGATTGAAAAATGGTGCTTTACGTGTGGACTTTGATAACAGTTTTTTGAAATTATGGGCCGGTGGCGCCAATAATTTATATGTTAGCGAAGCAGATAAGATGCTTAATAAATGGTCACATATTGTATTGATTCGCAACGAGGAATCAACTAAATACTATATTAACGCAACTTTAGTTTATGAGGATGTCGCTAATAACATTGCCAGCACATACGAACCCGACAGTAATTTTATAATCGGTACAGGTAGGTCAACCTACAAACAATTTTTTAAAGGCAAAATAGATGATGTAAGAATATACAATAGAGTTCTTACGGATGATGAGATTAAAAGATTATTTATTTACGATATAACGTTGGGCATTGAAGAAATAGTAATTCTAAGTAATATAAATAATTCTTACATTACAATTATTAACAAAAATAACTCAAAATACGACTTGAGATTAATAGATATTTGTGGTAGGATATTATTAAATGTACATGATTTAACTTCTAAAGAATATCGCTTTTACAAACCTGACTTACCTAAGGGACTATATTTTATACAACTGATACAGAATAACAAACAGACATTAACGAAAAAAATTGTTTTTTAATAATTCAAGAAAATGAAATCTTTGCTAATTATTTTCTTATCACTAACCGTGGTAAGCATAAAAGCCCAAAACAGCCTTAATATTTTTTATTACCCTTTAAATAATATATACAGCTCTCTTGTTCCCGATGAAAGCGGAAACTTTAATAGAGGCATTGCTTATAATACGATGCCTGCTCGTGACCGTTTTGAACAACAGGACAAAGCATTATATTTTAACGGAAGCGCATATATCAAACTTGATGCTGGTAAATATGCTTTTGACGAGTATTCATACTCAATGTGGGTAAAAATTATTGACCAACCTTATCCGGGAACTGCAGGATTTATTTTTGATATCGGTTCAGATTATGGTGTTGACCAATATTTGGCCTACACTAACGAATATTCAAATTACAGTTTTAATGGGTTTCTAGGGCAAGGGTACAACACCAACCTCTCCGCATCATGGATAAGTCAACGAGACCTTGTAGCAGATAATCAATGGCATTTTTTAGTTTATACTCGAAGTTCAAATAAATTAAAGCTCTATTTTGATGCTAACATCATTGACTCCCTTAATGTAGATGACTTATTACCTATATATGGCGAGGACATAAAAGGCTATATAGGATGCCGAAACAATTTAACTCAGTTTTTTACCGGGTATATTGATGATATCAGGCTTTACAATTATCCTATTGATAAGTCATTGATAGATAGTTTATTTGTAAGTTTTCCTTTAAGTATTTCCTCCGTCAGCGAATTAAGTTTTTATGCCTACCCTATACCGACCAGAAACAAGCTGAATTTAGTTTTAAACTCTAATATTAAAGAATTTACGGCAAGCATATATAGCGTTTTGGGTAATAAATTGCTATCCTTTACTAATACAAAATCTATTAATATAGAGACTTTAACAGAAGGCATGTATATTTTAAAGTTGCACGAAAAGAATGGCAAAAAAGACAAGTCAATTTTAATAATAAAGAAATAGTCTTTAATAATTCCCCTCTTCCTCATATCTCACTTTCGACTCTCTTATACTTGCATTCAGCTCAAAGCCTATCAATATGATAATCGAGTTATAATATAGCC